>NZ_CP065359.1:1589444-1903055 GCF_019904295.1 Ruegeria sp. SCSIO 43209
AGGACATCCCATCATCCGCTTCCGTAGCTGACAAAAGCACCTCTCGACCTCTGGTGAACAGATCGCGCAAGTGATGCGCCTTGTATTCGGGATGAAACTGAACAGAGCGGGCAGGAAAATCATAATCCAGTGCACCAACTGGACAGTGGCCCGCTGATCCGGTCACCCGAGCCGAGTCCGGAATGCTTGTTACCTGATCCTGATGCCAGACATATGCATCCACGCTATCTCCGCCATAGTTGAAGGGCCGTGCGCCAACGACATTGCCTACCTCGACTTTCTCGGCCCGACCACCATAGACGTCAGCCATGATCTGATGTCCGAAACAGATACCAAAGACTGGTTTTCGGATTTCTCGACAACGGTCCAGGAAGGCACGTAGCGGCTGCATCCAATCCGTGTCATCATAAACGCCAAATTCAGATCCGCCGACTATAGCGCCGTCGAAATCGCTCTCGTCCGGGAGCGGTTCTCCATCAACGACCCCGACTACTACGAACTCGGCTTCCGGTAGGTGTGGGGCGATCCACTCCTGAATCTGCTGTGAAGTCCGCGGCATTCCCTCCAACAATGGCAGCGGGTGGCTAGTCAACTCAAGAACTGCGATTTTCACCAGTCAAAAGCCCTGTCAATTCCAGCCATTTTCACCCCAGTGAAAGCTGACGCTTGAAAGCTAAGCGCACGCAAGTCTTCGGTTTCCAGATTGTGTACCGAGGACTTTCCGCAGGCTTTCGCAAGCGCTGTAATCTCCATGGTCATGGCCGTCAGATAGCGCGCAATGCGCTCTGCCCCTGCATTAGGGTTCATACGAGCTTCGAGACTTTCATCCTGCGTCGCAATGCCAACCGGGCAACGACCAGTGTGGCAATGGTGGCAGGCGCCCGGCGAGGTTCCCAACGCCGCGTAATCTTCGAGATAGCGCGGACTGTTGCATCCTAGCGCAACCATGGCCGCGTTGCCGATCATCACAGCGTCAGCACCGAGGGCCAGACACTTCGCGGCGTCCACACCGGACCGAATGCCACCGGCAGCGACCAGAGAGACTTTGCCGGTCATGCCGCATTCGTCCAATGCTTCACGCGCGGCACGAATAGCGCTCATCGTTGGGATTCCGGTATGGTTTAGCAATAGCTCCGGAGACGCGCCGGTACCACCTTCGGCACCATCAACTACTACAACATCAGCACCCGCTTTGGCGGCAACTGCCACGTCAAACCGGGGACGTGTCGCACCCATCTTGATGAAGATCGGCACCTGATAGTTGGTGGCGATGCGCAATTCTTCAATCTTCACTGCCAAATCATCAGCGCCGAGAAAATCTGGATGGCGGATCGTAGATCGCTGATCCACGCCTTCGGGCAAAGTTCGCATCTGGCTGACGCGCGGGCTGACCTTCATACCCAGCAACAGACCCCCGGTTCCGGGTTTCGCACCCTGCCCCACGACAAGTTCCAAGGCATCCGCGCGGCGCAGATGATCCAGATCCACACCATACCGCGCGGGTGACATCTGATAGAGCAGGCGTTGGGAGGCTTCGCGCTCCTCTTCCAGCATGCCACCCTCACCCGTGCAAGTCATGGTTCCTACTTTCGAGGCCCCATAACCCAGCGATGCCTTGGCCGATGCCGACAAAGCACCAAAGGACATTGAAGCGATGTAGATCGGGATCTTCAATTCAAGCGGGCGCTCCACAAGGCCGCGCCCTCCACCCAGAACGGTCGTCGTATCGCAATTCTCGCGATAGCCTTCTAGAGGCAGGCGGGTCATCGTTGCAGGAACGAATGTCAGATCATCAAAAGTCGGCAATTGCTTGTTGAACGTGTTGTATCCACGTACCTGATAGCGCCCAAGCTGCGCCAGCGCGTGAACTTCCGAGATCGCCTCGGGTGTCCAGCGGGTCGATCCTCCTTCGTCATACGACGAAGGAACGCCAGCCGGGCGGCCGTCGATCGCTCCCGCATCGCGGAACCTGATTTCCTCTTCCGAGGCAACGTCGAACGGATATTCGTAAGGTTTACTCAGATCATGAGCCATGCGCTTGCGTCCCTGCTTTCAAAATACCAAAGACGCTGGCCCGAAACCATTTTGCGCCAATTTCGCGAACTGTCGACAAGCCCGAGCGGGTCGAGGATCGCATCGACCTCGGCCACTTCTTCAGCAGTCGGTTCGATCACGTCGACATCCACACCCAGGCTGTCGACCTCGCCAGCTACCCAGACCTCACCTTCCCAAAGCGCATCAGCACAGGATTCCCCCGCTCCGCCAAGCGCTATGATCCGACCGGAATGCGCCATGAAGCCGGACTGATAGCCAATCTTTCCTTCGACGACGATGTTTCCACCTTTCATCGCAACGCCCACCCTTGGACCCGCATCGCCTTTGACATGGATCGTGCCGCCGATCATCGCAGCACCACAGGACATACCGGCATAGCCACCGACAGTGATGTGCCCTTTGGCCATACCTTCGCCAACGGCCCACCCACAATTGCGCTCAATTGTGATGTTCGCCCCGGTATTGAGGCCGCCGCAGTAGTACCCCACAGAGCCCTCAAATGTGATATCCACATTGTCTGGCAGACCCACGCCCAAATTATGACGAGACAGCGTATCTACCACGCGGATCGGCCGACCCATTGTGCAGGCTTCCATTATCTCACGATTGACCTCGCGGATATGTCGCTTGCCGACTTCGATGACGATCTCATCCATCTTTGCAGCCACCTCATTCATGCCGCCAAACTCCGGTTTCCGACGCCCCAGATACCGGTCAGCGACGGGCCGTCGTAGTTGATCACATCGCATTCCTCGGTCATCACCCGGCGGACCGCTTGTTCTTCGGTCGCAGCCGCCAGATCGCCATTGCGGTTGACGACGACCAGAGGCTTCATTGCAAATCGGTCTTTGGCAAACCCAATCCCGTTTGGCGTTGCGATCATGTAGGTAAACACACCATCGATAGAGGTAATGGACTTCTTTAGCGCCTGCTCCATGGTCAGGCCCGCCTTCATCTGGTCGCTGACCCACACGGCAATCAACTCGCTGTCATTCTCAGTCAAGAACCGATAACCCATTCGGGTCAGCTTATCGCGCCAGGTGAAGTAATCGGTGATCTGCCCGTTATGTACGATCGCGACATCCGAAAATGGGCGCGCCCAGAACGGATGCGATGCGTTAGGCAATACCGAACTTTCCGTAGCAAGCCGCGCATGCCCCAGCCCATGTGTTCCTATCATATCGCGAACGCCGTGCTTTTCTGCCACGGCTTCGGCACCACCAATATCCTTGATGATCTCAAGACTACGGCCGCAGGATTGTACTTCAATGCGGTCTGTCAGCTCATCCGCGTCTGCGACCCAGGCTTGAAGATTCCTTGGGTCTGAAATTTCCATCCGAAAGCAATAGTGACGACTTTGGTCCGTTACGATTTGGGGGTCAGACAGAAAGCTGCTTCCGTGTTCACGCAATATCGTTTCAAACGCGGAGAGATCCGCATCCTGTTGAGACTTGTCGAATCCCATTCCGCGTAAAACGTATCCCGTTTCTCGTGGCAAACCATAAACGGCGAAGCCAGTGCTGTCGGCGCCTCGATGTTCCTGCGCATCCATCAGGTCAACAAGATCCGCCCCAACCTTCCCGGGCGCGGCCAGTATTCTACCAGCAATTCCACACATGAAGAGCTCCCTGTTCATTCTTTCCTGTATACTGTATACAGTACACGAACAATAGCAACCCCATTCGCCTTGGCAGCAGTTGTTTTATTGAATACAGAATTCATGAAGGACAGAAAGAGAGGCTCCGAGTGGCTCTGAAACAAATCAAAACACAACGCAGACGCCTGGCGGACGAGGTCTATGACCAACTGGTCGAAGCCATCATGAGTCGCGAGATCACCGGTGAAGATCGGCTGGTGCAGGAAAAGCTGGCCGCCGAGTTGAACATCAGCAGGACGCCCGTACGCGAAGCGCTCATGCGGTTGGAGACTGAAGGCGTGTTGGAAGTGGCCGCCAGCGGCGGATTTCGATTGGCGCGCATGGACCAGACCGAGGTGCGGCAACTATACCAGGCACGTGCCGCGATCGAAGGACAAGCCGCGCGCATACTTGCGGTACACGCAGAACCAGAGGTGCTGGATCGATTGCGTGAACTCATTCGTCGCGAAGAAGATCTGAGCCAGCCAACGACCCGAGACTATTTTATCGCAAACCGACGCATTCATCGTGCCTTCATGGTTGAGGCGGGCAACAAATTTCTTATCGATATGTTCGATATGATCTGGGGCAAAGCGATGGCGTTCCATCTGTTTTCAGCGATTGAGAATGTTGATATCTCCAAATCGCTCGGAAACCACCTGACGCTAGTTGACGCGATAGCGACGGGTGATGTCACCGAAGCGCTGGAAACTTTCACCAGCCACATTCAGGAAGGTTTCGACCTTCAGATCGAAGGTCTGAAAGAAGCGGATAACGGTTAAACCGCGTTTCTGAGCGAGCGGCCAATCAGGGCCTTTGCCTGATTGGCCGCAGCTTGTTCAAATCACGAAATGCAGCCTGTCGAACTCAGCGCGCCATCCAGATACCTCGGTTAGAACGGATTCACCGCTCAAGCCACGTCGGATCAGTTCCGCCAGACGCTCTGCATCTCCTGCTGTCATACCCCACCGGACCAGCTCGGGCGTGCCGATCCGTAGGCCATTCATGTCGCCTTCCACCGGCTCAACTGGCAATCCGATGCCACATGCCAGAAACCCGGATTTACGAAGCAGTTTGGAGGCAGTCTGACCGCCACCATACGGCGCTGCCAGTACCGCGAATTGATGAGAATTGGTGAAACCCTCTCCACCCGCGAAGACCGGAACACCTTGCGCATCCAACGCGGCAGCAAGTGCTTTGGACATCGCAATCATCTCATCTGCATAGGCTGAGCCGAACTCTTTCCAATCCAGCATGGTGACGGCAAGTGCAGCCGTTTTTGCGGCATCAAAGTTGGCTGTCATACCGGGGAAAGCAATTGCATCCAGCGCCTTGGCGATTTCTGCATCGTTCGACACAATCAGACCCCCGGCCGGTCCGCCCAGGCTTTTGTAGGTACTCATGGTCATGAAATGCGCACCCTCCTTCAGCGGGTTGCACCACGCACGCCCTGCGATGATGCCGCACTGATGGGCGGCGTCGAACATGACCTTTGCGCCAATTTCATCTGCTATGGCACGCACCTCGGCCACAGGATGCTCAAACAGGTTCAGACTGCCGCCTATCGTGATTAGCTTGGGGCATTCGGTCTTCGCCAATGCCCTCAACCGGTCCAAATCAACGGTATACCCATCCGCATTGACGGGGGCCTCAATAGTGCGCAGACCAAACAGCCCCGCACACCCCGCCAAATGATGAGTCACATGGCCACCAATCGATGCTGGCGGAGCGATTATCGCATCACCGGGTTTGCAGGTCGCCATAAAACCATAGAGGTTGGCAATTGCGCCCGAAGGCACGCGAACCTCGGCGAACTGCGCATCAAAGACATCGGCACATAGTTCTGCGGCGATAACTTCGATCTCTTCGATCGCCTCCAGTCCCATTTCATATTTGTCACCGGGGTATCCCAGCGATGGTCTGGATCCAATGCCCGAAGACAATAGCGCCTCGGCCCTCGGGTTCATGACATTTGTCGCCGGGTTGAGATTGAAGCACTCTTTTTCGTGAATGCGCCGGTTTTCGTCCGCCAGATGCTCGATCCGGACCAGTAGATCGCCAGACGACGTCGAGGCGGCCTTTGTCGCGATATCCTGAATCAGGGTTTCGCTTGCGGCAGGCACCCAGTCTCTTTGTACAAGTGTCATCTGACATCCTCCTGTTTTTTGCAGTTTGGCGGCTTTCGCGTGACACCGCAAAGCAGAATTGTTATTTCTTGGCGTAGAAAAACTAAGGCTAGATCGATGAGTGTCGCCCCCAAACGCCCCAAGGGACCTCCGCTGAATGCAATGAGGGCGTTCGAGGCCGCGGCGCGGCATGTCAGCTTTGTCGCGGCGGCGGAAGAGTTGAACGTCTCACCGGGGGCGATCTCGCAACATGTAAAGGCGTTGGAGGGTTGGGCAGGTGCGCCGCTGTTTCGCCGCAACGCGCAAGGGGTTGAACTGACGCCCCAAGGTCAATCACTTGTCGCTGTCTTCACCACAGCCTTTGATCAGATGGGCGATGCCGCTCGGGCCTTGCGAAACCTTAAACCAAATGCCGATTTTCACATCGCCGCTTTGCCTGCTGTTGCCCAACTCTGGTTGCCCAAACGATTGCGCCGGATCAGAGAGTGTTTTCCGCATATCAATTTTTCGGTCACGGCGCTGGAAACACCACCCAGCCTGTCGCGTGAGATGTTCGATTTGGCGATCTTCTTCGCGACCTTGGACGAAGCACCTGACCAAATTGTGCTGTGCGAGGATGAAACCCAACCGGTTTGCGCGCCTGCTCTGCTGGATCGGGTGACCGGCAACAACGGGTTTCAGGGCACTCCCTTGTTGCACGATCAGACGTGGAGCAGCGATTGGTCCACATGGTCGCGAAGCACAGGTTGTGAGGTCCCAGATGTCAAAACTGGTCCGCAGTTTTCGCTTTACAGCCTTGCCGTGGAAGAGGCCAAGGCCGCAGCTGGCGTGCTAATGGGGCACCTATGCTTACTCGAAGAGCCATTGAAATCTGGTGCACTCGTAACGGCCCACGCGCAATCCTGCCCGACAGGGCGTGCTCTAGCGGTTCAAGTGCCAGTGGCATCGCGACGAAGACCCGAAACCGATCAAGTCATCGCCTTGTTGTCAGATTGAGTCAAATCTCATCAATCCGGTGCATTGTGCACGTCACTTCACATTGAAAGCCGTGCACAAAACAGTCTCGCATAGACCGCAAGGCAACTCAGATTACATAGGGCATATGGCGGAGAGACAGGGATTCGAACCCTGGAGACGGTTTCCCGCCTACACACTTTCCAGGCGTGCGCCTTCGACCACTCGGCCACCTCTCCGGTAGAGGTGACTTATGCGAATTTCTGAACCGAGCGCAAGGCCCCTTTCGTAAAAATGGACGGGTCAGAAAATACGAAAGCTGGCGACAAATGGCAGATGATCCGACACCTCATCCTTGAACGCCTCGCGCCCCATATTCATGGTCCAGTGCATTGGAAACAGTCGCAAGCTGCCGCGGACATAATCGGTGGAATAAGTGCGTGATACGGCAAAACCGTCCAGTAAATTGGCGCGACCCCTATCCAGAATATGCGAAAATCGGTCTTGCAGATCCCAGCACGAAACAAAGTCCATCATGTCATCCCCACCAAGATGGTGGAAATTGCTGACGTCCTGACCGGGGATCATGTTGAAGTCGCCCATCAGCAGAATCGTGCGTTGTGTCAGACCGGGGGTCGAGCGGATTTCAGCGATCTTATCACCGATGATCTTGCATTGGCTGTCACGTATCTGCTGCTCGGGCCGGTCTCGTCCGGATTTAAGATGCACAGCGATCAGCTTGGCCTTGAATTTGCCGACCTCGACATCGGCGATCAGGGCCTGACGTCCGCCGGGATCGTCACCTTCCGAGCCGTCGATCAGCTGCAAACCTGTCACCGAGACCCCCGGTTTGTGCAGAAACCCGATATGGATATTGCCGTTGGGCTGCGGCAGGATCTTGACCTGATAGTCCAGCCCCTTATCGGCCAGACCCAAGGCAAGCCGATCAATATGTTCGATGGGGCTGACCTCGACCAGAGTGATCAGTTCGGCGTCCAGCAGGGCCAGCCCTTCGATTTGATGGGTGACTCGGTCACTGCTGGCTAGAATACCCAGACTTGTGTTCACCGGATTGAAGCCGGCCAGATTCCAGACGGCAATACGCGCGAGGCTGTGTGAAAATGTAACCATCAAAATTCCTCCTGCAAATGACTTCAGACTACATCAAAATGAAACAGTCCGATAACCATTTGCGGGAAAATGCCGATCGCATCACGCTCAGTGGTTGTCGCCCTCGCCGTCCTGATCCCCTGCCGCGTCCAGATCGTCCGCTGTCATGTCCACTGGTTTTGTCGATGGCGCATGGGGTGATAGGTCGTCATCCACGGCAGAAGCATCATTGGACGGATCGGACTGACCCGTCAGCACCTCAGGGTTACGGAGCCACAGGTCACGCTGCGCAAACGGGATCTCGATGCCTTCCTCAACGAACCGGCGATTGATCTCGTGGTTCATGTCGGATTTGACAGACAGCACCCAATTCACATCCCGCAGGATCGCGCGGATTTCGAAATCCAACGAGTCTGCACCGAAGCCCTGGAACACTACGCTGGGCGCGGGATTGGCCAGAACCATCGGGTGCCCGTTTGCGATCTCGCCCAGAATAGTTTCGACCTTGCGGGTATCGGTACCATAGGCGACGCCTACAGGCACGATCACTCGGCCAATCGTATTGCCCCGGGTGTAATTCGTAACCACCCCACTGATCAGGTCCGAGTTCGGAACGATCACATCCGTCCGGTCGAACGTCTCGATCCGCGTCGACCGGACTGAGATATCGCGCACATATCCCATCATGCCGTTCACATCGATCCAGTCACCTTTGGAGATAGGACGCTCAACCAGCAGGATGATCCCTGAGACAAAGTTCGATACAATGGTCTGAAGACCGAAACCGATGCCGACCGACAAAGCACCCGCAACGATCGCAAGCGAGGACAGGTCAAAACCGGCAACCATGATAGCGATCAGTGCCGCCAGAAAAATTCCGACATATCCGGTACCCGACACGATGGCATTCTGCCCGCCGGGATCAATGCTGGTCTTCGGCAGCAGTGAATTGCGCAGCCCGCTTTGCAGCAAACGGGTCAGCGTATATCCAATGGCGAAAATGGCAACGAACGTCAGGAAATTACTGGGTGAAATCGTAACCCCGCCAATATCAAACCCCAGCAACAATCGCGACCAAGCTTCAAGCAGGTCCGTCTGGCGCGCGCCCCAGTAAAGCGCCAATATCGGCAACGCCAGAATGGCCAGCGCGAACCCGACCAGAACCGAAAACAGTGAATCGCGCGCGGCGTCGCCCTGCCCCGAAAGCCAGCCATATACCGTACCAATAAATCGCTGCACGATCACTAGTGCTGCAATCAGAACCAGCGTTTTGATGGCAGGAAATACGATAGCTTCGGCAGCGTTAATGTATCCGAAAGCCCCCAGGATTGGAGTCGCAATCCCAAGCATGAACAAGGCGCGCCGCAAGAACTCGACCAATTGGCTGAACCCTGCGCCACGGCGGGTAGCTTCCTGGTCCGTCTGTTCTTGCTGAGGCTCTGATTGGCGGACCTGACGCACACGCAGCAGAAGAAGGGCCGATACCACAACGATCGGGAAGCCAACAACGGCGCGGGTCGCGTCAGAGATATTCTCGATCTGCTCGAACAATTGCGCCAGCTCGTGCAAAATAAGCATGACCGCCAACAGGTCTATATAAACCCGCAATTCTCTGATTTTGCCTGCGGACAGTCTTTGGAAGTTCTGCGCCGCTCCCATCAGATAGACCTGCCGGCCGATCCAATCAAAATAGAAGATAATCGCGGCCCAATAGGGGATTTGCTGGAACAAAAGTGTACCGCGCAGGCCCAGCACGCCAGTTAGCACGACGGCGGTGACCAACGCCAACACGCCCAACCAAGGCAACAGAATGCGCAACAGCGAGACAATAAAGGTCCAGACCCCGCTGCCGCTACCTCCTAGCGAGCGGAGATATTCGCCACCTTTCTCGGACCATTTGCGCCCAAACAGCAATAGAACTGCTGAAACAACCAACAGCACGAGAATGCCAAGACCGCGCTCGCGGATTTGTTCGCGCACCACATCAGAGCGCAAGTTTTCGATGGTTTCGTTAATAAGGCTGTGCGTCGCCTCTTTGATGTCGACCCAAGCTGGTCCCCAATAGACGGGGTTGAGCGGCGACGGCCCGCGTTTCAGCATCTCTTTCTTTTGTCGGTCTCGGACTATCCGATCAATTTCGCTGATCAGCCCATTCGCGCGACTGAAAGCCTCTTCCGAGATGATGCGGGGAACACGCAAACTGTTCAGTTGTGTTTCGAGTTGCGCACGCAGCTTGGCAATGTCTTCGGCCTCGCTTTCCCCTTCAGCCGGCTTTGGGCCAAGCGCCTTGAGTTGGCTTTCCAGCGTCTGAATACGATCGGTGTTGGCACCGCGGGCTTTGTTAAAGTCTTCGCGATACTCATTTATTTCCGAACGCAAATTCTCTAATGCTGCGTTGGATGCACGGTTCGCGCGAATAACAGATTCCGCCCGGTCCGCCGTGCTGACCCAGCCCTGATAATATTCGCTCTGCCGGTCAGTAAGTTGGGCAGAGGCGATCCCGCCCGAACCAATCAAGCAGAATAGCACCAGAACCAGACACAGGCGGACCTGTCGCAGCATCACACGTCCTCAAACACGCCAGGAATACTGCGCGGCGCATCGGTCATCCAATCGGGCACGGGAAGTTCCTTTTCACGCAGGAATTCAGGATTGAACAGTTTGGATTGATAGCGGGTGCCGTAGTCACACAAAATCGTAACAATGGTGTGCCCTGGCCCCAGTTCTTTCGCCAAACGGACGGCACCGGCAATGTTGATCGCAGTTGAACCGCCCATCACCAGACCCTCTTCGCGCAGCAGATCGAAGATATAAGGCAGCGCTTCGCTATCGGTAATCTGCCAGGAATGGTCAGGTGTGAACCCTTCGAGGTTCTTGGTAATCCGCACCTGTCCGATACCTTCTGCGATAGAACCTCCCTCCATCGCGATCTCACCAGTGGTGTAGAAGGAATAGAGCCCCGCCCCCATCGGATCAGCCAAACCGATCTTGACACCCTTGGGCTGCAACGCTTCAGCCACCCCGGCCAGAGTACCACCCGATCCAACGGCACAGATGAAGCCATCGACTTTACCGCCGGTCTGCTCCCAGATTTCGGGACCAGTGGTTTCCACATGTGCCTGACGGTTGGCGACATTGTCGAACTGATTGGCCCAAATCGCACCATTTGGTTCGGTTTGAGCCAATTGTTCGGCCAGTCGGCGCGAATAGTGCACAAAGTTGTTGGGATTACGGTACGGCGCTGCAGGCACCTGCACAAGCTGAGCCCCCGCCAGGCGGAGCATATCCTTTTTCTCTTCGGATTGGGTTTCGGGAATGACGATCACCGTCTTGAACCCCATCGAGGCACCAACCAGCGCCAGACCGATACCGGTATTCCCGGCCGTGCCCTCAACAATCGTGCCGCCGGGTTTCAGATCACCGCGCGCAATCGCATCGCGGATGATAAACAACGCAGCACGGTCTTTGACGGACTGACCCGGGTTCATGAATTCGGCCTTGCCGAGGATCTCGCATCCCGTTTCTTCGCTGACGCGACGCAGCCGGATCAAAGGTGTTTTACCGACGGCGTCGGCAAGGTCTCGTGCAATGCGCATGGCATCCTCTTGTCATATGGTATTGCAGCAGATTTACAGGTGCCCTGACGCGATCACAAGCAGGGATCACTTAGCGCGCAGTCGATCGCGGTTCCGCGCCAACCAATAAGCAAGAGTTAGAAGCGGCAGATCCTTGAAAACATGAGCATCTACCATGTTCATGAATTTATCAAACGGCAGAATTCTGCTGCGGATATCCTCACCTTCGGAAGCGAGGCCACCGCTTACAACCGTACTAGTCAGATCCCCAAGACCGACATAGAGATAAACATACTCTGTTGACGATCCGCTGGATGAATAGGCACCACCTGCATATTCCAGTTGGTATAGTGAAATCTGCGCTTCTTCCATGGCCTCGCGGGTGGCCGCCTGCTGAGGTGTTTCGCCCGGATCGATCATACCAGCCACAGGCTCCCACATCCACGGCTCGGGGTCGTCGATCAGGAACACGGGCGCACGGAATTGCTCTACCAGCAACACCGTATCGCGCACCGGATCATAAGGCAGGACGATCACTGCAGACCCTTGCATCAACCCGCTGCGATGCAGCACCGGGCTCAGGGCGCCGTCATACTGACGATGCTGCAGTTCAATTTCATCCATCCCAAAATAGTTGACATAAGCGTGCTTGCGGTCATGAACGATCACGTCATCCGCAACGCTCCGCTCATCCCCCGTTCCACGTTGTCTTGCCGCTAATCTGGCCCAGGCGCGTGTTCTCATAGCTGGAAAGCTGCGCACGATGTCCGAGGCATCGACTCTTCCAAAATGGGCCATCACCTCGTCTGCCGCGAACACCGAAAGCGCACCCCAATCCCTGATCCAGGTTTCAAGATCCCACGGTGCGCCTTTTTTCCAAATGTCAGTATCCGGAAAGAACACCAAGGCCTGATGTTCTTTTCCATCCTCAGTCACGATTGTCTCCGGGCGCAGTTCATATTCGAACCCGCCTTCATAGAAGGCCAATCGACTACGCTCGACGTCACCTAGGCCCTGCACCAGAACGCCACTGGCCTTACTGCCCTTTTCGGTGACAATCATTGGAAAGGGTTGATCTTGAACCGCATATACGGCGTGATCGGGCAAAACAGCCTGCATCGCCGATAAATCGTCTGCGCTGCGACCCATGACGAGTTCCAGCAAAGAGACATGGCGCAGAGTGCCATAGAAAAACAGATTGGACAAAGTTGAGGCCCCGAATTGGCAGATCAGATTTAACGCCAGCGGCGAAAGGCAATTTCGGTAAGTATCCCGCTGAGAACAGCACCAAAACCCAGCGTAAGCAGGATTTCCGGTGCCAGAAGCTGTTCACCATAGCCAATCCCGATCTGAAAGATAGCAAGCAGAGCCTCAAACGGACCACCAAACCGATGGCGCATCGCCTGACAGAACATCTCGTAGGTGCCCTGAACGAACAGCCCCCAGAAGACCAGCGCCGCAACACCGGTCAAACCGTTGTTGACGGCCGCGGTCCAGCCACGGCCAGCACGTTTACCCATGACAACCCAGCCGCAGATCCAACCCAGGATTATGTTCACGTAAGTGAAATAACCATAGTCCTTACCCTCTTCCCCGTTGTCGATAATCATGCCTGAAACAAGGAATGCGATCACCAGCAGACACAACGCGGCGACGAGACGTGAGGCTGTAGGCATTCGATTTTTCCGTTCTTCAACTGGGTTTGGCTATCGTGATCTGTGTCACATCACAATTACCGGTGTCAAAGGCTGCGCCACATGCGGTCAAATAATAATTCCACATGCGGCGAAAACGCTCATCAAACCCCATCTCCGATATCTGATCCCACTTGGCATTGAATGTCTCGTACCAGCGTCGCAGGGTCAGATCGTAGCTTTTGCCAAACTCTTTTGAGCGCACAACGGTCAACCCCGCCTGATCGATCTGATCTCTAAGGATTGACGGTGCGGGCAGCATCCCGCCGGGAAAGATGTATTTCTGAATGAAATCAACGCCGTTCTTGTAAATGTCCCAGCGATGATCCGCGACTGTGATGATCTGCAAAGTGGCATGGGCACCCGGCTTCAACCGATCACGGACCGTGTTGAAATATGCGGGCCAGTATTTTTGACCGACTGCTTCGAACATCTCGATCGAGGCAATTCCATCATATTGACCCTGCTCATCGCGGTAGTCCTGTAGCTTGAACTCCACGAGATCAGAAAGCCCTGCTTTTTCAATTCGCTCTCTAGCAAACTTCAACTGCTCTTGGCTAATGGTCAGCCCGGTGACGCGCAACCCACGCTCTTTCGCGGCATATTCGGCGAACCCACCCCAGCCGCACCCGATCTCAAGGATATGATCCCCCGGTTTGGCCCCCATTTCATCCACCAGGCTGGCATATTTCGCAGTTTGCGCCTTTTCGAGGCTTTCCTGACCCGTTTCAAATATGGCGCTGGAATAGGTCATCGTGTCATCCAGCCACAGGCCATAGAAGTCATTGCCGAGATCATAGTGATACGAGATGTTCTTTTTCGCCTGCGACCGGTTGTTACGATGCAACCAGAACCGCAGTCTTTCATAGGCTCGCACTAGAAACTGTCCGGTAAAATCATCGTAGACCGTCTCAGTTCCCAGATGCACGAGGTCCATGAAACTGCGTAGGTCCGGTGTGCTCCAATCGCCTTCAAGGTAGCCGTCCGAGAAGCCCAGCTCTCCCTCGCGCACCAGCCGGGAAAAGACGTCCGGGTCGTGGATGTCCACATGTGCCACGGGGCCTGGTTGTGGCGCATCCGCGCGGAAAATGCGTCCGTCGGGCAGCGCGATGTCAAGTCGGCCGCGCTCCATCCTCTTCAGCATCTTGAAGACTTGTGTAAAATATCTCGGCAGGTTTTCCTGCCCTTCGGTGCTCGTCAGGAACATCCGCTCTCCCCTCTGCGGTTGCGGGTCAAAGCTAGGACGGGATTCGGTTTCTGGCAAGTTTTCAGTTCCTTACTGGTCTTTTCCGGCATTATACGCGCCCAACGCACGGGCGCGGCCTTCCTTCAGCCCCACCACCGGTGCGGGATACATCTGGTCAGGAGAAAGCCCCCATGATCGCGGCACGGCATCAAAATAGGCTAGCGCGTTCGATGGCGGCTCGGATTGGCCCTCGGCAATCCAGCGACGCACAAAACCTGAGTTTGGATCAAACCGCTCGCGCTGTGTGTCGGGATTGAAGATACGGAAATACGGTGCGGCATCAGGCCCGCAACCGGCCACCCATTGCCATCCCATCGCATTTGCAGCTGGGTCCCAGTCGATCAGGCAATCCCCGAACCAGTCTGCGCCGATTTTCCAATGCGTCATCAGATGCTTTGTCAGATAACTCGCGACAATCATCCGAGCCCGATTGTGCATGCGTCCGGTGACATACATTTGTCTTAGACCGGCATCGACAAGCGGAATTCCGGTTCTTGCCTGACGCCACGCGCGCACTTCGGGCGTGTCGGGATCAGTATTCCAAGGGAATGCGTCCCATTCAGGCTTCCAATTGGCACTCAGAAGATGCGGCCAGTGGTACATTAAGTGATATGCGAACTCACGCCACACAAGCTGACGCAGATAGCCTTCACCACCATGCGCCCCGGTTTGGTCGGCGATTTGCACCCGATGCCAGATTGTACGCGGCCCGATCTCGCCCAGTGCAAGGTATTCTGAAAGATCAGAGGTTCCAGATTGATCCAGTTGGTCCCGCTGTTCGCGATACTGATCAATACGTTCTAGAAACGCATCCAACTGGTCCAGCGCCGCATTTTCGCCCGGGTGGACAAACGGGCGGACCACTGCGGCCCCGCGCTGCATAACCCGATCCAATCGCCAATCAGACAATTGATCGGACGCAGGCCAGGTTTTCGGCGTCATAAGCCGCGCGGGCGCGGGCTCGGGCAAAGAGACTTCGCGCCCCTGCACTGATCGCCACATCGGAGTGAAGACCCGAAACGGCTGGCCGGTTTTGGTGGCGATCGTCCAAGGCTCAAACAGAAGTTGGCCAGCAAATGACTGTGCCTGGATACCCTGTTCGGTCAAAGCAGCCTTGATCTGGGTATCCCTGTTGATCGCCTCCGGATCATAAGCCCGCGTCCAGAATACGGAGCCTGCCCCAGTTTCTCTGACCAGTTCACAAAGAACATCCAGTGCTTGACCCTGGCGCAGTATCAACTTGCTGCCAAGCTGCTCAAGCCTGCCGGCAAAAGCGTCAAGGCCCAGACCAAGGCGCCATTTCGGCGCGGCACCCAAAGTCTGAACCTGATGATCGAGAACAAATACGGGCACGATGGGTCGACCTGATTGCACCGCCGCGCTCAGCGCCGGATGATCTCCTAACCGAAGATCGCGCCTGAACCACAAAATGATCGGAGAATGATCAAAATTCATGTCCGCCCCATGTTTTCTTCGAACTACGAAGCGCCGCAGAAACTGGATCACAAAACGCGGTCAAGCGCCTCCAAAAGCTGATCAATTTCCTGTCGACTGGTGTAGTGTGTAAAGCTAAGGCGCAAGACCCCTTGTTCTGCGTCAACGCCCATCGCTTGCAACGGGCGATGTGCGTAGAAATCACCGCCACCTGCCATGATACCGTGTTTGGAAAGCTCGGCAGCAACAGGCTCGGCCTTCTTATTCAGACTTAACGCTACCGTCGGTGCACGCCGGCTGGCATCAGACGGTCCGATGAGGCGCAGAGCGTTCCGGTCTTTGACCGCGTCCAGCAGAGGTTGCAATAAAGTGACCTCGTGTTCCCGCATCAGATCATGCACAAAGGACCCCCTTGCCGAAGCTCCTGTTTCCGGTCCTCCATGATGGGCACAAAGCAGGTCCACATAGTCCGCCATGCCTGCGCTGGCCGCGATCTGAGCATGGTCAGGCCCGGCTGGTGTGAACCGCTTAAAAAGAGTGTCGCCGTTAAAATAATGCGCTTGGTTGGGCAGCAATTCACCCAAAGCTCGTCGAATAACCATGCAACCCTGATGCGGGCCATAGGTTTTGTAGGCGGAAAACAGATAGATATCTGGGCCCAGATCACCGACATTGGGGAACCCGTGCGGTGCGTAAGAAACCCCGTCGACACAGGCAAAAGCACCCGCAGCATGGGCGATCGCGGTGATTTCGGTGACCGGGTTGATTTCCCCAACGACATTCGAGCAATGCGGAAAGCACACCAGCCGCACTTTCTCGTCCAGCAAATTCTCCAAATCTTGCGGGTTCAAAGACCCACTCTCCGGATCAATCTTCCATTCCCGAATTTCGATCCCCTCATCGGCCAATCGCCGCCAGGGCCCCGAGTTTGCTTCGTGGTCCTGATTGGTCACGACAATCGCTTCGCCCGGCTGCATCCACTGCCGGAATGCCTGAGCCAGTACATAGGTGTTCTGTGTCGTCGAAGGGCCAAAGCTCAGCTCATCTGTTTCCACCCCCAATATCGCGGCAAGTCGCGCTCGTGCTTCGTCCATTTCCGCGCCACCCGCACGGCTCGCCTCATAGGGCGCGTAGGGCTGAACCTTTCGCTGGATGTAGAACCGGCTCAACCGATCAAGCACAGGTTTGCAGGTATAGGACCCACCTGCATTCTCAAAAAAGGCCTGTCCTTGAAGGCTGGGTTCCGAAAAGGCCGGGAATTGTGCCCGAACGAATTCAATATCAAGAGCGCCCATCGCATCTCTCTCCCTTATCATGCACTACAGTCCGGGTTGTTGCCCGCGCAAAGTCCGGACATCCCCGAAAACAAGGCAGGTCTTCCAGCCCAGCCGCAGGTCCTTGGAACGGGTAAGGATCGACGGCAGCCCCCATGATGGCCCCATCACCACCAGCAGACCCGGCCAGATAGCCAGAGGTAGAAGGTTGGGTCAAGTGATTGCGTTAATGGTATTTTTTGCCGCCACGCAATGCGTGCACTGACGAAGTCATTGGCCCACGCGGGGCTTAGTTTCTTTTAGGTAGGAAAATGCCGGGCAGAGATGCCCGGCTCAGTGTTGCTCAAATCAGCATTAGCCCTGAACTTTGGTATAAGTCCCCTCACCCGCCAGGATGCCGCGGAACCCGCCGGGTTCATCCAGACCGAAAACGATCAGTGGCAGATTGTTGTCGCGCGCCAATGCAATGGCCGATGCGTCCATCACGCGCAGCCGCTTGGCCAAAACATCGTCATAGGAAACCTGATCATAGCGCACTGCATCCGAGTGTACCTTGGGGTCTTTGTCATAAACGCCATCCACACCGTTCTTGCCCATGAAGATCGCCTGACACGCCATTTCGTTAGCGCGCAGAGTCGCAGCGGTATCGGTGGTGAAATAGGGGTTCCCGGTTCCTGCGGCAAAGATGCAAACCCGCTTTTTCTCAAGGTGACGAACAGCACGGCGGCGAATGTAGGGCTCGCACACCTCATCCATCCGAATGGCCGAAATTACACGTGTAAAGACCCCTACCCCCTCCAGAGCGGATTGCATCGCCAGCGCGTTCATGACAGTCGCCAGCATACCCATGTAGTCGGCTGTCGTACGCTCCATCCCCTGCGCAGATCCAGACAGACCACGGAAGATATTGCCACCCCCGATGACCATGCAAATCTCAACACCAAGATCATGAACCGATTTGACCTCTTGCGCGATGCGCTGAACGGTGGGCGGATGCAGTCCGAATCCCTGATCTCCCATCAGCGCCTCGCCGGAAATCTTCAACATGACACGGTCATATGTTGTTTTTGGGGTCTCGGTGGTCTCGACGGAAGGGGAAAGGCTCATGTTGCGCTCCGGGCTGGCACGGGGTTATTTTCCGGCGCAAAATGAAGCAAAACCTCCGCAGGTTCAATGCGGATAGTCAGGAACGGGGCAACCAGTCATGGCCGACAACTCTGAGAACCGGCTTTTGGCGCAATTGCCGTCGATTCCCGATGACAAACCTGTATTGATCGCCGGGCCCACTGCCTCGGGTAAATCGGCGCTGGCGCTGTTGATCGCCGAGCGTTTCGGAGGCGTGATTGTCAACGCCGATGCTAGTCAGGTCTATGACTGCTGGCGTATTATCTCGGCCCGCCCCTCGCCCGAGGATGAGGCCCGCGCACCGCACCGTCTGTATGGGCATGTTGCCTATGACCAGACCTATTCGACTGGTCATTGGCTGCGAGAGGTCACGCCGATGCTGTCGCAACGCCCTCGTCCGATAATCGTCGGAGGGACCGGTCTGTATTTCACAGCTCTGACCGAGGGGATGGCCGATATCCCCGCAACCCCGCCGGAAATCCGGGAACACGCGGATAAGTTGCCGTTGCAAGAACTAATCGCGGGTTTGGACGGTCTGACCCTGCAGAGGATCGACACCCAAAACCGCGCGCGTGTTCAGCGCGCCTGGGAGGTTCAGAACGCAACCGGGCGATCCCTTTCGGATTGGCAGGCTGACACCCCCGCCCCGATACTGGATATTCAAAACACGGTGCCGATTGTTTTCGACGCCAGAAAAGACTGGCTGCTGGATCGCATCAACCGACGGTTCGACCTGATGTTGGACCAAGGAGCTATAGAGGAAGTGGAGGCCATGCGCGATCGCTTTGACCCCTCTTTTCCCTCCTGTAAAGCGATCGGCGTTCCGGAGCTAATGGGCTACCTGGACGGCCGCATGACACTGGATGAGGCGCGCGAAAAAGCGACGATCGCGACACGGCAGTTTGCCAAGCGCCAACGCACATGGTTCCGTGCGCGCATGAAGTTCTGGCATCACCTTGACGCTGCGTGTTGAAGGCTGCAGTCGCCGGAGACGATAAAGCCTAATATAACAACGCTTTAATCAGCACTATGGTGAGAGATAGATATGTATCCATCTATCCGTCACAACGCGACTCGTTTCCTTTCACATTGAAACTTTCCGAACCTCACTTTCTGCCCGGATGTCGTTTTTGTACCATCTATGACGATTTCCAACATTGACGCAGGGAAAAAACTGGTGCCGAATGCGGCTATGGGGATGTTGATAAATCGTAAATCCAAGCCCGTGGCCCTACCAACCGAGACCAAACGGTCCCTGTAGTGCCCGGCTCTATCAATCAGAAACACGAAATCTAAAAAAATTATGTGTCACAGGGAGACATCTATGGAAAACCAGACAATCAACGGAAAGCCGATGCATTGGGCGGCAGAGATGCACGCCAAGGAATATCGTGAGGGCAATCTGAGCCGTCGTGAATTTCTGGCCCGTGTAACCGCGCTGGGCGTTGCTGTACCGACGGCATATGGCATGATTGGCCTGCAGTC
This sequence comes from Ruegeria sp. SCSIO 43209, assembly GCF_019904295.1. NCBI lineage: Bacteria > Pseudomonadati > Pseudomonadota > Alphaproteobacteria > Rhodobacterales > Roseobacteraceae > Ruegeria > Ruegeria sp. SCSIO 43209. The sequence continues at coordinate 1,609,159 of NZ_CP065359.1, forward strand.
ACCGGCAGCCGCTGCCGAACCTCAGCGTGGCGGCACCATCCGCTATCAAATGGAAGTGCGCGCACTGAAAGACCCGCGCACATATGACTGGACGCAGATCGCAACCTTCACGGCTGGCTGGCTGGAATATCTTGTCGAATACAATAATGACGGCTCGTTCAAACCCATGCTGCTGGAAAGCTGGGAAGCCAATGATGACGCCACTGAATACACGCTGAACGTCCGCAAAGGTGTGAAGTGGAACAATGGTGACGATTTCACTGCCGAAGACGTAGCTCGTAATATCGAAGGTTGGTGCGACGGGTCTCTTGAAGGGAACTCGATGGCCTCGCGCATGGCCTCACTGATGGATGAGAGCACTCAGAAAGCCGCAGATGGCGCCATCACCGTTGTCGACTCGCATACAGTCAAGCTGAAGTGCAACGCGCCGGATATCACGATCATCCCCGGCATGGCAGACTATCCGGGTGCAATCGTACACAGCAGCTTTGATGCAAATGATATGCTGTCCAACCCAGTTGGTACGGGTTTCATGATGCCCGAAAGCCATGAAGTCGGCGTGAAGGGCGTACTGGTCCGCAACGAAGGCTTTGACTGGTGGGGCTACGAAGCTGGTAAAGGCGGCTATATCGACCGGATCGAATTCATCGATTATGGCACTGACCCTGCCGCTTTCCTGGCCGCCTATGAGGCCGAAGAGATCGATATGAACTGGGAATCGGTTGGCGAGTTTGTCGACATCTTTGACAGTATTGGCCTTGTCCGCTCGGAAATCCCATCGGGCTTTACCATTGTCATTCGCCCCAACCAGCTGGCTGAAGACGCCGATGGCAACAAAATCTATGGCGACAAGAGGGTCCGTCAGGCCCTCGCCATGGCAGTCGACAACGCCGTCTGCCTTGAACTTGGCATGTCCGGCTACGGCATCACTGCCGACAACTGTCATGTAGGCCCGATGCACCCCGAGTACGACTCGGCTGTGACGCGTATCCCTTACGATCCGGCAGGCGCAAAGGCGCTGATGGACGAAGCGGGTATGGGCGATTTCGAGCACGAAGTGCAGTCGATCGACGATGACTGGCGTCGCAATACCACGGCTGCGGTAGTGGCTCAATTGAACGATGCGGGCATCAAGGCAAAGCACACGGTTCTGCCTGGTTCGACATTCTGGAACGACTGGACCAAGTACCCGTATTCCTCGACCAACTGGAACCACCGCCCGCTGGGCACGCAGGTTCTGGCACTGGCGTATAAGTCGGGTGTCGCTTGGAACGAATCTGGTTTTGCCAACGAAGAGTTCGACAAGCTGCTGGCCGAGGCGAACTCGATCGCGGATGTCGATATGCGCCGCGAGGTGATGGCGAAACTGCAGGCGATCATGATCGACGAAGGCGTGGTCATCCAGCCGTATTGGCGGACCGCGATGCGTCACCACCGCGACAATATGGTCGGTGTCGAAAAGCACATTGCGGACCTGCCGCAGCTTTATAAGTTCGGCCTGACTTCCTAAGCCGAAACCTACAAGGGCCGCGCCAATCTGGCGCGGCCCTTCGTCCTCAATACGGCGACCAGAATAATAGCAATGCGTGGGGCGAAATGCCTGTCACGCCAGCCGATCAACAGGGGCTAACATGGGACTTTTTATTCTAAGGCGTGTGGGGATTATGCTGCTGACAGCATTGTGCCTGACATTCCTGGTCTTCTTCCTTACCAATCTCTACCCGAACCTGGAAAAGCTTGCGAAGACGCAGGGCAATTTCAGGATGTCTGATGAACAGGTAGAAAGCTATCTGGAGAAAAACGGCTACCTCCAGTCCACGCCGATCAAATACGGTGAATGGCTCGGTGTCCTGCCCTCGTTCCGACACACGAATGAGGACGGTACCGTTCAGGGCAGATGTATCCTGCCAGGCAAAACTGCCGAGGAATCTCCGAATTTCTGCGGTATCCTGCAGGGGTACTGGGGATATTCAACTGTCTTCAAGGAAGAGGTCTCTACCGTTGTTGGCAACCGGCTGGCACTGACCGGACGGCTGATGTTCTGGGTGATGCTGCTGATGGTCCCTTCGGCACTTATTCTGGGCATCCTGGCCGGGATGAAGGAAGGTTCGGCCACTGACCGGACGCTTTCAACCTTTGCCATTACGACGACGGCGACCCCAGAATACGTCTCGGGTGTGATCTTCATAGCGATCTTCACATCCTCCGCCGTCGGACTCAAATGGTTCAAAGGCACCGCCACTCAGGCGATGGAGAACCCGACATTTGAGAATTTCTTCTTACCAGTGTTGACCATCGCGCTTTACGGGATGGGCTATATCGCCCGGATGACCCGCGCCTCAATGACCGAGGTGATGACGGCGCAATACATCAGGACGGCGCGTCTGAAAGGCGTGTCATTCCCGAACATCGTCATGAAACACGCGCTGCGCAACGCGCTTATCGCGCCCTTTACAGTCATCATGCTGCAGTTCCCATGGCTGCTGAATGGTGTCGTGATCGTCGAGACCCTGTTCAACTACAAGGGCTTTGGCTGGGCGCTTGTACAGGCAGCGGGCAACAATGACATCCAGCTGCTGCTGGCGATCTCGGTCGTGTCGGTCTTTGTGGTGCTGGTGACGCAGCTGATCTCGGATATCGGCTATGTCTACCTCAACCCGCGCATCCGCATTTCGTAAGGAGGGATAGATCATGGAACCACTTACCTGGACCGGCTCTATCGCCTTCCTGAACCCGCTGTTGATGCTTGCGTTGGGACTGATGCTTTTGTCCATCGTTGTCTGGATGCTGGCAAGTATCGTGCTGCCCGAAGATCAGATGATTGTGAATGCCGATGGGACGCTCAGTTCGAGCTCTGGCCTAAGAATCCTGATACAATCGTCGCTACGCTATAGCTTTCTGGCAAGTGTGGGAATTGCGGTGGCGTACATTGTCCTTGGCATCCTGATGGGGACCAGTGCTGGCATCATCGGCGCTATCTCTCAGCAGTTTCTGCCCGTCTGGCTGTCGCTGATCATCCTTTATGCGATGTCGATTGCGTTCAAGCGCAAGCTGGGCCTATATGGCAAGCTGTTCGACAGCCCCATTGGTATGATCGGCTTTGGCCTTGTGATGTTCTGGGTGTTCACCGGCATATTTGGCGCACTCGATCTGATCGTAACCCACGATCCCCTGTCGCAGGTCTCGGGTATGAAGAACAAAGTGCCGGGCACCCCGCTTCCCAATCTGGAGGACGGTCAATACGCTTGGTATTTGCTGGGTGGAGATAACCTCGCGCGCGACGTCTTTAGCCGTATGGTTAAAGGTGCTTGGATCGTCGTGCAGATCGCGCCGCTGGCGACGATGTTTGCCTTCATGGTCGGTATCACTCTGGGTTTACCCGCAGGCTACTATGGCGGGCGTCTGGATACGCTCCTGTCATTCCTCGCGAACCTGATCCTGGCTTTTCCCGTTATCTTGCTGTTCTACCTTTTGGTCACGCCCGAGATCGTAGCGACCGGCGTGCCGAACTATATGGCGGCGATCCTATTCGTGTTCCCGATCATCTTCCTCGGCGTTCTGCTGAATTCGCGTTTCTATACGCGTCCCAGTTTTCGAACGCCTTTGTTGATCGGCGTTCTGGGTGTTGCGCTCTGGCTCTACCTGTCGCTGATTTCGACCGGTGGCTACATCATCAACACCGACAGCTACCGCATCTGGGGTCTGCCGACCTACCTTGATCTGTTCGATATTCCAGGCGGTATTCTGGTGGTGTTCGTCTCGGTGGTCTTCGTGAACTCTCCGACCGTGTTCCGCATCGTACGCGGACTGGCGCTGGACATCAAAACTCGCGACTATGTGGCTGCGGCCCAAACGCGCGGCGAGGGTCCATGGTACATCATGCTGTGGGAAATCCTGCCCAACGCGCGTGGCCCGCTGATCGTCGATTTCTGCCTGCGCATCGGCTACACGACCATCCTGCTTGGAACCTTGGGTTTCTTCGGGCTGGGGCTGCCACCGGAAAAGCCCGGACTGGGGCTCGACGATCAACGAGGGGCGCAAGCTTCTGTCGATCTATCTACATCCCGCACTGCCGCCCGCGCTGGCATTGCTGTCGCTGGTTCTTGGCTTGAACCTGCTGGCGGATGGTCTGCGCGAAGAAAGTCTGAAGGACTGATTGTGATCGAGGCCGGGGGCTCTGCCCCCGGACCCCCGAGATATTTTTAGCCAGATGAAGGGGAACCCCCGGACTCTCGCGAGGAGTAATAAGATGAACAAACTGGCGGATTATGACGGGCCAATCCTGGAGATCGACAAGCTTTCGATTTCCTTCTTTACCCGCCTTCGTGAGATCCCTGCCGTGATGGATTTCTCGGTCAGTGTGCAACCCGGCGAAGCCGTCGGTTTGGTGGGTGAATCAGGTTGTGGGAAATCTACCGTGGCGTTGGGTGTCATGCAGGATTTGGGCAAGAATGGCCGCATCGTCGGTGGCTCGATCAAGTTCAAGGGGCGTGATCTGGGTGAAATGACCACCGAAGAGCTGCGCGACATACGTGGCAATGAAATCGCGATGATCTATCAAGAGCCGATGGCATCGCTGAATCCGGCGATGAAGATCGGCAAGCAGCTGATGGAAGTGCCGATGATCCACGAAGGTGTGGGCGCGGAAGAGGCCTACGCGCGTGCGCTGGAGGTCGTCACCGATGTACGCCTGCCCGACCCTGAGCGGATGCTGAACTCGTTCCCGCATCAGCTGTCAGGCGGTCAGCAGCAGCGGATCGTGATTGCGATGGCGCTGATGTCGAAACCTGCCTTGTTGATCTTGGATGAGCCAACAACCGCTCTGGACGTGACGGTCGAGGCCGCCGTGGTCGAGTTGGTCAAGGATCTGGGCAAGAAATACGGCACCTCGATGCTGTTCATTTCGCACAATCTGGGTCTGGTGCTGGAAACCTGCGACCGGCTGTGCGTGATGTATTCAGGTGAAGCCGTCGAGCGTGGCTCGATCAAGGATGTATTCGACGAGATGCAGCACCCGTATACGCAGGCGCTGTTCCGCTCGATCCCGCTGCCGGGCGCTGACAAGAACTCGCGCCCGCTGGTGGCCATACCTGGGAATTTTCCACTGCCCCATGAGCGGCCTCCGGGCTGTAACTTTGGTCCGCGCTGCGACTATTTCGAAGAAGGTCGCTGTGACGCCAAGGATATCCTGATGGAGGCGGTACCGGGCAACGACCGACACCACACGCGATGCTTGAAATTCCAGGAAATCGACTGGAACGCGCCAATCACCGTTGGTGAACAGAAAGAGAAAGGCGAGATTGGCCGGACTGTTCTGAAAATGGACAACCTCAAGAAATACTATGAGGTGGCGGCGAATGCATTGTTCGGCGGTGGTGAGACCAAAGTGGTCAAGGCCAATGAGACGCTAAGCTTTGAAGCGCATGAATCCGAGACGCTTGCCATTGTCGGCGAATCCGGTTGCGGCAAATCCACTTTTGCGAAGGTCTTGATGGGGCTGGAAACGGCCACCGACGGGCAGATCCTGCTGGACAACCGCAATATCGAGGACGTGCCCATCGAAGAACGCGACGCCAAGACCGTTGGCGAAGTGCAGATGGTGTTTCAGAACCCGTTCGACACGCTGAACCCGTCGATGACCGTAGGCCGTCAAATCATCCGGGCGCTGGAAATCTTTGGCGTCGGTGACTCCGAGGCTGATCGCAAGAAGCGGATGCTGGAACTGCTGGATCTCGTGAAATTGCCCCGCGCCTTCGCGGACAGGATGCCACGCCAGCTATCAGGCGGTCAGAAGCAGCGCGTCGGTATCGCCCGCGCATTTGCCGGTGATGCACGGATCGTGGTTGCGGATGAACCGGTTTCGGCGCTGGACGTATCCGTACAAGCTGCCGTTACAGACCTGTTGATGGAAATTCAGCGCGAGCACAAAACCACGCTGCTGTTCATCAGTCACGACCTTTCAATCGTGCGCTATCTCAGTGACCGTGTGATGGTGATGTATCTGGGGCATGTGGTTGAACTGGGCACCACCGATCAGGTCTTTAGCCCACCCTATCATCCCTACACTGAGGCATTGCTAAGTGCGGTTCCAATCGCAGACACATCGATCGAAAAGCAGCACATCGTGCTTGAGGGCGATATCCCCTCGGCCATGAACCCGCCGCCGGGTTGCCCATTCCAAACACGCTGTCGCTGGAAATCAGAAGTGCCGGATGGGCGATGCGAATCCCATGTGCCTCCGGTGCAGACACTTGCGGATGGTCATCAGGTGAAATGTCACCTTGCCGAAGACATTCTGGCCAAAATGGAGCCGGTTATCAAAATTGCGGCCGAATAAATCCGCGCAAACGAAAGAAAAGGGCCGGTCAAAGACCGGCCCTTTCAATTTGCGTCACGTTTAGTGGGGAGACAGGCGACGCAGGTCGTGGGTGAGTGGCAGTTTCTGATCGTAATCAGCCCGTCATCACGTTGTTGCCGAAGTGCATGAACTCCTGGTTCATACCCGCCACATCTCCGGCTTCCAGTTTTAGACTGGCGCTGTCGAGCATCTTGTAACTCTGCTGGCTTTTGACCCAATCGTCTGCGGCCTGCAGCGTCGTAAGCGTGTATGACGTAACCTCATTGAGGTAGTGCGTCGGGATGATGATCTTGGGCTTGAGCTTGGCGACAATATCGTTGCCCTGATCGAAGCTAAGGATGTGTTCCGATCCGTCGACGGGCAAAGTCAGCACGTCTACCTGTCCTATAGCATCCCAGAACTCCTGAGGCGGATTGTGGCGGTTGTCGCCCCAGATCAAGGTGCGAATGCCTCCGGTTTCGACAAGGTAGACCACCATATCCATATGTCCGACGTTGTTGGGCGGACAAGCTTCCGCGCCAAACTCGGCCAAGGCGTTGGTCCATTCGTACCAACCCGGCGCAACGCAGGCATGTTTGTCAGCAAAACCTGTGATCTTAAGATCAGCAAATTCAAAATTGCCCGCCATCCTGTCTAAAACCATTGTGGAACTTGGCCGCTCGATAGCGTCATGGTCAAAATGAGCATGAGTGGACATAGTGATATCAACTGGGATCTGCGGGAACTCGTTGCGGAACCACAGGCCCCATGCGCCGGAGGGATCATCGCGCCAAGGATCAAACAACACGGTCGCTCCGTTTGGAGAGGTGATTTTAATCGCGCAGTGACCGTAATAATCGATTCCAACCGCTCCCGTGCTTGCCTGACCAGTCGAGCCCTGTAGATCGATTACGTGGTTATTATTGCCAGGCTGTAGCCAGGCCTGCGATTGCGCCTCGGCCGGTTTGCTACCCAGCAGTGAGGCCCCTGCACCGACACCGGCGGCCCCGGCAGCCATAAAGAACGATCGACGCGACAGACCAGTTGCCAATGTGTCGCGTTCTCCGTTTAGAATTGTGGGTTTCAGATCTTTGCGATCCATTTTTATCCTCCCGAGTTGAAAAGGCCCGGCTTGGTCCGCACCCTTGCGACCAGCCTAGCGCGCGTGGCACAGGTTGCTCAGATCAGAAAAATCGGGGGGGAATATGGGGGAAATCCCCATATTCAGAAATCACGAAATCGACAAAAGATGGCTTCGCAAGTTCTGGTCACGGCCTTCGAGGCCAAGTTTTCGACGAATATTGTTACGATGAAAATCAATTGTAGAAGTTTCGCGCGACATCGCCCGGGCGATATCTTTCGTGGTTTTGCCCGACATGACCAGCTGAGCAATTTCGATCTCGGTCGGCGTCATGACCGAAAACGCATCCGATAGTTTGTCGGAAATCATTGAAGTAATCTCTTGCAGATTACGCTCGGCCAATTCCAGATAAACTTGCGAGGCGTCGCCTTCGGTCAATAGCCCGCGCAACTTGTCCAGATAAGGCAACACCATCGTGCGAACCTGATCTACGATATCCTGATCCCGGTCTTTCCGATCGTCGTCCAAACTGGTCAACAGCACCCGTAGCGCCGTGTTTGTTTCCTGCAGCTCCCGCGTCCTCGCCGCGACGCGGTGCTCCAGTTGCGCCAGAGTTTCATTCAACTTCACTTCCAGCGCTCGGCGCAGGTAAACCTCTTGGATCAAAGCCAAATCCGATTCAACCATGCGCGCAAACTGTGCCAAACCTTCACGAAACAACAAGGCCCGGCGATTGCGGTGACGGTCCAAGACGCAGATTGTTCCGAATACCGAACCATCCGGCCACTTCAGCGGAAAACCGATATAGAAGGACATGCCATGCTCCATGTCCTCATTGTCGCTCCAGGCCGGGTCACATGTTGCGTCCTCGACAACAAATTCGCCGTCGCGTTCCAGAACGCCCTGACAATAGAGCTTGGGGTTCAGTCGAAAATTCATGCCGACCGGGTATGGGTTTTCTGGATGATCCGATGTGATCAGAACCGCATGATCCGGCGCTTCGGTCTTCATGATCAAAGTGGCGGGCACATCGGCCAGCTGCGAAACAAGGTCGACCAAACGCTGCCAGTTCGCCATTGTTTCGGGTGGTATGTTGGGTCGATCTTGGATCATCGTAATTCGCACAAGTCCGAAAGGTTATCCAATCAGACTAGGACAGCGTTTGGCGGTAGATCAAGAAACAGACACGCTGCGGCGCAGCTAGCCCCCCCAGATCACTTTTACGTAATTCTGGGTTTCCTTGTAGGGTGGAATTCCGCCGTGCTTTTCAACTGCTTTGGGCCCTGCATTGTAAGCTGCCAGTGCAAGGCGCCAGGACTTGAACTTGCGGTATTGCCAGGAAAGATAACGCGCACCACCCTCCAGATTCTGGATCGGATCGTGCGGATTGACGCCCAGCAGCCGCGCGGTCTGGGGCATCAGTTGCGCAAGACCTAAGGCCCCTTTGTGGGATTTGGCATTCGGGTTCCACCCGCTTTCTTGTTGAACAAGTCGCAGGAAAAGTTCTTCCGGCACGTTATGTTGCCGCGCTGCTTTTCTGGCATGATCCAGATACTGGCCCCGGTAGTTACCAGAGTAACGCTTGACGAATTTCCCACGCTCGGTCTTGGGTTTAAGCCGTTCAGAGCCGCGATATTGCGTAGCGGCCCGATTATCCAAAACCTTGGATTGCTTGAGGAATATCGCCTTGCGATTCTTGGTGGACAGCGTTTCTGCCTGCGTCACGAACGACGTCAGACAAAGACCCAATACCGAGATACCGCCGACCAGAAAACGCATTAATGCCAATCCTGCACCCTCAACAACCAATCAGATTATAGTTAAATCAGCCGGAAATGAAAGCTTGGTTAAGACAGTCCTAATGTTTTCCTGCTCAGCGTTGCACGATCAATCATGTTTCAACCAAGTCGTAGCCCGTATAGGGTCAGCAGCAGAATACAGCGCCAGATTCGGGCGCCATCCAGTCAGAGTAAAACGAGGGAATATATGGCGGGTTCAGTCAACAAGGTCATTCTGATCGGCAATCTCGGTGCCGACCCCGAGGTGCGGTCGTTCCAGAACGGTGGTAAGGTGTGCAACCTGCGCATCGCAACATCAGAGACATGGAAAGACCGCAACACTGGTGAGCGTCGGGATCGAACCCAATGGCACACAGTCGCCATCTTCTCGGAACCTCTGGTTCGCGTTGCCGAGCAGTATTTGCGTAAAGGCAGCAAAGTCTATGTCGAGGGCCAGTTAGAGACCCGCAAGTGGCAGGATCAGTCGGGGCAGGATCGCTATTCGACTGAGGTTGTCCTGCGCCCTTACCGCAGCGAGCTGACTATGCTGGATGCCCGCGGTGAAGGCGGTGGCGGCGGTGGTGGCTATGGCGGTGGTCAGGCCGGAGGAGGCTATGGTGATCCCTATGGCGGTCAGTCCAGCGCCCCTGCCCCTGCATCCGGCGGCATCGATGACGACGAGATTCCGTTCTAAACCAAACGGAGAAACAACATGGCATGGTCCTTCTCACTTGGCCGATTGCTCGGCTCGGAACTGAGGGTCCATGTCACCTTCTTCCTGCTGCTCGCCTGGGTTGGTTTTGCGGCGTATTCCAGCGGCGGTTGGCCCGCTGCGCTCAACAACATCCTGTTCGTTCTGGCTTTGTTTGCCTGTGTCGTCGCGCATGAATTCGGTCACGCGCTCATGGCAAGGCGATACGGCATTCGCACCCCTGATATCACTTTGCTGCCAATCGGTGGACTGGCACGTCTTGAGCGGATGCCAGAAAAACCGATGCAGGAGGTTTGGGTCGCCTTAGCAGGCCCGGCCGTAAACGTCGTCATCTGGGCCATCCTCGTGGTTTTAGGCGCGGGGATACAACTTGGATCGCTGGCCCAGATCGACTCGGCAGGCACGAACCTATTGAGCCGTCTGGCCTATGTGAATCTGCTGCTGGCGGCCTTCAACATGATCCCGGCATTTCCGATGGACGGCGGGCGTGTATTCCGCGCCTTGCTATGTATGAAGATGGAACGTGCCAAGGCCACGCGGATCGCCGCCCTTGGCGGTCAGATCGTAGCGGTCGGGCTTGGCTTTCTGGGGCTGACCTCTGGCAACCCGATACTGGTTCTGATCGCCGTCTTTGTCTTCATTGCCGCGAATTCCGAAAACCAGGACGTTGCGCTACGTTCGGTTGCGCGGCGTGTTAAGGCCCGGGATGCGATGATCACCGAGTTCAAGGCATTGTCGCCCGATGATACGTTGGCGACGGCGGCTCAAGCGGTCATTCATACGACCCAGCACGAGTTTCCCGTCTTGGCCGAGGATGGCAGCCTTTTGGGTTTTGTCACCCGTGACCGACTGTTCGCAGCGTTAGCAAGCGACCATCCCCGATCCGAGCCTGCAGCGTCGATTATGGATAAGAACATACCACAAGTCGCACTCACCAGCGGATTGGACCAAGTTCTGAATGGCCTGCATAAAGGTGCACCCGCAATTGCTGTATGCACCAAATCGGGACACATGGTTGGCTATATCACCCGCGAAAACATCGGCGAGCTGATGGTAATCCAGGGGCGCTGAATCTCAGCAGGCGGCCAGCGCATCATCAAGCACCGAGACCACTGTCTCGCGCGGCACTTCTGAAGTGACGAATGCCTGCCCGATGCCTCGTGCCATAATGAAACGCAACTGGCCATCCACGACCTTTTTGTCCTGCGCCATCAGATCGACCAGTGTTTCTGCATCCGGCAGTTCACCCGGAATATCGGCCAGATCAGTCTTCATGCCCATGGCGCGCAAATGCGCCCTGACACGGCTTGGATCTTCTTGCGGGCAAAGCCCCAGCCGAGAAGAAGTTTCAAACGCCAGCGCACAGCCGATGGCGACACCTTCACCGTGCAGCAATCGATCAGAATAATCGGTCGCAGCCTCAAGCGCGTGGCAGAAAGTATGACCCAGATTGAGCAGCGCCCGGTCGCCCTGCTCGGTCTCGTCGCGTGCCACGATATCGGCCTTCATCTGAACCGAACGTGTGACGGCCTGCACACGCGCCGCCATGTCGCCGGATGCTAACAGAGGCCCGTTGTCTTCAAGCCACTCAAAGAACTGGGCATCGCCCAACAGTCCATATTTGACGACTTCGCCATATCCGGCGAGAAAGTCCCGCGTCTGTAAAGTACCCAGCACGTCCGTGTCGGCCAACACCAGTGACGGCTGGTGAAACGCTCCAATCAGGTTCTTGCCCTGTGGCGCATTGATCCCGGTCTTGCCCCCAACCGAGCTGTCGACCTGTGCTAGCAGCGAGGTAGGTATCTGAACAAAGCGTACCCCTCGCCGCATCACTGCTGCAGCAAATCCCACCAGATCACCGATCACACCCCCACCTAGCGCAACGACGATGTCGTTCCGTTCGACCTTCTCCGCCAGCAACCATTCTACCGCGCGCTCAAAATGCGGCCAGCTTTTGGTGGCCTCACCCGCTGGCAGTGCCAGAGCATTCATCCCGATCCCGGCTGAGGCCAGGCCTTCACGCAGTGCATCCAGATGCAGGCCCGCGACAGTCTCATCCGTCAGAACCGCGACACGCTTACGCTTTATCAGTGGAGCAATCCGTTCCCCAGATTGCGCCAAAAGGCCGGGACCGATCTCAACATCATATGAACGCTCGGCCAGATCAACATGTACGGTTTGATGCATTAAATTCGTTCCAAAATATCAGGGCGCGTCACCAATGCAGCGATCACCCGATCCACCATATCTTCGATTGCGGTTTCGCCATCTGAGTCAGCCACCAGATCGGCCTGTTCATAGATCGGCACGCGCGCCTCGTACAAACCGCGCAACGTTGCATACGGGTCTGCCGTACGCAGCAATGGGCGCGTGTCTTTATGTTTGACGCGATTCCACAACACGTTCAGATCGGCCCGCAACCACACAGATGCACCGCGATCTGAGATCATTTTTCGATTGCCTTCTGCCAGAAACGCGCCGCCCCCAGTCGACAGGATGCCTTTTTCCTCGTCCAGAAGCCGCCCGATGATCTGACTTTCCTTGCTGCGAAAGAACGCCTCACCATCGCGGGCAAAGATCTCGGGGATGGTCATGTTGGCGGCCGATTCGATCTCGGAATCGCTATCGAGAAAGGGAACGCCTAGCCGAGCCGCAAGGGCCCGGCCCACCGCAGTCTTTCCAGCCCCCATCATTCCGACCAAAACGACGGTTTTGTGCAGTTGAAACTGCGCCGCTGTGTCGGAACGCACCGTGTTATGCTTAATTTCGCTCATTTCGTCGTGAATGACGTGATCTTAAGAAAAATGCTAGTTATAACTTGGGCAAAAGCAAAAATTGAGGCAGCGTTCACCCATGGGCCGTTTAATCAAGTTCCTGATTTACCTCATCTGCCTGTGTTTCATCGGGCTGGTTGGGTATGCCTATGTCGGGCCGTTTTTTGGTGCGGACTTTTCCGCTCCTCAAAGTGAAGTCCGCGAACCGGTCATCTTGAATGCCGACTAGAACCACTCTTCTGGCGTTTTTTCTAGCCGGAACTGCGCAGGCACAATCGACGGAGCCCTTGTCGATCATCGACTGGCTGACCGACCCGCCTGAGAATCTGCCGGGCACAGTGCTATTAGAGCCACCTGTCACCCAGACAGGGTTGCAGCCGGATATTCAGGTCACCCCGCTTGAGGCGCTGTCGCCTCCGCTGGGTTTGGTGGCCTCTTCCGTCACGGGTCTGCCAGTCAACTTGTGGCAGAACAGCGATGCGGATCGTCTGGCGGAACTGATCGGGCAGGTGCGGGTCAAGTCCAACCCCGCAATGCAACGGCTGCTGTTCACCCTGCTCCTTTCCGAGGCACGTCCCCCAAGCGGAGGACAGGCAGAAGACAAATTGCTTATGGCGCGACTGGACCGCCTTATGCAATTGGGCGCATCCGATCCGGTACAGTCTCTGGTTCAGCTGGCCGGTCCGACCGATACGCAAGCTCGTTTCAAACGCTGGTTCGATGCGACGTTGCTGACGGGTGACGAAGACCGGAGTTGCACCGCGCTGATCGCGCAGCCGAATTTGTCTCGGGATTACGCAGCGCAAATATTCTGCAAGGCCCGTCGTGGAGATTGGGCGTCAGCTGCTCTGACACTCGAAGCCGCTCATGCGCTGCAGGTGCTTCCCGATGAACAGCTGGCATTGCTCGATCGCTTTCTCAGCCCGGAATTGTTCGAAGGGGCCGAGTATCTTCCTCAGCCCGACGACCCGAATCCGCTTACGTTCCGTCTGTTCGAAGCCATTGGTGAACGTTTGCCCACGGCTTCACTGCCACGGGCGTTCGCCAATGCCGATCTGCGCGATGTGGCGGGCTGGAAAGCCCAGGTCGAAGCTGCTGAACGATTGACGCGGATTGGGGCGCTGACACCCAATCAGTTGCTCGGCCTGTATACCGAACGTTCTCCGGCTGCTTCGGGTGCTGTCTGGGACCGCGTGGCTGCCATCCAACGGTTCGAAACCGCATTGGAAACCGGAAATCCCGAGGCAGTTTCCAAAACTCTTGTTGAGGTCTGGGCTCAGATGAAAACCGTCGGGCTTGAGGTTCCATTTGCCGAACTCTTTGCCCCGCGCCTGGCTGCAATCAAACTGTCTGGTCCGGCTGCCGAGAATCTGAGGTGGCGTATTCTGCTGTTGTCCGAGCTTTATGAAGACGCGGCGCAAAACGTGCCTGATAGTTCAGAGACCAACATGTTTCTGGCCGCCCTGGCGCAGGGCGATCCGCAGCGCGCACCGTCACCAACCCCTCTGGCGGATGCCATTTCGCAGGGCTTTGCCTGGTCCGCGCCCATCCCTTCGGATATCGACGGGCTTCTGAGCAACGATCAATTGGGCGAAGCCATTCTGGAAACGATGCAATTGTTCGCCCATGGCGCGCGCGGCAATCTGGTCGACCTGACCGCTGCAATCGCTGCGTTCCGCCGCGTGGGTCTTGAAGACACCGCACGTCGGGCCGCGTTGCAGTTGATGATCTTGAACGGGGCTTGAGCATGACCGCGCCCGCGTCTCAGGAGCTGTGGATTTCCACCTTCCTCGAAGCGCAAGCTGCCGAGCTTGGCGCTGCCACCAACACCCTGCTCGCCTATGGCCGGGATCTGAAAGATTTCTCTGATTGGTTGACGCGTCGGAAATCGGGCTTTTCCGAAGCGGATCGCGATCGGATCGAAGGTTACCTGATCGATTGCGATGCGCAGGGCCTGTCGCGCTCGACAAGGGCACGGCGGTTGTCGGCGATCAAACAATTGTACCGATTTGCTTTCGAAGAAGGCTGGCGCGAAAGCAATCCGGCCATCCAGATCAAGGGACCAGGGCGCCCCAAGCGATTGCCAAAAACACTGGACGTGCCCGAAGTTGACCACCTGCTTGCAGCAGCGCGGCGCACGGGCCGTTCCGACGCAGACAGAATTCGCAACACGTGCCTGATGGAACTGCTCTATGCGACGGGGATGCGGGTGACAGAGCTGGTATCGCTGCCGGTCAGTTCAGCCAGAGGTGATCCCCGCATGCTGCTGGTCCTCGGCAAAGGCGGGAAAGAGCGGATGGTTCCGCTGTCCCCCCCTGCCCGCGAGGCGTTGGCAGACTGGCTGCAAGCCCGCGATGCGGCCGAGGAAAAAGCTATTTCCAAAGGGGGGCAAGCGTCGCGTTTCCTGTTCCCGTCGCGCGGGAAATCCGGGCACCTGACGCGGCATCGCTTCTTTCTGCTGGTCAAGGAACTGGCGATCGAAGGCGGTGTTTCGCCTGAAAAAGTCACACCTCATACGCTGCGCCATGCGTTTGCGACGCACCTGCTGGCCAATGGCGCGGATTTGCGCTCGATCCAGACGCTGTTGGGCCATGCAGATGTGGCGACAACCGAGATCTATACGCATGTTCTGGATGAGCGCCTGTCGGAACTGGTGTTGGAACACCACCCGCTGGCCAAAGACGACACCACAGATCAGGGCTAACCCCTTGATTGGCCGGGCCCGCACCCCCATAACGAATGCAGCAACACGAACAACCTAGGACCAATGGAACCCACTCCTTCTCTGCTTGATGGCGCATTCTGGATCACGACAGGATCCATTCTTCTTCTCCTTGTCCTATCGGGCTTTTTTTCGGGCTCCGAAACTGCGCTGACCGCATCATCGCGTGGCAAGCTGAGAGCGCAGGCTGACAAAGGCTCGCGCGGGGCGAAAAAAGCGCTGGAAATCACCGATGATAACGAACGTCTGATCGGCTCGGTCCTTCTCGGCAACAACCTTGTCAACATCCTTGCCGCTTCGTTGGCAACCGCCCTGTTTACCCGCCTGTTCGGCGAAAGCGGTGTGGCGCTGGCGACGCTCGTGATGACCCTTCTGGTGCTGATCTTTGCCGAGGTGCTGCCCAAGACCTACGCGATTACCAACGCCGAAAAAGCCGCCGCCTTGGTGGCACCCGTTATCAGCGTCGTCGTAACGGTGTTCTCGCCGGTGGTGGCTGCCGTCCGGCTACTGGTGCGCGGTGTATTGCGCCTGTTCGGCGTACAGATCGACCCCGATAGCAACATCCTTGCGGTCCGTGAAGAAATCGCTGGCGCATTGCAACTGGGCCATTCCGAAGGTGTGGTCGAAAAAGAAGATCGCGACCGTATTCTGGGCGCGCTCGATCTTGGCGACCGCGCGGTGGAAGAGATCATGCTTCACCGTTCGAATATTGAGATGATCGATGCGGATGACGAACCCGAGGCGATCCTGAAACAGTGTCTGGAAAGCCCACACACCCGCCTGCCTGTGTTCCGTGAAGAACAGGAAAACATCGTGGGTGTCGTGCACGCCAAAGACTTGTTCCGCGCAATGTATGCACAGGTAGGCGGCGCGGATGGTGATCCAGAGCGGCTTAAGAATTTCGACATCGCGAAGGTTGCCAACGATCCTTATTTCGTGCCCGAAACCACCACTCTGGACGACCAAATGCGTGAGTTTCTTCGCATGCACAGCCATTTCGCGCTTGTTGTTGACGAATATGGATCGCTGCGCGGGCTGATCACGCTGGAAGATATTCTGGAAGAGATCGTGGGCGAGATCGCAGACGAGTTCGACATCGACGAAGATGTCCCCGTTACCCGATCTGACGACGGCCAGTATCTGGTCGAAGGCGCAATGACCATCCGCGACGCCAACCGCGCGCTTGACTGGTCGCTGCCGGATGAAGAAGCCAACACGCTGGCCGGTTTGGTGATCCACGAGGCTCAGATGATCCCCATTGTGGGCCAAGTATTCTCGTTCCACGGTTTCCGATTTGAGGTCACGGCCCGCGAAGGCAACAGGATCACCGCCCTCAAGGTTCGTCCTCTCTAAGCCCTACAGCGCGCGTATTCAGCAAACGACGCGCGGTGTCGCGAACGGAACAGTAATACGCCAGAGCCCTCGGCAGGCTCGGCCAAAAGCCGAGGGAGAAACATCGTGAAAACCACCACCCGTGTCGCAGTTATCGGAGGCGGCGTTGTCGGATGCTCGGTCCTCTATCACCTGACCAAGCTCGGTTGGTCGGATGTGATGCTGCTGGAACGGTCTGAGCTGACCAGCGGTTCGACCTGGCATGCGGCGGGCGGGTTTCACACCCTGAACGGCGACACAAACATGGCCGCCCTGCAGGGTTATACCATCCGGCTGTACAAAGAGCTGGAAGAGATCACGGGCATGTCGTGTGGCCTGCACCACGTCGGCGGCGTCACGCTGGCCGACAATTATGACCGGTTCGACATGTTGCTCGCCGAACGCGCCAAGCACCGATTCATGGGTCTTGAGACCGAGATTGTCGGGCCAGAGGAGATCAAGAAAATTGCTCCGATCACCAACACCGATGGCATCCTTGGTGCGCTGTATGATCCGCTGGACGGGCATCTTGATCCGTCGGGTACAACACACGCATACGCCAAGGCCGCGCGTATGGGCGGGGCTACGATCGAAACACATTGCATGGTGCGCGAGACGAACCAGCGCCCGGACGGAACTTGGGACGTGGTGACCGACAAGGGTACAATTCACGCCGAACATATCGTCAATGCGGGCGGATTGTGGGCGCGCGAGGTCGGTGCGATGGCCGGGATCTATTTCCCGTTGCATCCGATGGAGCATCAATATCTGGTCACCGATAACATACCCGAGATCGAGGCCATCATCGACGCAGGTGGCGAGCACCCGCATGTGATGGACCCCGCTGGCGAAAGCTATCTGCGGCAGGAAGGGCGTGGACTGTGCATCGGCTTCTACGAACAGCCCTGCAAGCCTTGGGCGGTCGACGGCACCCCGTGGGAGTTTGGCCATGAATTGCTGCCCGATGACTTCGACAAGATCACCGATAGCATCGAATTCGCCTACAAACGCTTCCCTGTTCTCGCTGAGGCGGGTGTCAAATCCGTCATCCATGGGCCGTTTACCTTTGCCCCGGATGGCAACCCTCTGGTCGGCCCGGTGCCCGGCGTGCGGAACTACTGGTCAGCCTGCGGTGTCATGGCCGGTTTCAGCCAAGGCGGTGGTGTTGGCTTGACCCTCGCTCAATGGATGATCGAAGGCGAACCCGAACGCGATGTGTTTGCCATGGATGTGGCGCGGTTTGGCGATTGGATCAGCCCGGGCTATACGCGCCCCAAGGTGATCGAGAACTATCAGAAGCGGTTCAGCGTCGCTTATCCGAACGAGGAACTGCCTGCAGCGCGTCCCAACCGAACAACACCAATGTACGACATCTTCAGCGATCTCGGTGCCGTTTGGGGGCAGCAATACGGGCTGGAAGTACCAAACTACTTTGCCCAAGGCGATGAACCGGATTTCGAGACACCCTCGTTCCGCCGTTCCAACGCCTTTGAGGCCACCGGCCGCGAAGTTCGTGCCGTGCGTGGAGGTGTTGGGATCAACGAAGTCCACAATTTCGGAAAATACCGTATTACCGGTGCCGGTGCTCGTGCATGGCTGGATCGCATCATGGCGGGCCGCATACCCAAACCAAGCCGCGTTTCACTGACGCCAATGTTGTCGCATAAAGGTAAGCTGATCGGGGATTTCACCGTCTCCTGCTTGGGCGACGACCTTTTTCACCTGACCGCCTCATACGGCAGTCAGGCATTTCATATGCGCTGGTTCCTGCAAAACCAGGACCATGGCGTGGGCATCGAGAACATCAGCGACCGGTTGAATGGGTTTCAGATCGCAGGCCCCAAGGCCACCGAGGTTTTGTCGGCCTGCACCCGAGAAGCAGTCAACTCGCTCAGGTTTCTAGACGTGCGCGAGATGACAATTGGCATGACCGACTGCATCGTTCAGCGTGTCAGCTATACGGGCGATCTGGGTTATGAGATTTATTGCGACCCAATGGCCCAACGGCAACTTTGGTGGAGCCTGTGGCAAGCGGGTCAAGCCCACGGCATGACCCCGTTTGGCATGCGCGCAATGATGAGTCTGCGTCTGGACAAGTTCTTTGGCTCGTGGATGCGAGAATTTTCACCCGACTATACAGCGGCAGAAACCGGGTTGGATCGGTTTATCTCATTCTCCAAGAGCAGCGAATTCATAGGCCGAGCAGCGGCCGAGGCCGAGCGCGCATCTGGCGCTGATCGCTGCTTGGTGGCTTTTGAGGTCGACGCGGCAGATGCAGATGTAAACGCGTACGAACCGATCTGGTTAGACGGCGCTGTTGTCGGCTTCTGTACATCTGGTGGGTATTCGCACTTTGCGGGCAAGTCGATTGCCATGGGGTTCCTCCCGACTGAACAGGCCACCGAGGGACGTGCGGTTGAAATTGAAATTCTAGGTCAGATGCACAAAGCGCGTGTCATCACGACCCCACTTTTCGATCCCGATGGCGCAAGAATGCGGGGATGACTTATTAATCCACCGACGGCATGCTTGCGAAATGACCCAGATTCCCATCATCCTGCTCGCTGCCGGGCAATCCAGCCGCATGGGTGGTGCTGATAAGTTAATGCAACCGATTGAAGGCGTGCCGCTTCTGCGCCGAGTGGCTCAGCGGGCGCTTGCCGCAGGTCACGTTATCATCGCCCTGCCCCCGGCCCCACATCCCCGATATACGGTGCTACAGGGCCTCGATGTTCAACTGGTCGAAATCCCAAATGCGCAAGAAGGCATGAATGCCAGTTTGAGAGGCGCAATGGCCTCCGTTCCAGCAAATGCACCTGCGGTCATGATCCTGTTATCGGACCTTCCGGACCTCACAACCCAAGACCTGAACAGCGTTCTCCGATCAGTCAAAACCCACCCTGACAATCTGATATGGCGTGGGGCTACTGACGAAGGCGCTCCCGGCCATCCTGTCGTGTTTGATCGTTCTCTATTTTCAGAGCTTTCGGAACTGAACGGTGACAGCGGCGCGCAGATTGTTGTGCAACGCTACAAGGGCAAGGTTCATCTGCATCGCCTGCCCGCCCAGAATGCGCTGCTTGATTTGGATACACCCGCCGATTGGACCCGTTGGAATGCGGGCCGACCGCAAAAGCAGCCCCTCAAATAAACGCGACCCGGTCAATAATGACCGGGTCGCATGCCCAAAAACAGGACTACCACTTTCACCAATCTCTAAAGCGCGGTCAGATCGCCAATCAGGCTTCCCGACGTTGTGCTGCTGAACCTAAACAAGACCCCCTCGTTAACATGCCGCTCAGCGCTATGGAGACTGAGATGCGCCTTTGACACCCCCTAGTGCCTAAGGCCCCCCTCACTTGGGCAACTCCAATGTCGCTGATCCGATGCGTTCAAACAATGTAAAATTGGATGAAATGGTAAATTTCAGCGCAGGCGCACTGGCTTTTGAGCAACAATGCAACACTCTGGATTCTACCAATGGTTGCATCGACTTATACTTTTTCCAGAAGTTTCCGTCAGTTGCGCACTTAGAATACGGCTAACTTACCTATTTCAAAGGCATCGACGGGCGTGTTCGAAATTTGAACACTCCATCTCACGCAACTTTTAGGAGAAGTATTTTTGAGACCGCAAAAGCGTCGTTTCTTTGTTAACAAAAATGAATCAATTCAATGCTTTTTCGAAATTATTGACTTTATCGGCAACAATCCACCGATTCGCCACATAGCACCCAAGCTGATTCTTGCTACCCGAGCACGTTGAACGGAGTCATTAAAGCGGCGAAACGTGGCGAAATTAAGGTTTCTTAATATTTCTCTCAGGATATCCCAAGGTTGCCAGTGCATCTCCTGTCTCAATGCGCGGGATCAACCGCCGAAATAGACAGGAGTCAAAATGAGCATCCGTAAATCCTCACTGCTTATTCCACGCACATCCAGCTGGATGGGAGCTACCGCACTGGGCGCGGCCATGATGGCCACCACCGCCCTGCCCGCAATGGCAGACGAGGCTCTGGCCGATCTGGTCGAAACCGTCTCGCCTTCGGTGGTCACGATCACCGCCAAGCAAGATGCCAAACCACGCCCCACACAAGGTCAGGAGTTCGACCTCGAAAACCATCCCTTTGGCGAGTTCTTTAAACGGTTCGGCGGTCCTGAAGGATTTGACATGCCGCAGCGAGGCCCCAGCCAGGGTTTGGGATCAGGCTTTGTACTTGATAAGGCGGGATACATCGTTACCAACCACCACGTTGTCGACAACGCCAGCGAAGTGACCGTACGTCTGAGCGATAACCGCACTTTCGAAGCCGAAATCGTCGGAACAGATCCGCTGACGGACATCGCCGTACTTAAAATCGACGCAGGGGAAGACCTGCAAGCCGTTCAAATGGGTGACAGCGACGTCATTCGTGTGGGCGAAGACGTCGTCGCCATCGGCAACCCGTTTGGCCTGAATGCAACTGTCACGACCGGTATTGTTTCCGCGAAGGGACGCAATATTTCGGAAGGCCCTTATGCCGAATTCATCCAGACCGATGCTGCCATCAACAAAGGCAACTCGGGCGGTCCGCTGTTCAACATGGAAGGTGAAGTGATCGGTGTGAACTCGGCTATCTATTCGCCAAGCGGCGGCTCAGTCGGGCTCGGCTTTGCGGTGACCTCGAATATTGTAGATCACATCACGGCTGATCTGCGCGATGACGGCGAGGTCAGCCGCGGTTGGTTGGGAGTGTCGATCCAGAATGTCAGCCCCGAACTGGCTGCTGCGATGGGTATCGATACGGCAACAGGTGCACTGGTATCGGATGTTGTACCTGACAGCCCGGCCGATGGCGTACTGCAGCAAGGTGACGTGATCCTGACCTTCAATGACGAAGCCGTTGATTCCAGTAGCGATCTTCCGATCCTGGTTGGCACGACCAAGGTAGGTACTGATAGCACGCTGACTGTTCTTCGAAATGGCAAAGAAGAACAGATCGAACTGACAATCGGTCAGCATCAGTCAGCCTCGGCGGCGACCGATAGCGTGGTTGAAGACAAGTTCGAAGGTACGTCGCTGGGCGTAACCGTGGCACCGCTGACCGAAACCGCCCGCGCCGAGATTGGCGTGGCCGAGAACATCGATGGTGTTGTTGTCACCGATCTGGAGCCCGAAAGCCCTGCGGCCAAGGCCGGATTGCAGCGTGGTGATGTGATCGTTCGACTGGGCAATCTGGATACCGTTACGCCAGACGCTTTGAAAGAAGCGCTGGAGAACGAAAAGACGGATCCAGCTCTGGTTTTGATCAATCGCGGTGGCAACCAGATCTTCGTCGCGGTCGAAATCGCCTAACCCTACACCTAAGCGCGCCACATGATGGGGAAATCTGGAGCGCTTATTCTGGCAGGCACGGATTGTCCACGTGCCGCCGGAACAGCCGGGTGCACCTTTGCACCCGGCATGTTTTTTTCAAAGAGTATGTGTGTTTAAATCCCATTGGGAAGGAGCCCTGACCATGAGCAGACGCTTGTTGATCGTTGAAGATGACCAAGACACACGGGACTTCATTGCCAAGGGATTTGGTGAAGAAGGCTATGTTGTCGAAGTCGCATCAGATGGCCGCGAAGGCCTGTACCACGCAACTGACGGCGGATTTGATGCGGTCGTACTGGACCGAATGCTTCCCGGGCTGGACGGGTTATCACTGATTAAGTCAATGCGTGCGGCTGGGTTGAAAACACCTGTTCTGATGTTAACCGCCATGAGTGCAGTGGACGAGCGAGTCAAAGGCCTCCGCGCGGGCGCAGACGATTATCTGGTCAAACCATTTTCATTCCAGGAACTTCATGCCCGGATCGAAGCCCTGTTGCGTCGACCGCAAGAAGCCGAAGAAACGCCGACCCTTGCCTGCCGCGATCTCGAAATGGATCTGTTGACCCGCAAGGTCACGCGCAACGGTCGTGAAATCACCCTGACCCCGCGCGAATTTCAAATTCTGGAGTTCTTTCTGCGCCGAAAAAACCGCGTCGTCTCGCGCACGATGTTGCTTGAAGGTGTGTGGGATTACCACTTTGACCCGAACACCAACGTGGTCGACGTCCATATTTCGAAACTGCGCCGCCAGCTTGATGAAGACGGAGCTGACCCGGTGATTGAAACAGTCCGAGGCGCCGGATACATGGTTTCGGATGGATAACCTGCGCCTGTCGCTGAAAAACTCTCGTACTCGGTTGGTTCTGGCCAGCATGGTGCTTAGCACTTTGCTGACGGCGACCGTTCTGACGATGGTGTATTTTACGGCCAATCGCACGATTTCAGGCGAGACGCGTTCGGTCGTTCAGGCCGAGCTTACGGGCCTGGCAGATGAATATGAACGACGTGGCATGATCGGGTTGATCTCGGCCATCGACCGCCGCTTGCCGACAGCGGCCGAGCGGGATGCCTTGTACCTGCTGACAGGTCGGCAAGGCACGAAACTGGCGGGCAACCTGACGCATTGGCCGGAAGGGATAACTCCGGGCAGCGGCTGGGTCGATCTTCAGCTTCGCAAAGAAGATACGGATCAATATGTCCCGATCTCTGCCGCTTCGGTCCGGCTGCCGGGTGGTGAGAGGCTGCTTGTCGGGCGTGATTCATTGGCCAGACAGCAATTCGACCGGGTTCTGTTCCGGTCTGTTGCACTGGCACTTGCCACCGCATTGGCGCTGAGTTTGTTGACCGGCTGGCTGCTGACCCGGCTGGTGTTTTCACGACTGAAAGACATCGCCAATACAGCCGACAATATCGTTTCCGGCGATTTAGCTCTGCGCATGCCTCTACGTGGCACGGGCGATGAATTCGATCAGGTCGCAGGCACACTGAACAACATGCTGGATCGTATTGAAGAACTGATCAGCAACCTGCGCACAACCTCCAATTCGATTGCTCATGACCTGCGCTCTCCCTTGTCGCGGCTGCGGCAAAGGGTCGAATCCCTGGCTGAGCCCGGCAAAAGCGATCAAGATCGCGAGATCGACATGGCGCGCGCGACCGGAGAGATTGACCACCTGCTGCGCGTTCTCAGCCAACTGACCGAGATTTCGCGCGCCGAGGCCGGTCTGGGCCGCGAACAATTTGAACCGGTAAAGCTTTTGCAACTGGTCGGTGATGTGGTTGAGTTATACGAACCTGTCGCGTCTGATCAGAACATCCGACTCGAGGTCGTTGGAAACGCGAAACCCATCCAAGGCCACCGCCCTTTGCTGTCTCAAGCGCTGTCGAACCTTCTTGAAAACGCCATGCGCTACGCCCCGCCCGGCACCGCGATCACCATCGAAATTCAAGACGACGGCGACTATGCTTTACTCAGCGTTCGCGACCGGGGCCCTGGCGTACCAGAAAGCGATCTGCCTCGATTGCAGATGCCGTTTGTCACGCTTGATCCTGCAAGGACCGGGCGCAATGCCGGTCTTGGACTGGCGCTTGTGGCGGCAATTTCGCATATGCACGGCGGCACATTTCTTGCGCGTAACCGGAAGCCAGGGCTTGAGACAACTCTGAAGTTGTCACGCAATTCGTAATTACATGAAGAACATCTACTATAGCCTTGATAAAATTACATAACTGCAGGCAAGGAAGCGTATCCGTGAAAGCGAATGCGACCACCCTGCACCCGTTTTCCTTGAATCTGGTAATCGGGAAAACGATTCAACAACCGGCCCAATGCAACACGACCTTCAAGACGCGCCAAAGTCAGGCCAACGCAGACATGCGGCCCGCCTGCGAAAGCTAGGTGCCTGTTCGGCTTGCGTGTGATGTCAAACCGGGTCGGGTCGGTGAACACCTCGGGATCACGGTTCGCTGCCCCGATACATAGATGCAGGTTCGTTCCTTTGGCGATCTGATGTCCTCGGATTTCAACGTCCGACGTAGTTTCCCGGTTGCCAAATTGGTTGGGCGACCGAAAGCGCAAGACCTCTTCAACCGCCGGAGCAATCAATTCGCCATCTTCCAACAGTCTTTGGCGTTGTTCTGGATAGTCATGAAGCAGCGCCAGCCCATTGCCGATCAGATTGGTGGTCGTTTCGTGGCCCGCGTTCAGTATGAAGATGCAGTTTTGCAGAAGCTCAATCTCGCTCAGCATCTCATCCGCGCCTTCGCCACGGATCAGACGTGTCAGAACATCTGTTTCCGGATCTCCCGGTTTTGCGCGACGACGGGCGACGAGATCCCGAAGGTAAGTTTTGAAGTCGCGAACAGCAGTGTGACCCTTTTCCAGCTGAGCTTCCGTCAAAGCGGGTTCCAAAGCACCAAGGATAGCCAGAGACCAATCGCGCAGAGGCGCGCGTTCATCCATCGGTACATCCAGCAGATTGCCGATGATTTGGATTGGAATGGTCGAGGCAAAATCCGCAATCAGATCAACCCGTCCCCTGCCCGCCATATCATCCAGCAGCGTATCAACGGTTTCGATCAGACCCGGCTCCATCCGCGCGATTGCCCGGGGCGTCAGGGCTGAGGTCATGATCTTGCGCACACGCGTGTGCAAAGGCGGGTCGGAGAACACCAATGAAGTTGTATGATGTTCGAATAACGGCGAGCCAACACCGAATTTAGGGCCAAACGCCGCCTCCTTATCCGAGGAATAAAGCGTCGTATTGCGATAAATGGCATCCAGATCCGCATGGCGCGACAACAACATGGAACCGTCAGGCTGCCGCATTACAGGTGCATGCTTAAGCAGTGCATCATAAAAGGGGAACGGGTCGTCGACAAACCCCTCGGGCGGGTTCATCAGGTCCAGATTTTGCGCGACATTCTCTAGGCTTAGATCGTTCATGCTTGGCCCCTCCAACGCTTGGGTAGCGGAAAGGGAAGCTGCAAACAACCTTGAGCGGGTGACAGGCCGTATCGGGCGGGATAAGACAAGGCATGTCTGATCCGATCTCCTCCATCCGCAATCTTGGCCCGGCATTCGAGCAAGCCTGCGCACGTGCCGGCATTATGACAGCTCAGGAGTTGCGAGCGTTGGGAGCAGACGAGGCTTATACGCGCCTGCTACAGGCCGGAACGCGTCCTCATTTCATCGGCTACTATGTATTGGTCATGGGCTTGCAAGGTCGCCCCTGGAATGACTGCAAGGGCGAGGAAAAGAAGACCTTGCGCGAACGATTTGACGCAATCAAAGCCGGAGTCAGCATAACGCCAAAGCATCAGATGATTGCCGATCTTGATGCTTTGGGCGTGCGAATATCGGCCAAGGATCTGGCGGCAGACTAGGCTTCGAGCGCCCCGATCATATCGACCCGCGTTGCGTGGCGACCACCTTCAAATTCGGATGTCAGGAAAGCAGCCGTGATTTCCAGTGCTTGCTTTTCATCGAGAATCCGCGCCCCCAGCGAGAGCATGTTTGCGTCATTGTGCTGCCGGATCATCTGGGCCGAAAAGACATCACTGCAAACACCACATCTGACGCCGTTGATTTTGTTGGCCGCTATCATGATGCCCTGCCCGGTGCCACACAGGATGATACCAAAGCGACAATCACCCGATGCCACGAGGCGCGCGGCGGCGGCTCCGTGTTCGGGATAGTGAGTGCTTTCCGATGTGGTCGGACCGATATCTACGGCCTCCCAACCTTGGGATTCAACGTAAGCAGAGATAGCCTGCCTGAGGTCGATTGCAGCGTGATCACTGGAAAGAACAATGCGTTTGTTTGTGCTCATGACGGCATTTCGCTCCTGTCGACTAAAGCAATGCGGACAAACACTCTTGAGCCCTGCCCTCATAAGAAAGGCCGCACCCGATATGGGGTACGGCCTAAAGCTGTGATCTGACGACCGATTAGCCGACCAGTTCGATGCCCGAGAAGAAGTAGGCGATCTCAACCGCGGCAGTTTCCGGTGCGTCCGAACCGTGGACCGAGTTTTCACCGACCGATTCAGCGAACTCGGCGCGGATGGTGCCAGGTGCTGCGTCTGCAGGGTTGGTTGCGCCCATGACTTCGCGGTTCTTTGCAATGGCACCTTCGCCTTCGAGAACCTGAACAACAACAGGGGCCGACGACATGAATTCGCACAGTTCGTCATAGAACGGACGCTCGGCGTGCACGTCATAGAACTTGCCTGCTTGAGCTTTGGTCATGTGGATGCGCTTTTGCGCAACGATGCGCAGGCCAGCTTCTTCGAACTTGGCATTGATCTTGCCAGTCAGGTTGCGGCGGGTTGCATCGGGTTTGATGATCGAGAATGTGCGTTCCAGTGCCATATTGGCCTCTCCTTGACTTAAGGGCGCGATACCCGCGCCGAAATCCATCGCGCGCCGCCTAACATGGTATTTGCCTCATGAAAAGCGTTATGATCGTTTATCGCTCAGATCGCCTCAGGCAGCGGGTCGGTACGATCCAACCGGCGGACATAGAGCACTGCCAAAAGACCCGCAAAGCTGCTGCCGCACATCATGCTCAGCACCAGATAAGGCCCGTTTTCGGGGCTTACGAACGTCCCGGTCATCATGGTCAAGACCGCCCCCAGCGCCACGATCAAAGCGCCTGATAATCCAGCCGCGCTGCCGGCCAATTTCGGGCGCACCGACATCACCCCGGCCGAGGCATTTGCATTGGTCAAACCATTTCCGAAACCAACGCAGATGGCGGATCCAAAAAACACCCAGACCGAGCCCATATTGCCGATGAACAGCAGCAGCCCGCAAAATGGACCAACCGAGGCCACGACCCGACCGAACAAGATCATTGTCGTCAGCTGGGTACGCTTTGCGATGCGCCCGGTAACAAAGTTGCCGACCATAAACCCGCCCGTGATGATACCGATGCCCAGACTCAGCATTGCTGGGCTCAGGTCGAACCAGGCTGCGGCGACCAGAGGCGCGCCGGTGATAAAACTAAAAAAACCGCCGATGGAGAACGCGGCGCATAAGGCGTAACCCCAGAACCTACGCGCGCGGAACAAATGCGGGTATTCCCGCATCTGCGCCGCGAAAGTCGACGAGCGGTTGGTGTTGGTTTCACCCATGTCAGCCCAAAGCAGCAACAGCACCCCTGCCCCAAGCAGCGAATACAGCACGAACCCGGCCCGCCAACCAAAAAGCATATCCAGCGCGCCACCTAGCATTGGCCCAAGCATCGGTGCCAGTGCCATGGCCATTGCGACATAGCCCAGCTTGCTGGCGGCCTCGTTTGGTGGATATCGGTCGCGGATCGAAGCACTCGACAGCACCGGCCCGGCCACCACCGCCGCCTGAATCATCCGAAACGAAAGGAAAACCCAGATTGACTCGGCTAAGACGCATCCAATTGAAGCGGCGACAAATATGACCATCGCGATCAACAAGACAGGTCTTCGCCCGTAGCGATCCGACAGCGGCCCGACGATCAACTGCAAGACCGCCGAGACAAATAGGTACCCTGCGACGGCCACGTTCATCAGGCCATAATCCACGCCGAAATCTTCGCTCATATGCGCCAGCGACGGCAGGAACATGTTCAGTGTCAGAACCGAGAGCGCCGTTGCAAAGATCAGCGTTATCAGGGTCGGAGGAGATTGAGCCGCACGCATAGCGAAACCAATTGGAGGACGAACCGGAACAGCGCTAACACATCGCTTCTGAATTGAACATGGCGACCTCTGGCGGCGGTTTGGATGCTCTGGTAAGAGCGGCTCATGCTACGGATCGAGAACATCACCTACGCCGTTGAAGGGCGTCCTCTGTTCGACGGGGCCAGTGCGACCATTCCCGATGGCCACAAGGTCGGCCTTGTCGGGCGCAATGGTACCGGAAAGACGACGCTCTTTCGGTTGATCCGGGGAGAGCTGTCGCTTGAATCAGGCAATGTATCCCTGCCAAAACGCGCGCGGATCGGGGGCGTGGCGCAGGAAGTGCCATCCTCGGATGTCTCGCTAATCAACACGGTTCTGGCCGCGGATGTGGAACGCAGCACATTGATGGCCGAAGCAGACAGCGCAATAGATCCGGACCGGATTGCTGAAATCCAGACACGGCTGGCTGATATTGATGCTTGGTCGGCTGAGGCTCGGGCAGCCTCGATCCTCAAAGGACTGGGCTTTGACGATGAGGATCAGCTGAAACCCTGTTCGGATTTCTCGGGCGGATGGCGCATGAGGGTGGCGCTGGCGGCCGTACTGTTTTCGCAGCCTGACTTGTTGCTGTTGGACGAACCGACCAACTATCTGGACCTTGAAGGTGCGTTGTGGCTTGAAAGCTATCTGGCCAAATACCCTCACACCGTCATCATCATCAGCCACGACCGGGGGTTGTTGAACCGCGCCGTGGGATCAATTCTGCATCTCGAAGACCGCAAGTTGACCTATTACGCGGTTCCCTACGACAAGTTTGCCGAACGTCGCGCTGAACGTCTGGCACAAGCGGAGTCGGAAAACGCCAAGGCCAAGGCCCGCATCGCACATCTGCAAAGTTTCGTGGATCGTTTCCGCTATAAGGCGTCAAAGGCCGTACAGGCCCAGTCTCGTTTGAAGATGATCGAGCGCATCCAACTGGTTTCAACTCCGCAAGAGGCGGCTTTGCGCGCCTTTTCATTCCCCGAGCCAGAAGAGCTGTCGCCACCGATCATTCAGCTTGAAGGAGGCGCGACCGGTTATGGTGAGACCGAGGTTCTGCGACGACTGAACCTGCGTATTGATCAGGATGATCGCATCGCTCTGCTGGGCAAGAATGGTCAGGGCAAGTCAACCCTTTCAAAACTGCTATCTGACCGCCTACCCCTGATGGCTGGTAAAATAACCCGAAGCTCCAAGCTGCGCATCGGCTATTTCGCGCAGCATCAGGTGGATGAGCTGCATGTTGACGAAACACCATTGGATCACCTGCGCCGCCTACGCCCCAATGAGGCGCCCGGCAAGTGGCGCTCGCGTCTGGCGGGGTTCGGATTGAACGCGGATCAAGCAGAAACGCTGGTCGGTCGCCTGTCGGGCGGACAAAAGGCGCGCTTGTCGCTGCTGATCGCTACCATCGACGCGCCGCATATGCTGATCCTTGACGAACCGACGAACCATCTGGACATCGAAAGCCGCGAAGCGTTGGTCGAAGCGCTGACTGCCTATTCCGGCGCGGTCATCTTGGTCAGCCACGACATGCATCTACTGTCGCTTGTCGCTGATCGGCTATGGCTGGTCTCGGATGGCACCGTGAAGCCATTCGATGGCGATCTTGAGGCCTATCGCGCTCTTTTGCTGGCCCGCGAGAAACCGGTCAAAGATAAACTACAGGCGCCCAAACCCAAACGTGCGTCACGCGAGACCGTATTGGCCCTGCGTGCGGATCTGCGCAAATGCGAAGACCGGGTCGAGAAACTGACCAATATGCACAACAAGCTTTCTGCCAAGCTGGCCGATCCGGCGCTTTATGAAGATGACCGGATCAACGATCTGGAAACCTGGAACCGCAAATTCGCCGAGGTGGTCGAAGCCATGCAAAAGGCTGAAGCCCTATGGGTCGCCGCCGCAGAACGGTTGGAACAGGCAGAGAGCGCAGCATGATCGACATGGCCTTTTTCATAACGGCTTTCACCACGATGTTTGTGGTGATCGACCCTTTCGGAACCACGCCAATTTTCGTTGCCTTGACGCAGGACATGGATGCGGCCACACGCCGTAAGATTGCCATTCGCAGCTGCCTGACCGCGGTTTTCATCCTGATCGCCTTTGCCGCTTTTGGTGAAGCGGTTCTTGGATTCGTCGGCATCTCGATGGAAGCCTTCCGCGTTGCAGGTGGCGCGCTTTTGTTTCTGACTGCGCTGGACATGCTGTTCGACCGCCGTACCAAACGCCGCGAGGACCGCGCCGAGGAAGAAGATCATTCTGACCCTTCGGTGTTCCCCCTGGCCATACCCCTGATCGCGGGCCCTGGATCGATCGCAACAATCATTCTTTTGGCCGGACAAAACCCGGGCGTCCCTGGGATCGCAGCGGCCTGCGCTGTTATGCTTGCCGTCATGTTGGTTGTATTTGTGTTCTTTCTGGCCGGAGGCATGATCGCCCGTATTCTAGGTAAGACCGGGCTGAACGTGCTGACACGGCTGCTGGGTATGCTGCTGGCTGCACTGTCGGTTCAGTTCATTCTTGATGGCCTCAAAGCCTTTGGTTTCGCCGCATGAAACACCATATTGGTATGAGACAACTGATTTCGGGTGATTGAATGGACGGCTACGATATTGGGCGATTGACCTATCTGGTTTTGCTGGGTGCTGCCCTGTTGATGTGGTTTATCACTCAGAACCGTCAGTCGTTGGGAAAAACCATGCAGCAGGTCGCGGCATGGGTGTTTATCTTTATCGGTGTCATTGCCGTTGTCGGATTGTGGGATGACATCCGTTCAACCGTCAGCCCGACCCCGCAACTGACCGTAACTGATCAGCGGATTGAAGTGCCCCGCTCTTATGATGGACACTACTATTTACCAATGCTGGTGAATGGCACAGCGGTGACCTTTCTGGTCGATACCGGGGCCAGCAATATCGTCATCAGCCCGAAAGATGCCGAACGAATTGGAATCGATACGGATCAATTGAACTATCTCGGCCGCGCCTCGACGGCCAATGGCATTGTGCGTACAGCGCCGGTTCGGCTGGACAGCCTGTCTTTGGGCCCCATCACCGATCGCGATATCCCGGCCTCGGTCAATGAAGGCGATCTGGGTCAATCCTTGCTAGGGATGGCGTATCTGCACCGCTTTTCGAACATCCAGTTCGCAGATGGGCGTCTAATCCTGTCGCGTTGACCGCATTCCCCAATTGAGAACAAAATGAGAACATGCTAATTTGATCAGCATGTCCACCAATCTTCTTGGCCGCAAGCCCGCGCGCACCCCACCCGGGGTGGCCCTGCACCCACAGATCAGTCTGCAACTGGCCCGTGTACACGAAGCCTGCGGCCCTGCCCGGCGTAGCTTTGCTCTGTGGGTGGCGGGGCAGACTCAAGGGCCAGTGATGTGGATTGCCCCGGCTTGGGAGGTGGCGCAGCTGCATCCCGAGGGCATGCTGCCTTTTGCCGATCCGTCCCGGTTTCTGCTGATCCACCCTGACAAACCTGAAGACCTGTTGTGGTGCATGGAAGAAGCCTTGCGCAGCGGTGCCGCCCCGTTGGTCATTGGCGATTTGCCCGGCCCGCCGGGTCTGACCCCGGTCCGGCGAATGCATCTGGCTGCCGAACAGGGCGGCATATCGGGACAGGCTCCGCTGGGGCTATTGCTGACGCCTGACGATGGTGGCGCACAGGGGATTGAGACGCGCTGGCATATGGTGCCCACCTATCGGCACGAGGCCTGCAGTTGGTGTCTGACCCGCCGCCGCGCCCGCGCCCTGCCCCCGGCCAGTTGGCACGTGACGCGGGCTGCTCCTCATTCCGGACTGCAGTTAAAGCAGATCAAATCCGAAGACGCCCCGATGATCACATAACTTGTGACTGGCCAAAACCGGACTTGCCCCCTAGCGTGCCGGCATGACACACCCGATCCATGACAGCCGATATTCGTGGCTTCGCCTGCTGATCACCCTGGCCATCGCAACCGTGGTCAATGTGGGCATGTGGGCTGTGATCGTCGTCATGCCCGCCATCGAGGCCGAGTTTGGCGCGGACCGAGCCGCAGCGTCGATGCCCTATACGCTCGCCATGATCGGCTTTGCCTTCGGCAACATGTGGCTGGGCAAGCTGGTGGACCGACTGGGCGTGACAATGGCGTTGATCGGCGCCGCTGTGCTGAGCGCGGTAAGCTATCTGCTGGCAACCCTTGCGCCGAATATCGCGCTGCTGTCGGTTGCGCATCTTCTGCTGGGGCTCGGTACGTCAATCGGATTTGGACCACTGATCGCCGATATCTCGCATTGGTTCATGCGCAGGCGAGGGATTGCTGTGGCACTGGTGGCCAGTGGCAACTACCTGTCTGGCGCGATATGGCCCACGCTGCTGTCGGGCATTCTGCAGCGCGACGGGTGGCAGCAGGTTTATCTGAGTCTCGCCGTCATCACCCTGGTCGCCGTCATTCCTCTGTCCCTGCTTTTGCGCAGACAGGTCCCCGTCGAGGCGCACGGCACGGCAGCAGCGGCAGCACAGGTCAAAGCACAAAGCGTCGGCTTTTCACCCCGCGCCCTGCAGTACATCCTTGGGCTGGCTGGCATCGGCTGCTGCGTGGCCATGTCGATGCCCCAGGTCCATATTGTCTCCTATTGTGTGGGCTTGGGCTATGGCCCAGCCGTTGGGGCCGAGATGCTGTCTCTGATGCTGTTGGGCGGCGTGGTTAGCCGCATCATCTCGGGGCTTGTCGCGGACCGGTTGGGAGGGCTTTCAACACTGCTGATTGGCTCGGTCCTGCAATGTATCGCTCTGTTCCTGTTTCTCCCTTATGATGGGATGGTTTCGCTTTATGTCGTCAGCATGCTATTCGGGCTGGCCCAGGGTGGTATCGTCCCCAGCTACGCGCTGATTGTACGTGAATATATGCCCCCGCAAGAGGCCGGTGCGCGCGTGGGTTTTGTTATGATGATGACTATCCTCGGCATGGCTCTGGGTGGTTGGATGTCGGGCTGGATCTATGACGTTACTGGCAGTTATCAGCTTGCTTTCATCAATGGCATCCTTTGGAACGGGCTGAACATCGCAATCGTGCTGATGCTCATGAAACGCTCGCGCCCGCGCGGTCGCACGGCGATGGCATGAGGAACCTTACCCGACGCAGCCTGATTGCAAGCCTTTGCGCGTTACCAATGGCACGGGCAGCGATGGCCGCCCTCACCCCATATGCGCTGGCAGCATCGCGCAGTTCCGTTGGCTTCACCTATGATTTGTCCGGCGCGCTTCAGACGGGCACGATGCCAGTACAGTCGGCCCAAATTCTTATTGATACCAATCGCTTGCAAAACAGCCGGGTCGATGTCGTGCTGGACGTGGCCCGGGCACGGACGAACCTACCATTTGCCCGAGGTCCGATGTTGGGAAAGAGTGTGTTGAACGCTGCCCAATACCCCACCATCCGTTTCATCACGACCAAGATTCAGTTGGGACCCACTGGCCGTATCTCGGAAGGTGCAACCGTGACCGGCGATCTGACAGTGCGCGGTATCACGCGTCCGGTGACTTTGAGCGCCAACCTGTATCGGAGACCGGGAAGCGCGGTGGATGATTTGGACACCCTGTCCATCCGGCTAGAGGGGGCGATCAATCGAAATGAGTTTGGCGCGTCTGGATATCCTGATCTTGTACAACCCACGATCGGCCTGGACATCCACGCCGAAATCATCCGGCAGGATTAACCACAAAAAGGCAAAAAACGACGTCAGGGCGTCGATTAGGCGCGCGCATTTCGTGGCGACAAGGTCAAGTTGCACCTATCATGCGTACGATCATTTCATTTGCCGCCCTCTTTCTTTCGGTCATTCTGCTGCAGCTCTCAACGGGTGGTGTTGGTCCGTTGGATGCAATCTCGGGGCTGACGCTTGATTTTTCGACCGAACAGATCGGACTGCTGGGGTCATCGCACTTTATTGGGTTCTTTGTTGGTTGCTGGTGGGCTCCGCGGCTTATGGGCAGCGTCGGGCACTCGCGCGCATTTGCGGTCTGCACCGCTTTGGGCGCGATGGGGTTGCTGGGGCATACGCTGACTGAAAACCCTTATGTCTGGGCCGCGCTGCGTATCGCGTCGGGCACCTGTGTCGCCGGTTGTTACACCGTGATCGAGGCTTGGCTGAACGCCAAGGTCACCAACGAAACCCGTGGCCGCGCGATGGGCACCTACCGTATCGCCGATATGGGGGCCTCGCTTTGTGCACAGCTTATCATTGCTGTTCTGCCACCCGCCTCTTACGTTTCATACAACCTGCTTGCGATCCTATGCTGTGCATCGATCTTGCCGCTGGCCCTAACTCGCGCCAGCCAACCCAAGACACCGGACACCCCGCGCCTGCGCCCCAAGCTGGCCTGGCACAGCTCACCACTGGCTGTGGCGGGCGTTATCGTGGCTGCGCTCAGTTCGGCATCATTGCGCATGGTCGGCCCGGTATACGGTCAGGAGGTCGGATTGGGCGTAGATCAGATTGCCTTCTTTCTGGCCTCTTTCGTTCTGGGCGGCGCACTGGCCCAGTACCCCTTGGGTTGGCTCGCAGACAAGTATGATCGACGCTGGGTGCTGATCTGGCTATCCGTGGCAGCGGTGCTAAGCTGCGGTGTCACGATGTTGGCTAGCGGAACTGGAACGGTCGGCGTTATGCTGGCCGCCGGGTTCTTTGGCCTGACCACGTTTCCGATTTTCTCGGTTTCCTCGGCCCATGCGAATGATTTTGCCACGACCGAACAACGCGTTGAATTGGCAGCGGCCTTGATGTTCTGGTACGCGCTGGGGGCGATTGCATCGCCCTACATCTCATCCACGTTGATCCAGCAATTCGGCCCTGGAGCCCTGTTTGCTTTTGTTGCATTGGGTCATGTGTTTCTTATTGTCTTTGGCCTCGCCCGTATGCGTTCGCGCCCGACGCCCGAGAAACGGACGAATTATGTCTATGCACCGCGCACATCCTTTACCATCGGCAGGCTGCTCAAGGGTTCTCGCGAAAAGCAATGAAAAAGGGCTGGGAAATCCCGGCCCTTCTGTTTTACTGCTGGACCGCTGGCCCGTGGTCCTCGACCGCGTCGACCATCTCATCTGGGTCCCCGGTGCTCTCAAGGGCACCGTTCACGACACCACCGACACCGTTCTCCATGGACAAGCCAAGCTCTTCGCCCAGTTTCTTGAGCGCTGGCATCTGCACGGCCATTCCCATGATCGAATCCAACGCCTGATTGACAACCGGCTTTTCACCGCTTGAAACACCACCACCATTGGCAGCTCCGATCCCACCAACCTGATGGATTTTGATCGAGTCGATTTTTTCGGCCGGTTTGACCATTTCCGAGATGATCGAGGGCATGGTTTCAATGCGGGTCAAGTCGACCTTCATCCGGATCTGCTCAGGTGACAGGGCATTGTCGGCCTCTACGATCGCACGCTTACCTTCCGCCTCGGCCAGCATGTCGTTCTTCTTGGCCTCGGCGCGAATGTTCAGCGCGTCTGCTTCGGCCTGCGCTTCCTCGCGGCGGGCTTCGGCGCGGTCTGCGGCGGCCTCTTTCTCGGCCTGCGCTGACAAACGGATCGCGGTGGCCTGGCGTTCGGCCTCACGGGTGGCTTCAATCAGAACAATCTGCTTCTGACGCTCGGCCTCGGCCACTTCGCGCGCCGTAGCCACGGCTTCGGTTGCTTTGGTCGCCTCGGCTCGAGCCAGATCGGCGGATGCGCGCGCGCGGCTTTCCTCTTCGGATTTCTGCGCGATGATGATCTGGCGTTCCTGTTCCGCGACTTCGATCTCACGCTCTTTGGCGATCTCGGCATCGCGGATCTTGCGCTCGCGCTCAATCTCGGCGGAACGAATGGCCTCTTCACGGGCAATCCGGGCGCGTTCGGTTTCGCGTACCGAGTCTTCAGTTCGCGCAGCGATCTCCGCCTCTTGCGCCACACGAAGAGTTTCCACCTTCTGCGCCTGCTCGATGCGCGCCTGCTGTTCGTCCTGTTCGATCAGCAACTTCTGACGCTCCGCTTCCATCGCCGCACGACGCACCTCAACCTCGGCCTCGGCGTCGATCTGCGCGCGTTCTTTCTTGGATATGGCAATCACCTCGGCCAGCTTGCGCATACCCACGGCGTTAAAGGCGTTGTTTTCGTCGAGCGCTTCAAACGGCGTCTGGTCGAGCGCAGTCAGTGAGACCGATTCTAGCGACAAACCGTTCTTCAGCAAGTCTTCGGACACCGCATTCTGCACTTCCTGCACAAAGTCGGCGCGGTTTTCATGAAGACCATCCATGGTCATCTGAGCGGCCACGGCACGCAGACCGTCGATCAGCTTGCCTTCGATCATCTCACGCAGTTGCTCGACGTCAAAGGTGCGATCACCCAGCGTTTGCGCGGCGCGTGCGATGCCCTCTTCAGTCGCCATCACCGAGACGTAGAATTCGACACCCACGTCGACACGCATCCGGTCTTTGGTGATGAGCGCGGCCTCACCGCTGCGCTGCACCTCAAGGCGCAGAGTCTTCATGTTGACCGGGCTGACTTCGTGCAGCAACGGTACGATGATGACGCCGCCATCCATAATGACCTTTTTGCCACCCGCGCCGGTTTTCACCAGGCTGATCTCGCGCGTGGCGCGTCGATAAAGGCGGCCAAGTACAAGGCCTATGAACAAGAGTACGGCTAAAATAGTCACAACTGTAACGGCCAGGAATGATAGTTCCATGCAATATCCTCCGGATTGGGGTTAAGATTTTTTGGTTAAACTGACATGCGAACCAGAACGAACCGGTCGCGCCGTCGATCACGCAGAACAAGGACTTCTGTTCCCTGCTCCAGCGCATCTTTGTCCTGCAACGGCTCTGCGCGAAGGTAGTGCGTGTTGCCAAAGCGATCCATAACGCGGACTTCGGCTGGACGGCCTCGCGATGCGACACCCTGAGTGATCACGCCACGGCGGCGGGCCAGCATCCGTTCCGACATCGCTTCGGTTTCGGTTTTGGGCAGGAGGCGAGCGATGACACCACCAAAGCCACGTGCGAACCATAGGCCGAATACTCCGGCCGGAATCGCGGCCAACCATGCAGGTAAGTCAAAGCCCAGCAGATCACGCAGCGCCAGTTGCAGGCCTATGCCACTCAGGCCGAAACCAGCCAGCAGCACAACGAGCCAGATCATGAATGGCATCTTGCCAATGCCCAACCAGCCAAACGGGCCGACGGGCGTAGCCGCAGGCACATCGGTTTCAATTTCGGCCAGTTCCAAGTCACTCAGATCGATGTCGGCGTCGATATCCAGATCAAAGTCGACGACGTCCAGATCGGGCGCGTCGACCATGTCCAGATCAACCTCGCCCTCGCCTGCCAGAAGACTTCCCCCGAAAACCAATGCGATCAGTTCAAGGCCCAGAAGACCGAACAGAAGCGCAAGCGCCAAGGTAAAGGGCACAAATGCGCCCTCTAGTAAAAAGTCAAACATCAGCAGATTGCCCTCGTTATTGTATACTTTTGTATACATTTTAAATGGGAAGTCTTTGCTACAATTTCAAGAGGTTGTGATTCTGTGTTTCAACCTGAGGTTATTTACATCCAAATGTCAGGTACAATCTGCAACCATGACATTAAGCTCAATTTCTTTCGCCCGTGCGAAACGTATCACCTGTTCACACCTGCTGGAGTAATTCTCTAATCGGTGGGCTTTGGCGGTGGTGCCGGGATCATTTCATCCAGGATTGATCCCGCCTCATATCCCAGCAGGTCAACCCGCATCCGTTCCGGGTCTCCGAACACCCATGCACCAACATGCCTCTGCATTCGAACGTATCCGGCGTATCCAGCCAACGCGTCGTTCCCATGAGCGTTCTCAGCGAACAGAACCTGCCCGGCAGCAACCTTTTCCGGCATCACGCGCTGTAGGTACAGTAGCACGACATTGACGTCTTTGACGCTGGAGCCGCCGTGATGCACGACATACATCTTGGTCCACTCCTCTTCGCTTATGGCTGCGCGTGCGTCGGACACGGCGGAATGAAGTGCGTTCAACTCCGCACGTGCAGATTTCTCCATATTCTCTGCCCAGAT
The DNA here is from genome assembly GCF_019904295.1 of Ruegeria sp. SCSIO 43209. Lineage (NCBI taxonomy): Bacteria > Pseudomonadati > Pseudomonadota > Alphaproteobacteria > Rhodobacterales > Roseobacteraceae > Ruegeria > Ruegeria sp. SCSIO 43209. Next base: position 1,647,557 of record NZ_CP065359.1, read on the forward strand.
GGGCCGCATGTCGTTGATCACCTGCGAAACCGCTTCACGTGTGATCTGATCCTTGTCGAGTGCACCTTGAGCAAATGCCCGGGCTGTTTCGAGCATTTTGCGCTGGCTCGCCAAGTCGCCCTCGGTCATGCCCAGTCCGCCCAATGTCGCAAGAAATACATCTATCTCATTGATGATAATTGAAAACTCCGCCTTCCAGCGCTCATCATCGGTATTTTCATCAGGCCATGGAGTCACCGCCCCGATCAATCCCAACACAACATGCGACGTGGACTTCAGATGCTGATAGGTTGGCGCATCCCTTGGATAGCTTGCCTCTCCGTCTTCGGTCATGACCGTGACATCACGTGCGATAATCATGACGGGCCGGGTTTCAGCCGTCAGCGCATCCTGGCCACGGTGAAAGATCGAGAGCATAGCGTGATCAAAAGCATGCACCGGATCATCTGTGGCGCTCTGATCGGCGATGGCGCTGGCGGTAAATACAATAGCTGCAACGGCGGCACAACAGCCCATCCATAAACTCTGCATAATGAAATTCCCCCTAAGCTGGGTTCTCCTGATCATCATACACCATTGGTACGCACGGGGCGAAATCGCTGACGAACGCGACACAAACTCCCGGGAATGCACGAAGTCGCGTAGTAATACCCGTTAAATTCAAGCGGGTATGAATGCGGGCTTTTGCTTACTGGCCACATAAGGTAGACGGGCGCGCAGACAGATACGTGGAAGCGCATTATGGCCCGAATTCTCATCACCTCGGCGATCCCTTACATCAACGGGATCAAACATCTCGGCAACCTGATCGGCTCGCAATTGCCTGCCGATCTGTACGCTCGCTATCAGCGCGGCCGGGGCAATGAGGTCATGTTCCTGTGTGCAACCGACGAGCACGGCACCCCGGCCGAGCTGGCCGCCGCCAAAGCGGGCAAACCTGTGGCTGAATATTGCGCTGACATGTACGCAGTACAGGCCGATATCGCCAAGCGCTTTGGCCTGAGCTTTGATCACTTTGGCCGCTCGTCCAGCGATCAGAACCGTAAACTGACCCAGCATTTCGCTGGCAAACTGGATGAGGCCGGGTTGATCCGGGAAGTCAGCGAAAAGCAGGTTTATTCCAACGCCGATGGCCGTTTTCTGCCCGACCGCTATATTGAAGGCACCTGCCCCAATTGCGGCTATGATCGCGCACGTGGCGACCAGTGCGAGAACTGCACCAAACAACTGGACCCGACCGACCTGATTGAGCCTCGCAGCGCGATCAGCGGCTCGACCGATCTTGAGGTGCGTGAGACCAAGCATCTGTATTTGCGTCAATCCGCAATGAAAGATCAGTTGGACGCGTGGATCGACAGCAAGACAGACTGGCCGATCCTGACAACCTCGATCGCCAAGAAATGGTTGCATGATGGCGACGGCCTGCAGGATCGCGGCATTACCCGCGATCTGGATTGGGGTGTACCAGTCAAGAAAGGTGATCAAGATTGGCCCGGCATGGAAGGCAAAGTCTTCTATGTCTGGTTCGATGCCCCCATTGAGTACATCGCCTGCGCCAAGGAATGGGCCGACGCCAATGGTGAGTCTGATGCCGATTGGGAACGTTGGTGGCGCACCGACAAAGGCGCAGAAGATGTGCGTTACGTTCAGTTCATGGGCAAGGACAATGTGCCCTTCCACACCCTGTCTTTCCCGGCCACCATTCTGGGATCGGGCGAGCCCTGGAAGATGGTCGACCATCTGAAATCATTCAACTACCTGAACTATGACGGTGGCCAATTCTCGACCTCGCAGGGCCGTGGAGTGTTCATGGATCAGGCGCTGGACATTCTGCCCGCCGACTACTGGCGCTGGTGGCTGTTGAGCCATGCGCCAGAAAGCAGCGACAGCGAGTTCACATGGGAGAACTTCCAGCAGTCGGTGAACAAAGATCTTGCGGATGTTCTGGGTAACTTTGTCAGCCGGATCACTAAGTTCTGTCGCTCGAAATTCGGTGAAGCAGCGCCCGAAGGTGGTGCGTATGGCGAACGTGAACAGACCCTGATTGCTGAGCTTACTAGACGAGTACGTGCCTACGAAGGCCACATGGAAGCGATGGAAGTGCGCAAATCCGCGCAAGAGCTGCGAGCGATCTGGGTCGCGGGCAACGAGTATCTGCAGGCTGCCGCACCATGGTCTACCATTAAGGAAGATCCTACGCAGGCTGCGGCGCAGGTGCGGCTGGGGCTGAACCTGATCCGCCTCTATGCAGTTCTGAGCGCGCCGTTCATTCCCGATGCGTCTGCAAAAATGCTTAGTGCGATGAACACACTCGATACCAGCTGGCCCGAAGATATCGATGCCGCGCTGCGCGCCCTGCCCGCTGGCCATGAATTTTCGGTTCCCGACGTGCTGTTTGCCAAAATCACGGACGAACAGCGCGAAGACTGGCAGAATCGGTTTGCGGGAACGCGTGAATAACAACAAAATTCGATTTATGAATGCCGCAGCGGAGCCCTGAAGCCTCTCCGCTGCTGGTTTTTGGCAGAGAAAATTCGCCCGCCCCAATTGTCATCGGGCAGATAAACGCCTGCGGATGCAGGCTAAGTCTGCAGATTGGAAAGAAATTTCGGGTCGATTCTTGCCAACGCACTACCTCAACACGCTTGAGAAACTGCGTCAAACCCGCCATCCTGCCTATAAAATCAATCGACTCATCCGGGGGTTTCTGTTGCCCGGTTGTGCAATCTTTACTTTGAACGAGGCGCCAACATGTCCCTTGCATTTAAGAAGCCAGCACTCCGCCCACGCGGCTATTTCAGGGCACTCGGCGTTTCTGCCGCTTTGTTTGCATGTTCCAGCCTGCCCCAGATAGCGGTCGCGCAGGATCAGGGCGATGCCCCTGCGCCCAAGGTGTCGATCGCCGCAGCTTATACCGAAGAGATCACCGATCAGGCCACCTTCATTGGACGGGCCGAGGCAATCGACAAAGTCGATATTATCGCGCGCGTCAGTGGTTTCCTGGACAGCCAGAACGTCGACGATGGCTCTCCGGTGAATGAGGATGACCTGCTGTTCACGATCGAACCGGATCTTTACGAAGCCACGCTTGAGGCACGTAAAGCCGATCTGGATCGGGCGCAGGCAAACCTTGAACTGGCCAAAGTCGATCTCGCCCGCAAGGAAGAGCTGTACAAGCGCGACGCTACACCGGAATCAGAACGTGACATTGCCCGAGCCAATGAACTGGTCGCCGAGGCCGAGGTCAAAGCCGCCAATGCAGCGATCCAACAGGCCGAGCTTGATCTGAGCTACACACAGATCCACGCCCCGTTTTCGGGCCGCATCGGCCGCGTGGAAACCAGTGTCGGTGATGTTGTGGGCCCCAACAATCCGCCGCTTGTCACCCTGGTCAGCGAAGCCCCCATCTATGTGAATTTTTCGTTGAATGAGAAGCAGTTCACGTCGGTTCTTGAACAATTTGGCGAAGACCCGGCCACGCTAGCTGAAAGCAGCCAAAGCCCGAATGTTCATGTGACTCTGCCGAACGGTACTGAGCTGGATGAAACCGGCGAAATCATTTTTGTCGACAACCGCATTGATCCGCTGACCGGCGCCATTACGATCACGGCTCAATTCGACAATGCCAAGCGTCTGCTCGTTGATGGTGCCTTCGTGAACGTTCAGATCGAAGCGCTTGAGCCGACGCTGCAGGTATTGATCCCTCAAGCAGCGCTGCAGCGTGATCAGCGCGGCGAATTCGTTCTGGTCGTCAATGACAAGCAGATGGTTGAACAACGCTATATCACAACCGGAGATACCGTGGATTCGGCGATTATCGTCACAGATGGCCTGCGCGAAGGCGAAAGCGTCATCGTCGAAGGCCTGCAACGCGTGCGCCCCGGCGTCGCCGTTGATGCAGTCGTTGCGTCCGAGCAGCCGGAGAATAACTGATGTTCTCAGCCCTGTTTATCAGCCGGCCCAAGCTGGCGCTTGTCATTTCGCTGGTCCTGACCATTTTGGGCGGGATCGGTTATCTGGTTCTGCCGGTTGCGCAGTTTCCCGATATCACGCCGCCGGTGGTCAGCGTAACGGCCACCTATACAGGTGCAAATGCCGAAACCGTGGAAAACACCGTGGCCGCCCCGATCGAGGCGCAGGTCAACGGTGTGGACGACATGATCTACATGACGTCGACCTCATCGGATAACGGCTCGTATTCGTTGAACGTTACGTTCGAGGTGGGCACCGACCCCGATATCGCCTCGGTCAACGTACAGAACCGTGTGGCACAGGCGATGGCATCGCTGCCGTCCGAAGTGACTTCATCCGGTGTTGTCACGCAAAAAGCGTCAACCAACATGTTGTTGCTGGTCACGCTGACCTCGCCCAATGGCACATATGACAGTGTGTTCCTGTCGAACTATGCCTCAATCAACTTGAAAGACGCTCTGGCGCGGGTTCAGGGCGTGGGTAAAGCGGATGTTCTGACCAATCTGGAATACGCCATGCGGATCTGGATGGATCCGGACAAGATGGCCGCGCTGTCAATCACTCCGGGTGATGTGATCAATGCCATCCGCGAACAGAATATCGAGGTCTCTGCGGGCTCAATCGGGTCGCCTCCTGTGCCTGAAGGACAAACCTTTCAGTACACGATCAAGACCAAAGGCCGCCTGACCTCGGCCGATGAATTCGGAGATATTGTAATCCGTACAGGCGAAGCCGGTGCGATTGTGCGCGTCAAAGACATTGCGCGCGTCGAGTTAGGGGCGCAGTTCTATTCCGCCTCGGGCTATTTCGAAAGCGTTCCTGCGACCGTTATCGGCATCTATCAGGCCCCCGGCGCAAATGCCCTTGCGGTGTCCGAACGTGTTGAGGCCGAACTTGAGCGCCTGTCACGGTCCTTTCCCACAGATGTCGAATACGATGTTCCATTCAATACGACGGATTTCGTGGAACAGTCGCTCAATGACGTGGTCTCGACCCTCATCCTGACATTCATATTGGTGATCACAGTTGTGTTCATCTTCCTTGGCAGCTGGCGGGCGACGATCATTCCTGCAGTGGCAATTCCGGTCTCATTGATCGGGACATTTGCATTCTTGCTGGCCTTTGGCATGTCGCTGAACACAATCTCTCTGTTCGCGCTCGTGCTGGCCATCGGGATCGTTGTGGATGACGCCATCGTTGTGGTGGAAAACGTCGAGCGTATCATCGCCGACGAAGGCCTATCCCCCGCCGAAGCGACCCGCAAAGCCATGGGCCAGATCACCGGCCCCGTGATCGCAACCACGTTGGTACTGCTGGCCGTGTTCGTGCCGGTGACGTTCATGCCCGGCATATCCGGGCGATTGTATTCGCAGTTTGCCGTCACGATCTCGACCGCTGTTGTGATCTCGTCGATCAACGCTCTGACGCTTTCACCGGCCCTTTGCGGGTTGGTGCTGCGGGCGCGTTCAGGACCGCCCAAGGGGCTGTTGGCCGTGTTCGAGGGATTTATCGGCGGCATGCGCAGCGGCTATGTCGCCATTGTGCGGAAGCTACTGATCCTGCCGGTCATTTCGCTTGGGATCATCGCGGCCTTCGCGGCAGGCACCGGGACCATTATGGGCAACACGTCCAAAGGGTTCATTCCGCTGGAAGACAACGGATATCTGTTCGTCGATATCCAGCTTCCCGATGCGGCGACGCTTGAACGGACCGAGGCGGTTTCTGCGCGGATCGATGAACAGATTCAACAGATCTCCGGCGTATCCAGTACCGTTCTGGTCAATGGGTTCTCGCTGTTGAACGGGACCACTACCAATGGCGCAGCCATCTTTGTCAACCTGACCAACTGGGAAGAGCGGCAGGAACCCGAGCTCAGCGCGGATGCGATCCTGAACCAGGTTCTGGCAATTGCATATGGTGAATCTGCGGCGTCAATTGTTGCGTTCAACCCGCCACCCATTCAGGGCCTTGGTATGTCTGCAGGGGTTGAAATGGAAGTGCAGCAGACCGGTGGCGGCTCGCCGCAGGATCTGGCCTCGGCCGTTGGGTCGTATGTCTATGCCGCAAACCAGCGTCCTGAGATCGCGCAGGCCTACACCACTTTCCGCGCGAACGTGCCGCAATTGTTTGTCGATCTGGATCGGGAAAAGGCCAAAACCCTGCAAGTCTCGGTGGCCGAGATTTTCCAGACCATGCAGGCGCAGCTTGGCTCGTATTACGTGAATGACTTCAACCTGTTTGGTCGTGTCTATCGCGTAATGATCCAGGCCGAAGGGTCATACCGGAATAAGGTCGATGATATCTCAGAGCTTTATGTACGTTCCACCAAAGGTGAGATGGTACCGCTTGGCACGCTGATCGATATCGAGAACGTGCTGGGTCCTGTCCTGCTGAAGCGGCATAACCTGTTCCGCTCGGCCACTGTGACAGCGGTTCCGGCACCGGGGCTCTCCACCGGGGACGCCATCAATGTCATGACCGAGGAGTCGGCGACCGCCCTGCCCCCCGGCTATGCCTATGAATGGACCGGAACGGCGCAGCAGCAGCTGGCCTCGGGCGGCCTGGTCGTGGTGATCCTTGGGTTGGCGATCCTGTTTGGGTACCTGTTCCTTGTCGGCCAATATGAAAGTTGGACGATGCCCGTTTCGATCCTAATGTCGGTGACCGTGGCCTTGTTCGGTGCCGTCGCAGCGGTGGCAATCGTTGGCAGCGACATCAACCTCTACACGCAGATCGGGATGATCATGCTTGTCGGGCTTGCGTCAAAGAACGGGATTCTGATCGTCGAATTCGCGATGGAGCAAAGGGCCAAGGGGCTGTCAATCAAGGAGGCCGCGGCCGAAGCCGCATATCAGCGTTTCCGCGCTGTGATGATGACCGCCCTGTCCTTCCTTTTGGGCGTGGTTCCCCTGCTGGCCGCGAACGGGGCCGGAGCTGCCAGCCAGAAGGCCATCGGCGTTGCCGTGTTCGGCGGTATGCTGGCAGCCACTCTGTTCGGGGTCATTCTGGTTCCCGTCCTCTACGCTGTGATGCAGAGCCTGCGCGAGTGGGTCAAAGGCAGCAAGAACGACCCGGAACCGTCAGAAGAAGCCGCGTAAGACCCGCATTGAAATCGAAATACGCCCCGCACATCTGCGGGGCGTTTCTTTTTTTGCACGGATCAACCGATCCGCGCGCTAGTCAGTTAACAGTTTGGCCATCCAGTCGTCTATCCGGCCGATCTGCTCGAGGCTGAGCCTTAGACCCAGCTTATTGCGCCGCCACACGACATCCTGAGCGGTGCGCGCGTATTCCTTGTCCATCAGCCAAACCAGTTCGGCCTCGGTCAACGTCGCGCCGAAATCGTCACCCAGATCGCTCTGATCTTTTGCCGGACCCAGAAGGTCCCAGGTCTCGGTGCCATAGGCCCGGATCAATCGACGGGCCCAAAAATCGGTCAGGAACGGGTACTCCGCCATCAGTTTCCCGATCAAATCCTGCACGCCGTCGACCGGAAAATCCCCGCCGGGCAATGGGACGCCTGCGGTCCATGGTCCGCCAAGATCCGGGAAATGCTCTCCAATCTTCTCCAGCGCGCTTTCCGCGAGGCGTCTGTAGGTGGTGATTTTACCACCAAAGACATTCAACACCGGAGCCCCGCTCTCGGCGTCAACTTTCAGCGTGTAATCGCGGGTAGCCGCCGTGGCACTGCTTGCGCCGTCATCATATAGCGGACGGACGCCTGAATAGGTCCAGACAATATCTTCACGGGTAACGGGCTTCGCGAAGTAATTCGATGCGAAAGCGCACAGATACTCCTGCTCGGCCTCGGTACAAACCGGAGGCTCGGAGGGGTCAGAATGATCCTGATCCGTGGTTCCGATCAAGGTAAAATCCTGCTCGTACGGGATCGCAAAGATGATGCGCCCGTCTTCGCCCTGAAAGAAATAGCACTTGTCATGGTCAAACAGCTTGGGTGTCACGATATGGCTGCCACGCACCAGACGGACGCCTTCTCGGGAATTGACCCGGATCTTGGTCTGGATGATGTCACCTACCCAAGGTCCGCCCGCATTGATCAACATCTTCGCAAGGACGGTTTCGGTCTTGCCGCTATCCCGATCCCGGATCGTGACTTGCCACACTTGATCGATCCGCTCAGCCGAAAGAACCTCGGTCCTGACCATGATCTTGGCCCCGCGTGCCTCGGCATCGCGGGCGTTCAGGACCACCAGCCGCGAATCCTCGACCCAGCAGTCCGAGTATTCATAGGCGGTTTCAAATTTGTCTTGCAGCGGAGCCCCCTCGGGTGCCGCGCGCAGGTTCAGCGAACGTGTGCCCGGCAGGATTTTACGACCGCCCAGATTGTCGTACAGAAACAGGCCAAGCCGGATCAGCCAGGCCGGACGCCGCCCGCGCATCCAAGGCATCACAGTACTAAGCAACCGTGAGGTCGGTGTTTCAGAGTCAAAACGCATATCAGCGTGATAAGGCAGAACGAAACGCATGGGCCAGCTGATATGGGGCATCGCGCGCAGTAAGGTCTCGCGTTCGACCAGCGCTTCACGCACCAAACGAAATTCAAAAAATTCCAGGTACCGTAGCCCGCCATGAAACAGTTTGGTCGAGGCTGACGACGTCGCCGAGGCCAGATCGTTCATTTCAGCCAAGGTGACCGATAGGCCCCGACCTGCCGCATCACGTGCGATACCGCACCCATTTATACCCCCGCCGATCACAAAAAGATCGGTAACTTGGCTGCTGTCCGATGACATATCCAATTGATTCCCCAACGTGGCAGTTTCAAGCGCATTAGCAGCATGATGGTTCGTATCGTCAACTTTATTTTTCGATAATGTTCGTTTTAGCTGAAACAACGAATATTAATAAATGCAACTAACGAATTCCCTTGCTTAACCGCAAAATTAGAACAAAAACGAAAACTCCGGAACTCAGGACCGCCCATGTCACTATCATTTCGCCAATCGGACATTCTTTTAGTCGCCGAGCAAGAGGGCCGCGTTACTGTCGAAGGGCTGGCCGAGCGTTTTCACGTGACGGTCCAGACCATTCGCCGTGACCTGACTGAACTGTCAGAAGCTGGTAAGTTGGATCGGGTTCACGGGGGTGCCGTTCTGCGTTCTGGCGTGTCTAATATTGGATACGAAGACCGGCGCGCCCTGAACCATGAAGCCAAGACACGCATCGCTGAACGCTGCGCGGCCGACATCCCCGAGGGCAGCTCGATCTTTATGAACATAGGCACCTCGACTGAGGCCGTTGCCCGCCAATTGCTGAAACACAAAAACCTAATGGTCGTGACCAACAATATGAACGTTGCCAATATACTGGCCGATAACCCCGATTGCCAGATCGTCGTTGCAGGCGGTGTGCTGCGCAGATCAGATAGTGGGTTGGTCGGGAATCTTGCGGTCTCGACCATCCGCCAGTTCAAATTCGATCACGCGATTATCGGCTGTTCCGCATTGGATGCGGATGGGGATCTAATGGATTTCGATCTCCAAGAAGTACTGGTCAGTCAAACTATCATTGAACAAGCCCGGCAGATCAGCCTAGTTGCGGATGCTTCAAAGTTTCAGCGCACCGCGCCCGCACGCATCGCCTCATTATCCGATGTTGATATGGTTTATACTGATCTACCGCTGCCCGGCGACCTCCATCAGAAGTGCATAGACTGGAACACCAAAATTATTGAATGCTGATGCATCCTTCCGATCAGCCAGAAAGTGATTGATTAGCTGGACAACAGCGCCCGAGGATGGAACAGTTTCCAACAACAGGAGGCGCGAGCATGGGACTTTTGGGGCAGCCGCTGGGCTACTATGACTATCTGACATTTGTTGCACTTATCTTGCTGCTGGCAGCGGTGATGGCGTTGTTTCTATTCATAATGGGTCTGCCCGGACGTATCGCGATCAAACGCAATCACCCCCATGCCGAAGCGGTCAAGATCATGGGATGGATGGGATTTTTGGCGATTGTCCCTTGGGTGCATGCCTTTATCTGGGCGTTTCACGACGGCGTCACCGTCGACATGCGCCGCGGCCCTGATGAAGAACGCAAGGCCATAAGGGATGAAATCAAGCGTCTGGGAGGCACCGTCAAACCGGAATACCAGGACCCACTTGATACCGACGAAACAAAGCAAGCCTAAGGCCAAAGGAATTCAGCACTCATGTTCGTCGCCCTAGGCATCACGCTTTTCTACATTATTTTTGTCTGGTTCATCTTCTTCAAGGTGCAATGGCTGAAATTCAACATCATGTGGGGGATCGTCTCATTCTGGGTCGGCGCTCATCTGCTGCTGATCTTTTTGGTCGCGCTGCGCTTCTTTCAGCCCTTTTCCGTCGACAGCCACGTCGTGCGCTCCACCATCCAGATCGTCCCGCGTCTGACTCAGCCCACAATCCTGTCCGAGGTTTTGGTCGAGCCCAACACCTGGGTCACTAAGGGCGATCCGCTGTATAAGTTCGACGACACGGTGTTTTCGCTGGCCGTGGACAAGGCGAATGCACAGCTGGTGGCGGCGCAGCAAAACGCAAAGATCCTTGAACAGGACGTTATCGCGGCGGGAGAAGCAGTCGAACGCGCGAACGCGCAGCTGGCCTATGCGCTGACCGAACAAGCGCGATACGAGAACCTCGTTCCCGCCGGGGGCGCCCGCCAGGATGAACTAGACCGCTGGAACGAACAGGTCGCGGAAGATCAGGCGAAGATTAAGGAAGCTCAGGCCAATCTTGAAAAGGCCAACCTTGCGCTGGATTCACAGATCGACGGGGTGAATACTGGCATTCTTGAGGCTGAGGCACAGTTGGCCGAAGCCGAGTATTTTCTGGACAACACAACGATCTATGCCCCCGAAAATGGCATGATCGTTTCGCAACAAGCGCGCCCGGGTATGGTTGTGGGGGAAATTCGTCTGGGTGCCATTGCCAGCTTTGTAACCGAAGACAGCCCCTATATTCTGGCCACGTTCCGCCAGCAGAACCTGAAGTTCGTCGAAGTCGGCCAACCGGTTGAAGTCGCTCTGGACCTCTATCCTGGTGAGATTCTGACCGGAAAAGTCGAAGCCATCTGGTGGGCGACACGTCAGGGTCAATACCTGCCCTCAGGCCGCCTGCCCGGTTTTGAATTGCCGAAACTGCCCGGTCGGATCGCTGTTCAAATATCGGTCGAAGTGCCCGAGGGGCACACTTTTCCTGCCGGTGGTCATGCCGCCGTGGCAATTTACACCGGCATGGGCAAGAGCTTTGAGTTTCTGAGGCGCATCAATATCCGCCTCTATTCCTTCGCCAACTTCATCCGGCCACTGGATATCTGAGGATGCGTACGATGACACTCCGCCGGTTGTTGGGCACCGCCCTTTGCGCCGCCACCCTCACCGCCTGTACGCCGGTGGGGCCTGATTTCGTGCGTCCGAACTCTCCGGTCGTGAAGCAATGGATAGAGGTCAACAGCCCCAGCACGGGCCAGAGCGGCCTGACCTCACGCAGCGCTCCCGTTGTGCGCTGGTGGGAAACGTTCAATGATCCGACACTGAACAAACTGATCGCCGAAGCCTATGCGCAGAACCTGACCTTACAGGTCGCAGGCGCACGCGTGCTACAGGCCCGCGCGCAGCTTGGTATCGCATTTGGAGAGCTTTACCCGCAATCGCAGGCCGTGGGCGGTTCGCTCCAACGCCGACAGATCAGCGACAATCTTGGGCCGATTTCGGACATCCGGCGGATTATTCCCTTGGACACCGAATTCTCGACTTCGCAAGTTGGGTTTGATGCGCAATGGGAACTGGACGTATGGGGCCAGCAACGTCGCGGCGTACAGGCCGCGCGATCGAACCTGGCACTGCAGGTTGCTAATTATGACGACGCACTGGTCACGCTGACCGGGGACGTAGCGGCGCTTTATATCAACATCCGTTCGTTGCAAGAGGCTCTGCGCATCGCGCGGGAAAACATCACGATTCAGCAGGCATCGGCAGACCTCACTCAGCTGCGCTTTAACAACGGCGTTACAACCGAGTTGGATGTGCAGGAATCGACTGCCCTGCTCAACAACACCAAGGCACTCGTGCCCGAGTTGGAAAGCGATATCCAACAAGCCAAGAACGCACTGGCGGTTCTGTTAGGAAAAACGCCGTCTCAGATGGCGGGCTTGATCGGAAACTCGGGTCGCATTCCAACAGGGCGCAGCAACGTGGCCGTTGGTGTGCCCGCCGAATTGCTGCGGCGACGGCCTGACGTCCGCGCCGCCGAATTGGCGGCAGCCACCCAATCGGCGCAGGTGGGGATCGCGCTGGCTGATCTCTATCCACAATTCATCCTGTCCGGATCGATCGGATTGCAGGCCTCGGGTGGGCGCGATCTGTTCAGCACCAACAGCGCCACAGGATTGGCTAGCGCAGGCGTAGTCTGGAACGTCCTGAATTACGGCCGCATCAAGAACAATGTCCGCGCGCAGGATGCCGCCTATCAAGCGTTGATCGCCAACTATCAGAATACCGTTCTGACCGCGTATTCCGAGGTCGAAAGCGCGATGGTTGCTTACGCGCAGGCGCGCAAACAGGTCACCTTTTATCAGCGCAGCGTCGAAGCTTCGCGCAAGGCGGCTGAAATCGCGGTCGATCAGTACCGAGACGGCATCGCCAGCTATTCGCGTATCCTGAACACGCAGACCGCGCTATTACGATCGCAGGCGAACCTGATCGAGGCCCGGCAAGAGGTCTCTTCGAATCTGGTCGCGATCTACAAAGGTCTGGGTGGTGGTTGGCAGATTCGGCAGAATCAGGAATTCCTACCCGAGACGGTGCTGGCCGAGATGGCCTATCGCACCGATTGGGGTGATCTGTTGGAGAAAACGCCAACACGCGCCAGCTTGAACTAAGGCCTATTTCGTCAACCCGCGCAGGCCACCCGAGATCAGGATGTTAACTTCGTAGAGGATACGTGGCGCGGCCAACCCGCCGGGGCTGGCTAGATAGTTGGGGCTCCATTCCGGATCGAATTTCTGCTTGAAGGCGCGCAGGCCTTCGAAGTGGTAGAATTGTTCGCCATGTTCATAAACGAACCCACCGATCCGATTCCAAAGCGAGGCCAACTGCCGGTTTTCGATCCCTGAAAATGGCGCTGCGCCCAGTGAGAACCAGTGGAATCCCTGCTCGGACCCCCAGACCATCATCTCAGCAAACAGCGCATCCATGACAAAGCTTGGGCTGTCCGGTTCATAACGCATCAAATCCAGAGACAGTTCGGATTTGTTTCCGCCTTGAAACAGGTTCGCAAAGGCCATGATCTTGCCCGTCTCATCCCGCAGAACCGCATGGTCGAAATAAGAAAGGTAGGCATCATCAAAGCCGCCCAAGGCAAAACCCTTTTCCTCACCTGCCTTTTGCGCCAACCAATCGTCCGAGATCTGACGAAGTTCGGGCAACACCGGTGCAAGCTGTTCTTTGGGGATAATTTCGAACTTGTACCCCTCACGCTCAGCCCTGTTCTTCGCCTGCCGGAACCGTTTGCGCGATTTTCCGTCCAGCGAGAAATTCTGCAGCGGTACGCGGGCCACTTCTCCGATCTTCAGGATCGACAGGCCCAGGTCCAGGAATGTCGGCAGATATTTGGTCGATACACTGTAAAACGCACAAAGCTTGCCTTCGCGATCGGCCATTTCTCGCAATTGCCAGATCAGTTGCTGCCCCGCTTGCTCATCACCCACAGGCTCTCCTTTGGTGATCAGCGCATTGCCAGTATCGGCATAGGCAAGGAATGCGGTTTCGTCAGGCGAGATCAGGAATTGCTTATCACCCGTCAGTGAAATCTGAGATTCGGTGTCTTCGCTCTCCATCACGAGACGTTCGACAACTTCGGGGATTTCAGTCCTAACCGGCGCGGGGATTTCACGGCCGAACAGCGAGTTCACCGCCACGATGCCAACGATCACGGCCACCACGAGGCTGGACCGCAGGAATCGCGAGGCATCTCCACTCCAGGCAAAGTCCCACCACAGCGCGTTTTGATATTCGACATGGGAATAAGCGAACAATCCAATCCAGAAAATCACCGCCAGCAACGCGACGACGCTGACCAGCCAAGGGATATTTAGCCGAAAGATAGATGCACCGCTTACCCGGTAAAACGCACCCCGAAACATCGCCAAAAGGCCAATCGTGAACAGCAATGAAAGGGCTTCATGCGTATCAAGCCCTTTGGCGAGCGAGGCGAAGAAACCCGCCACCATCAAAAGCATGGCAACAACCCATGCCCGATAGAGCTTGCGGAATAGGCCACGTGAGACAAGTAGCAGTAGGACACCCACGGCGCTGCCTGCAAGATGAGATGCCTCGACAAATGACAAAGGCAAAACCTCTCGCAGTACGCCAAGGTTCTGCGTACTGGAAGGCAAAGCCCCTGAAACCAACAGGATAACTCCTGCCACAGCCGCGACGCCGGCAGCCACCATCGGGACAATGGGGCGAATTGCGCGATAGACCCAAGTGACCGCGCCCCCGATGCGATGGCGCTGTGTCAGCACCGACGCGACCGCGATCGACAGGCTGGCGATGGCAAACGGAAGGAACGTATAGACCAGTCGGTAGAGCAGAAGCGCAGCGATCACATCAGACCGGCCCGACGCCCCTAGACCAGCGATCAGAGTGGCTTCGAACACACCGATTCCACCCGGTGCATGGCTAAGGATACCCACCGCTATAGCGCCTATATAGACCGCGAAGAAATACGGGTAGCCAACCCCCAGATCGTCCGGCATGAGCACATACAGCGCCATTGAAGCGCCGAACAGATCGCCTACCGCCGCGACTGTCAGCAAACTTGCCAGCTTGCCGCCCGGCAGGTTGAACCCAAACCCACCATAGGCCAATCGCCGCCCTCCGCTTGAAAGCCAGACAAACAAGACCGCAAGCCCCGCCAACATGCTCAGACCGATCACAGTCTCCGTCGTTTCACTGATCGGCAGGACCTTGGAAATGCCATCCGGGTGTATTGTAAGCAACAGGCCCAAAAGCAGGATCAGTCCCATCCAGAACGCCACCCAAGAGGTCGCGATCACCCCGGCCACGCGGCCAAGATCAAGCCCCAGCGACGCATAGATACGGTATCGGATCGCGGTGCCGGTGATATAGGAGAATCCCAGGCAGTTCGATACCGCATAGCCGCTTGCACCGGCCATCCCCGCAACGGGCAGAGGCACTTTTCCATCGGCGACGCTCTGCACGGCAAGCACATCGTAGAACGAAAGCGACAGAAAACTGAAAGCCGTCCAGCACATCGCAAAAAACATGAATTTCCATGGTTTCGCTGCGATATCGCTTTGGATATCTGACCATTTAACATGCGCAGAGAGGTCATGCAGAACCGCAAGCGCGATTCCTGTAATCAGCAACGGAACCGCAATCTTGACCAGCGGCTTTTCCAACAGCCCCGTCACATACTCGGCCAGACGTACGGCGCGTGTCTCTTCCGTTGTCGGCTGTGTCGTCATTCCGTTCGCCCCTGCCCCGCGATCCTCAGATCAGTGTCAATTCAAAGCTTTGCACGAATTTTCCATCCGGCAAAGGGCCTAGGCCAACGCGTCACGAGCGTCCCTTGCGTGTCGAAAGCAACAGATTGGTCTCAGATCGTGTAACGCCCTCCATCCGACGGATCTGGAACAGGACTTCATCAAGCTCATCCAGTGTATCAGTTCCGATCTCTGCGATCAGATCCCAACTTCCATTAGTTGAGTGCACCGCCCGAACCTGACGCATCGCAGCGATCCGCGATCTGATCCGCTCGGTCCCGCGGCCTGCGATCTCAAGCATCATCAATCCACGAACAGGGCTTTCCGATACGCCCTGCCGTGTCACAACGGTAAAGCCGACGATTTCGCCAGACTGCTGAAGCCGCTTTAGTCGGCTGCGCACGGTTGTTCGGGTCACCCCGAGCAGTTCAGCCAGTTCCGACAACGATGCCCGAGCGTCCCTGTGCAGTGCGTTCAATAAGCGATTGTCCAGTTCGTCCATGCGTGATTACCAAATCGGAATTAGCCAATTCACTTTGACCAATTTGATCTCTTTTCTCAACTCATATCGTATCGATAGATAGACTTATGAGCAAAATGAACATCATTCTCGCCGGAGCGCCGATGGATGCCGGCAAACACCGCCAAGGCTGTCGGATGGGTCCAGATGCCTATCGGGTCGCGGGTCTCGCCCAAGCGCTGTCAGATCTCGGGCATTCTGTGTCGGACATCGGTGACACGCGACCAGATGCCGTCGACATTTCGGAAGACACCCATCTGTTCTCTTTACCGGAATGCGTGGGCTGGACACAGGCGCTAAGCCGCACGGCACAAGAGGCCGCGCTTGAAGGCCTTCCTATTTTCATGGGCGGTGATCACGCCCTGTCGATGGGCACGGTGGCAGGAATGGCGGCACATGCAGACCGTATCGGGCGCCCTCTTTTCGTGCTCTGGCTGGATGCACATAGCGATTTTCATACGCCCAGCAGCACGGCCAGCGGCAATTTGCATGGAACGCCGGTCGCTTATTTCACTGGCCAGTCAGGCTTTGACGCCTTTCCACCGCTGATATCGCCGATCCCAACGGATCGCGTCGGTATGATCGGTCTGCGCTCGGTCGATCCCGCCGAACGTGCGGCATTGGAAAAAGATCACGCGATGCTCGCCGATATGCGCAGCATCGACGAGCACGGTATCAAGACACCCCTACTGGCCTTCCTTGACAAAGTACGCGCAGCAAACGGCATCCTGCATGTCTCGCTGGATGTGGACTTCCTTGATCCCTCGATTGCGCCTGCGGTTGGAACCACTGTCCCAGGTGGCGCAACCGAGCGCGAGGCGCATCTGGTCATGGAATTGTTGCATGAAAGCGGTCTCGTTTGTTCGCTGGACCTCGTCGAGCTGAACCCGTTCCTGGATGAGCGCGGCCGAACCGCAAAACTGATGGTCGATCTTGCAGCCTCGCTGATGGGTCGTCGCATCTTCGATCGCCCAACCCGGAGCTTCT
The DNA here is from genome assembly GCF_019904295.1 of Ruegeria sp. SCSIO 43209. Lineage (NCBI taxonomy): Bacteria > Pseudomonadati > Pseudomonadota > Alphaproteobacteria > Rhodobacterales > Roseobacteraceae > Ruegeria > Ruegeria sp. SCSIO 43209. The sequence goes on from NZ_CP065359.1 coordinate 1,664,547, forward strand.
GATGATTTCTCTTCAATCTCCTTCAGCTGTCGTGATGGTGCGCCCGCACGCATTTGCGTCGAATCCTGAAACCCGCGACGACAATGCATTTCAAACACTGGCAAATCGATCTGCTGCAGCGACGTCTGCTGCCGCGCGGGATGAGCATGACAAAGCAGTAGAACAGCTTCGCGCTGCTGGTGTGACCGTTCATGTGTTTGACGACGAAGGCGAACGTGACACACCCGACAGCGTGTTCCCAAACAACTGGTTTTCGACCCATCCAGGCGGTCATGTCGCTGTTTATCCGATGTTCGTTCCATCGCGCAGACGCGAAAGACGCTCAGATGTAATTGAGTTACTGAAGCGGGAATATCGAGTGCAAGACGTCATCGACTATTCCGGCCTCGAACAGGACGACCTCGCGCTTGAGGGCACTGGCGCAATGGTTCTGGATCACGTGGGCCGTATTGCCTACACTGTTCGATCCAACCGCGCCGATCCGGTGTTGTTGGAGCGTTTCTGTACGCATTTCAACTATGAGCCGATTGCCTTTGATGCAAAGGACGCTGAAGGCCGTGATGTCTATCACACCAATGTCCTGATGGGGATCGGGACGCACTACGCGCTGATTTGTTTGGACATGATTTCCGACCCGGAACGCCGCGCAACAGTTCGGGCACGGCTGGAAGAATCTGGGCGGACTGTCATCGATCTGTCCCATGAGCAGATTGCAGATTTTGCAGGAAACGCGATTGAGCTTTGTGGCAATGATGGTCTTGTCCTGGCGTTGTCCAGCCGAGCGCTACAGGCTCTTACACCTGCTCAAGTCGCGATCATCCAAGCCAGTGCAACTCCACTGCCGCTCTCGGTTCCCACAATTGAAACAGCCGGTGGATCCGTACGTTGTATGATCGCTGGTATCCATCTTTCCCGCCGATAGGAGTCTTTGATGCAACCTTCTGATAAGGCCCTCGTGCCATTTGTATCCGTCGACAACATGATGCGTCTGGTCCATCACATCGGGGTCGAACAGATGATCACGCAGATTGCCGCGCAGATCGAATCCGATTTTAAACGCTGGGAGAGCTTTGACAAAACGCCCCGCATCCCGGCCCATTCACCACATGGGGTGATCGAACTGATGCCAACCTCGGATGGTGAGGCATACGGGTTCAAATACGTCAATGGGCATCCCAAGAACACGTCTGAGGGCCTGCAGACCGTGACCGCGTTTGGCCTGCTGGCTGATGTCTATACCGGTTACCCGACATTGTTGACCGAAATGACGATGTTGACTGCTTTGCGGACAGCGGCAACCTCTGCGCTGGTCGGCAAATACCTCGCGCCCAAATCCGCGACGACGATGGCGATGATTGGAAACGGCGCGCAATCCGAGTTCCAGTGCCTCGCCTTCAAAGCCATGTGCGGCATCGATACGGTCCGGCTCTACGACACAGACCCGAACGCGACGGCGAAATGTGCAGCCAATCTGCAGGGCAAAGGGCTGACGGTCGTGCCCTGCAAAACGCCGGAGGACGCAATCGAAGGCGCTCAGATCATAACGACCTGCACCGCTGACAAGAAATACGCCACCATCCTGACCGACAACATGGTCGGCCCCGGTGTGCACATCAACGCCATTGGCGGTGATTGCCCCGGCAAAACCGAACTGCACCGCGATATCCTTCTGCGCTCGAATATCTTTGTAGAATACCCCGAGCAAACGCGGATCGAAGGTGAAATTCAAGCTCTGGAGAATGATCACCCTGTCACCGAGATGTGGGAAGTTATGACCGGACAAGCCACAGGGCGCACCGATGATCGACAGATCACGTTGTTCGACAGTGTCGGCTTCGCGATCGAGGACTTCTCGGCACTACGTTACATCAAAAGCGCGATTGAAGGCACTGATTTCTATGAGGCATTGGATATGCTGGCAGACCCTGACGACCCGCGGGATCTGTTCGGGATGTTGATGCGGGCAGGATAAAGAACCCGCACTTCTAAAACTGTGCCCCGGCCTTTGGCCGGGGCTTTTTCTTATCCCGCAAGCGATGGCAGGTAGAGAACAATCCCTGGAAAGGCCACCAGCAGTGCGATGGTCAGAGCATCGGCAATGAAGAACGGCGTTACACCTTTGAAGACATCCTGAACACTAAGATCGGGCCTCACGCCTGCGACAACAAAACAGTTTAGACCAATAGGAGGTGTGATCAGGCAGAACTCGGCCATTTTGACCACCAAGATACCAAACCAGATCGCACACATCGGCCCGGACATACCAAAGGCGCTGTCTGCTGCGCTGACGGCCTCGCCTCCATTCAGGGCCATAACGGCGGGATACACAACCGGAAGTGTCAAAAGCAACATACCGATCGCATCCATGAACATGCCCAGCACTGCGTAGGCCAGCAGGATGCAAATGAGGATCAACATAGGCGACATTTCGAGCGAAGTGATCCAGTCGGAAAACGCCCCCGGCAGATCTGCGAAACCAAGAAAGCGCACGTAGATCAAAACACCCCAAATAATCGCGAAAATCATGGCGGTCAGTTTGGCGGTTTCAAGCAAGGCCGATTTGAATTCAGGCCAGCGCATGCCGTGGATCAGGGCAAAGCAGAACACGATGAAGGCCCCGATGGCCCCGCCCTCGGTCGGGGTGCCCCAAGCCTTGTCGCCGAAGGGGTTATAGACAAAGCAGATTATGATGAGGATCACCGCCACAATGGGCAGTGCGCCCGGAAGTGCAGCAAATCGTTGTTTCCAGGTAAACCCGGTGACCGGCGGTCCGACGGACTTGAAGATCACGGCGATACCGACGATCAGCAAGCCATAGATCACCGCCGAAAACGCACCGGGGATGAAGCCTGCGAGCAGCAGTTTTCCCACATCCTGCTCGACAATGATGGCGTAAATCACAAGGATCGCAGATGGGGGGATTAGCGAGGCCAAGGTCCCGCCAGCGGCAACCACACCGGCGGCGAAACGTTTATTATACCCGACGGCCAGCATTTCAGGGATGGCGATGCGCGCAAAGACGGCTGATGTGGCGACCGATGCACCTGATACGGCGGCGAAACCGGCGGTCGCAAAAATCGTTGAAACGGCCAACCCGCCAGGCACCCATGCCACCCAGCGTTTTGCCGCCTCAAACAAGGCGCGGGTCAGGCCAGCGTAGTAGGCTAGATAGCCGATCAGGATGAATGTTGGGATCAGGCTCAGCGTATGAGACGCCACCTTGGAATGTGGCACCTGGCCAGCCGTTTTGACGGCCACCGTCAGTGCCTTACCAAACCGCTCGGGATCATACCCAAACTTCGCCCAGAATATCCAAACAAGGCCAACCAACCCTGCCAGACCTGCAGCAAATGCCACCCGCATGCCAGTGACGACAAGAACCAACAGTCCGGCAGTGACCCAAAGGCCGATATCAATCGTGTCCATGGGTCAGTTACGTCCTTCGAATTGTTCGGCCTCGGCTGCAGCCTGTGCGGCGGCATCCTGTATCAGCGGTACGGCCACCGGTGCCTCGAGCCCCAGCATGAAGGCGCGTCCATAGCCCCAGACCTGCAAGATTAGCCGGGCGCACAGCACCGAAAAAGCAACGGGCGCCAGCAGCTTGGCTGGCCAAATAGGAATCCCGATATCAATCGAGCTGTCGCGACTCCACATCGGAGCGCCGAAGTCAAAGGACCGGTCAAAGTGTGACCAACTTCCCCAAACCAGCGCCAGCATCAGCAGCAGAATCAACAGAACCGAGATCAGCTCGAACAACCACAGCGCCCGCCCTTTCAAGCGCGAGATAACGATATCCATTCGGATATGCCCGCCATCGCGCTGCACAAACGAAATACCCAGAAACGCGATCAGGGGCATCGCCTGTTCAATCCAGTCAACATATCCGGGCAAAGGCGCGTTTAATGCGTTTCGGCCGCTGACTGACACAACAGCCAGCACCATCAGCCCGAAAACCGCGAATCCGCTGATCAGCGCCATAAAACGCTCTAGACGTAACAAACGGTGATCCAACCGGCTTAGAAGACTGCCATCCTCAAGCACCGTGGCATGTCCTGCCATCTCAGCATTCCTTTGATTGAAGGAGATGCCGGGTGCCTAATGACACCCGGCTGTGGCGATCAGTTACCGCCGCGCTGCTGTTGCAGTGTCGATTGCACAAGATCATAAAGATCCTGCGCAGGCAGACCCTGGGCGGTCATGTCTTCGATCCACTTCGCGCGAATCGGATCAGCGGCTTTGGCGCGAAACTCCTCAAGCACGGCATCGTCAATCTCGACCTTTTCAACGCCTTTCTCTGCCAGCACGCCATCCCACTTTTCAAGCAGTCCACCGTAGTTGGCCAGATAGTGATCGATAGCCTCATTAATCGAGCCGTCCAGCGCTTCGCGATGTTCGGCTGGCAGCGCTTCATAGGCGTCGATATTCACCACCACCGGACAGTTTACCGTTCCGGGATTCAGATTGGCCGTCCACCAGTCAGCTTCGTTGATTGTCCCGAACGACAGATGCGCATGCTGAGCGAAGGCCACGGTATCGACCACGCCAGATTCCATCGCATTGTAGGCTTCGGTCGCAGGCACGGACGTAGGTACGCCACCAACTGCTTCAAATGCTTGCCCCAAACCGCCAGTTGCGCGTACGCGCATACCGTCGAACTCGGCAAGCTCATCACGAGGGTTACCGGTACCAACAAGATTATATTGAGGCATCGGTGAAGTCATGATGATGCGCGCGTTCCACTGCGCCATCTCGTCCTTGACTGCTGGATGATCGTAGACTGCGTGGCTGACGGCCACCTCTTCATCCAATGTGTTTACGCCAAGGAAGGGCAGTTCCAAAACGGTGATCGCGCGGTTCTTATCGCGGTGATAGCCCGCACAGAACTGCGCCATCTCGAACGCGCCAATCTCGATTCCATCCAGGTTTTCCTTGGGCTTCGACAATCCGCCATAGCTAACATTGATGGTGAAATCGCCGCCGGTTTTTTCGTTCACCAGTTCAGCCAGTTTCTCAACATGCTCGGTAAATGCGCGGCGCTTACCCCAGACCGAGGCATTCCATTCGGTCGCGGCTGCTTCGGTGACAAACGCCACACTCAGGGCGGCAAAAGCCGCACCGCTCAACATCTTTTTCATAGTGGTATCTCCCTTAGTTGCGCCCCCTATCGGGATGCTTGTTTGTGAAGCTAGCGCCAAGTCTAGAAGCTGCCAACCCCTGCGAGGAGAAGTGGTGTTATCGCCACCAGACTTCGAGATTAAAGTGAAGCTATCGGCCAAAGCCCCAGACACATGCCAATGAGCACTTAGGTCATTACAGCTATCTTACTGATTTAACGTGTATATTACGCACAATTTCAAAATTATTTACAATGTTAGTGCCGAAAATGAAATTTCTTTACAAAGAAATCCAAGGATTATGGCAATTTATTTATTTCTTTTCTGATCCCCGTATTATTCAACTTGGGGAGGAACCGGATCGACATTGCCTAATCGGCTGGCAAAATCGGTCCCATGTAATCCAGTCCAGAGGGAGGAGCCTCAAAGATGACTACCGCTGCCCAGGCAGATGCCAAGACATATCCGCCATCCGCAGAAACTGTCGCCCGTGCGCATGTCGACGCCGACAAATACGCAGATATGTACGCTGCGTCGATCAACAACCCCGAAGCATTCTGGGATGAGCAAGGCAAGCGCGTTGACTGGATCAAGCCTTATACTCAGGTCAAAGACGTCAGCTATGATTTTGGTTCGGTTGGTATCAACTGGTATGCGGACGGCACGCTAAACGTCTCGGCCAACTGTCTTGACCGTCATTTGAATACGCGCGGCGATCAGACAGCGATCATCTGGGAACCGGATGATCCAAACGACGAAGCTCAGCACATTACCTACGCCGAATTGCACCGTCGCACCTGTCGCATGGCCAATATTCTCGAGTCGATGGGCGTGCGCAAAGGTGACCGCGTTGTGATTTATCTGCCGATGATCCCTGAAGCAGCCTATGCGATGCTGGCTTGTGCACGGATCGGAGCAATCCATTCGATTGTATTTGCTGGGTTTTCACCCGATGCGTTGGCAGCCCGAGTCAACGGATGTGATGCCAAGGTCGTCATCACCGCCGATGAGGCACCACGTGGTGGCCGAAAGACTCCGCTGAAGTCCAACGCAGACGCGGCCCTGCTGCACTGCAAAGACAGCGTGAAATGTCTGGTGGTCAAACGCACCGCTGGGCAGACCACTTGGATCGATGGCCGCGACTATGATTACAACGAAATGGCGCTTGAAGCGGATGACTATTGCGCACCCGCTGAGATGAATGCCGAAGATCCGCTGTTCATTCTCTATACTTCCGGTTCGACTGGTCAGCCCAAAGGTGTCGTCCATACGACCGGCGGTTATCTGGTCTATGCCGCGATGACGCATGAGATCACATTCGACTACCATGAAGGCGACGTCTACTGGTGCACCGCCGATGTCGGCTGGGTCACCGGTCACAGCTATATCGTCTACGGACCACTGGCCAACGGCGCGACCACACTGATGTTCGAAGGCGTGCCGACCTATCCGGATGCATCACGCTTCTGGCAGGTGTGCGAAAAGCACAAGGTGAACCAGTTCTACACCGCTCCGACGGCAATTCGCGCTCTGATGGGTCAGGGTACCGAGTTCGTCGAGAAATGCGACCTGAGCGATCTCCGGACGCTGGGCACAGTCGGCGAGCCGATCAACCCGGAAGCCTGGAACTGGTACAATGAAGTTGTTGGCAAAGGTAAATGCCCGATTGTTGACACCTGGTGGCAGACCGAAACCGGCGGTCACCTGATGACCCCCCTGCCCGGTGCGCACGCGATGAAGCCCGGCTCGGCGATGAAACCGTTCTTCGGCATCCAGCCGGTGGTTCTGGACCCGCAATCCGGTGTTGAGATCGAGGGAAATGGCGTTGAGGGTGTTCTGTGCATCAAAGACAGCTGGCCCGGTCAGATGCGCACCGTCTGGGGCGATCATGAGCGGTTCGAGAAGACCTATTTCTCGGACTATAAAGGCTACTACTTCACCGGCGATGGCTGCCGTCGCGATGAGGATGGCGATTACTGGATCACTGGCCGCGTCGATGATGTAATCAACGTCTCCGGCCACCGGATGGGCACGGCCGAGGTGGAAAGCGCGCTGGTCGCCCATGCCGCCGTCGCCGAGGCCGCTGTGGTTGGTTACCCCCATGAAATCAAAGGGCAAGGCATCTATTGCTATGTCACTTTGATGAATGACCGCGAGCCGTCGGATGAGCTGCTGAAAGAGCTGCGCACCTGGGTCCGGACCGAGATCGGCCCGATTGCCTCGCCTGATGTGATCCAGTGGGCCCCCGGCCTGCCCAAGACTCGCTCGGGCAAGATCATGCGCCGAATTCTGCGCAAGATTGCCGAGAACGACTTTGGTTCGCTTGGCGATACGTCGACCCTGGCCGATCCGTCAGTGGTCGAAGACCTGATCGAAAACCGGGCAAACAAGTGAGGATGTGATGGACGCTGCCACGACCATATCCCCCGCTGTTCTGATCCTTCTCGGCCCTCCGGGCGCCGGGAAGGGTACGCAGGCTCGTATGCTTGAAGAGAAGTTCGGGCTTGTACAACTCAGCACCGGTGATCTGCTGCGCGACGCGGTCGCCGCAGGTACCGAGGCTGGTAATGCTGCCAAAGCGGTCATGGAGGCGGGCGATCTTGTTAGCGACGGCATCGTCATCGCGATCCTTCGCGACCGCATGGCGGAACCGGACTGCGCCAAGGGCGTCATACTGGATGGTTTCCCCCGGACCACAGTCCAGGCCGAGGCGCTTGATGGTCTGCTCGCGTCTTCAGATCAGAAGATCAACGCGGCCATCAGCCTTGAAGTTGAAGACGCCGAGATGGTGACGCGGATTTCGGGTCGCTACACCTGCGCTGGATGCGGTGAGGGCTATCACGACACGTACAAGCAGCCCGTCGAAGACGGCAAATGCGACAAGTGCGGTCACACAGAATTCAAACGCCGCGCCGACGACAATGCCGAGACGGTCGCGTCGCGTCTGGCGGCCTATCACGCGCAGACCGCACCGCTGATTGACTACTATCAAGCCCAGGGCGTGCTGAAAGGCATCGATGCCATGGGCCAGATCGACGACATCGCGCAAGACCTTCAAGGGATTGTCGGCGAGGTCATGAAATAAGGGGAGGAGATAAGCCCTAGGGCTTTGATCCTAAATCAGAATACTTCAATGGACCCGCCTTGGCGGACCAGAGAAGTTATGCCTGACGTCACGGGGCGTTTGGCACAACCGAGAAGCGGCCCACCGCACTGGAGGAGTTGGGCAATGGGCCGCCAATGAGGGAAGCGAAGGAGGAACCCGCGATGGCGGATCATTCAACAAACTCCGCGCAGACTGCCGAAGCCGACAAGGGCTATTGGCAGGCCAACCTGCGCCTCATCTACATCAGCCTCGCGATTTGGGCGCTGGTGTCGTTTGGATTCGGCATTCTGCTGCGTCCGCTGCTGTCCGGCATCGCCGTTGGCGGTACAGATCTGGGCTTTTGGTTCGCTCAGCAAGGATCGATCCTGGTCTTTCTGGTGCTGATCTTCAACTACGCCTGGCGCATGAACAAGCTCGACGCTGAGCACGGCGTGGACGAGGAGTAATCGGCATGGATCAGTTTACCATCAACCTGCTGTTTGTGGGCGCGTCTTTTGCGCTTTACATCGGCATCGCGATCTGGGCCCGTGCGGGTTCCACATCGGAATTCTATGCCGCCGGTCGCGGCGTTCACCCGGTCACCAACGGTATGGCGACAGCGGCGGACTGGATGTCTGCGGCCTCGTTCATCTCGATGGCGGGCCTGATTGCCTTTACCGGCTACGACAACTCGACCTTCCTGATGGGTTGGACCGGTGGCTACGTGCTGCTGGCCCTGCTGCTTGCGCCCTACCTGCGTAAGTTCGGCAAGTTCACCGTGTCGGAATTCATCGGCGACCGTTTCTACAGCCAGACCGCACGTATCGTTGCGGTGATCTGTCTGATCGTTGCGTCGGTGACCTACGTGATCGGTCAGATGACCGGTGTTGGCGTGGCCTTTGGCCGCTTCCTCGAAGTGTCCAACACCACTGGTCTGCTGATCGGTGCGGGCGTTGTGTTTGCCTACGCAGTGTTTGGTGGGATGAAGGGCGTGACCTACACTCAGGTCGCTCAGTACTGCGTGCTGATCACCGCTTATACCATCCCGGCCATCTTTATCTCGCTGCAGCTGACCGGCACACCTGTTCCGGCGCTGGGTCTGTTTGGTGACACCGCCAGCGGTGAACCCCTGCTGACCAAGCTGGACGCCATCGTGACCGAGTTGGGCTTCAACGACTACACGGCCCACCACTCGAATACGCTTAACATGGTGCTGTTCACCCTGTCGCTGATGATCGGTACTGCGGGTCTGCCGCACGTCATCATGCGCTTCTTCACCGTTCCCAAAGTGTCTGACGCACGTTGGTCGGCGGGCTGGGCGCTGGTCTTCATCGCTCTGCTGTACCTGACGGCTCCTGCTGTTGGTGCAATGGCGCGCCTGAACATCACCGACATGATGTGGCCCAATGGTGGCATCGAAGGTGGTGCTGTTTCGGTCGAGGAAATCGACAATGATCCGCGTTACGACTGGATGGCCACTTGGCAGAAAACCGGTCTGCTGGATTGGGAAGACAAGAACGGCGACGGCAAGATCCAGTACTACAACGACAAATCCGAGGCGATGACTGCAATCGCCGAAGAAAAAGGCTGGGTCGGTAACGAGCTGACCAAGTTCAACCGCGACATCCTGGTTCTGGCCAATCCTGAGATTGCCAACTTGCCAGGTTGGGTGATTGGTCTGGTCGCTGCTGGTGGTCTTGCGGCTGCTCTGTCAACCGCTGCGGGCCTTTTGCTGGCGATCTCGTCGGCTGTGTCCCATGACCTTGTCAAAGGTGCAATCAACCCGTCGATCTCTGAAAAGGGTGAACTTCTGGCGGCACGGATTGCCATGGCTGTAGCCATCGTGGTTGCAACCTACCTGGGTCTCAACCCTCCGGGCTTTGCGGCACAAACCGTGGCCTTGGCCTTTGGTCTGGCAGCAGCCTCGATCTTCCCGGCGCTGATGATGGGGATCTTCTCGACCCGCATCAACAACACCGGCGCGGTTGCAGGTATGCTGGCTGGTCTGACCGTAACCCTGGTCTACATCTTCCTGCATAAGGGCTGGCTGTTCATTCCGGGCACCAACTCGTTCACCGATGCTGATCCGCTTCTGGGTCCGATCAAGTCGACCTCGTTCGGCGCCATCGGTGCGATGATCAACTTCGGCGTCGCCTACGTCGTTGCCGGTATGACCAAAGAGACTCCGCAGGAGATCAAAGATATGGTCGAAAGCATTCGCATTCCCCGTGGTGCGGGCGCAGCTCAGGATCACTGAGTGTGATGCGGTCGGCGGCTCTTGTCTTCGATCGCATCTTTCGACTTACTGTTCCCGCCCGGCACACCACCGGGCGGGATTTTTTATTCGGAACTCCGGAGAGCGTAAATGCCCCTGTCCCATGACGAAATCACCCGGTTTCTGAAGTCTGTACACCCCTATGACTCGTTGCCCCATGATGCTTTGGACGATCTGGCCAAGCAGATCGAAGTGCGCGAAGTCGATGCCGATGGCAGCATTTACCAGCTGGGCAACGCTCTGCCCGGCGTCTTTGTGATCTATGAAGGACAGGTAGAAATTACCGATGAAAACGGCGCTGTCGTTTCGCATCTGGGATTGCGCAATTCTTTTGGTGAGCGCGGATTGCTGAAGGACGGCAAAGCCGCCACACATGCGCGCGCGCACACGCCGTCAGTGTTGATCGTGTTGCCGCCAGACCTTGTGAAAAACCTGATCGAAGGTCACGATGTGGTGTCCAAGTTCTTTAACCGTTCACGCGGTGGGCGGAGCGGACCGCAAAGCCTGGCTACCAGTGCAATTGACGTGCTGATGGCTCGTGACCCTGCCACCTGCCCGCCCGATACTCCGGTTCAAAACGCCGCGCAGATCATGCGCGACCGCCATATCTCATCGCTTTGCGTGACCGAAGGGGACAGATTGTTGGGTATCGCAACCCTCCGCGATATTTCCGGCAAATACGTCGCCGAGGCGATGCCCGCTGACACCGCGGTTTCGGCGATCATGACCGCCGATCCAATCATTCTTGCCCCGACAGATATCGGCTCGGACGTATTACACGTGATGATGGAACGTGGCATCGGTCATATTCCAATTTCCGAGGCCGGTAAGCTGGTCGGAATCGTAACCCAAACCGATCTCACCCGCTATCAGGCGGTCAATTCTGCCGAGTTGGTAGGACGAATTGCCCGCGCCGACAGCCCGCAAGAGATGGCTCAAGTCACCGCTGAGATACCACAACTTCTGGTCCAACTCGTCGCGGGTGGCAACCGGCACGAGATCGTTACACGGCTGATCACCGACATCGCAGACACTGCGACGCGGCGGTTGCTGGCACTGGCTGAGGCTGAACTGGGTGCGCCGCCAGTGCCCTACTTGTGGCTTGCTTGCGGCTCGCAAGGACGGCAGGAACAGACCGGAGTTTCTGATCAGGACAATTGCCTGATGCTTGATGACAGTGTGGCAGACGGTGATATGGCCTACTTCGCTGCGCTGGCCAAATTCGTCTCAGACGGGCTGGATACCTGCGGTTATTTCTATTGCCCCGGTGACATGATGGCGACCAACCCTCGCTGGTGCCAGCCCGTGCGTGTCTGGCGCGAGTATTTCAATGGCTGGATTGCCAAACCCAACCCCGAGGCGCAAATGCTGGCCTCGGTGATGTTTGACCTGCGGCCCATCGGAGGGTCCTTCGATCTGTTCACCGACCTGCAGGCCGATACGCTGGCGGCAGCCAATGCGAATTCGATCTTTGTCGCGCATATGATTTCGAACTCACTGAAACACACCCCTCCTCTGGGCCTGCTGCGTGGGTTCGCCACCATACGTTCGGGTGAGCATCGCAATACGCTCGACCTCAAGCATAATGGCGTGGTGCCTGTCGTGGATCTGGCACGCATCTACAGCCTGCAGGGACAATTAACCGAAGCGAACACCCGCGCCCGTCTTAGCGCCGCCGAGGCTGCGGGTGTGCTCAGCGCGTCTGGCGCACGCGATTTACTGGACGCATATGACCTGATCGCTGAGACCCGATTGGAACATCAAGTGCGTCTGGTCAAATCCGGGGATGCACCAGACAATTACCTGCCACCCGCTGAATTGTCGGACTTTGAGCGAAGTCATCTCCGCGATGCCTTTGTCGTGGTAAAAACCATGCAATCAGCGGTTGGCCATGGCAAAGGAATGCTGGGTTAAGAAACTGGAAATGAACGGAGAAATCACATGTTTCTGGAACTGATCGGCACGATTTTTGCAGGCTTCGCCTTTGCGGGTGTCGTGATGGTGGTGAACAAGCTGACCGGGGGCCGCTTGCCCAAATGGGCCGCGCCGGTCGCGGCAGGTGCGGGGATGATCGGTATGACGATTACCAGCGAGTATTCTTGGTATGACCGTACGCGCGACCAACTGCCCGACAGCCTCACCATCGTGCAGGAGGTGGAAAGCCGCGCCTTTTATCGCCCTTGGACGTACGCCGTGCCCTTTGTCGACCGCTTTGCTGCGATCGACGCCACATCGGTACGCACCAATGCCAATTTGCCGGACGAGCGTCTGGTCGATCTTTACTTTTTTGGTCGCTGGGCACCGGTCTCGAAGATGCCGGTCGCTGTAAACTGCGCCGAAAACAGCCGCGCCAACCTGGCAGACGGGGCCGAATTCGCCGATGACGGACGTTTGCTGAACGCCAGCTGGATCAAGATCGACGCTGAAGATCCGGTGATCGAGGCAACCTGCGGGGTCTGACTATGTTGAACCATCTGAGCCTGCGCCTGAGGGTGTTCCTGTTCTTCCTATTACTTGCGGCAGGAGGGCTGATCATCAGCACCCTGGCTTTGTGGGTCGGTTATCAGAGGGCAAGTGATCCCGCTCTTATGGATGCGTTCATCTTCGCAGAGATACTGATCGCGTTTGGAATGTTGGCGCTAGTTGCCGGAGTCTGGCTTCTTTTTGATGATAACGTTGCAAAACCAATCGAGCGGCTCTCGGCCCAACTCCGGGCGCGCGCACACGCCGGGGTCAGCACGGATTTGGACCTTCAGGCGGCGCGTTATTTGGGCGATCTGGCCCCAGCCGCCGCTGGACTGGCCGAACAACTGGCTGCCAACGCCATGACCACGGCTGAGGCCGTGGCCGCGGAAACGGCCCATCTGGCCTCGGAAAAACAACGTCTAACGGCGCTGCTGACCGAGATTCCGGTTGCAATGCTTTTAGCCGGACCGAAGCATCAGATCGTTCTATATGACGCGCAGGCGGCTGAGGTTCTGGCACAGATCGCACATCCCCGGTTGAACGCGTCGCTGTTTGACTATCTCGAAGCGACGGGCCTGACGGATTCTTATGCGAAGCTGGTCAAGACCGGGAAAGACGTCCATTGCACGCTGACCAGTGTTGATGGGCGGCAATCCTATTCGGCCCGTATGAAACCATTGGGCGATGCCCCTGGTTACATGCTGGTTTTCGATGACAGTGCTGCGCAGATCGACCCCGACGCGGCCCGCCCGCTGGTTTACGATTTCGAACTTCTCGACACACCCGGCGATGACGCGTTTGAAGATAGACCTCTTTTGGACCTCTGCTTCGTGGTCTTTGACACCGAAACCACGGGCCTGCTCCCGCATAAGGATGAGATCGTACAGATCGGTGCGGTGCGCGTCGTAAAGGGTAAGATCGTCGAAGGCGAACGGCTGGATACCCTGGTCGATCCCGGCATCCCGATCCCCCCAGCTTCAACCAAAGTGCATAAGGTTAGCGACCGGATGGTTCAGGGTGCGCCTGATATTGCCGAGGCCGGTCGCAGCTTTCACCAATTTGCCCGGGATGCCGTCATTGTTGCCCATAACGCACCATTCGACATGGCTTTCCTGCGCCGCCATGCCGAGCGTATGGGGGTGGAATGGAGCCACCCCATTCTGGATACGGTCCTGCTGTCGGCGGTGCTGTTCGGGGCAAGCGAAACGCATACGCTGGACGCGGTCTGCGAACGGCTTGGCATAACAATTCCCGAAGCCCTGCGTCACACGGCTTTGGGTGATGCCGTCGCGACCGCCGAAGTGCTGGTTCGGATGCTACCGATGCTTACGGCCCGTAATTTGGTGACCTTTGGCGACGTCATCACCGAGACTCGCAAACACGGACGGTTGCTTGAAGACCTGAACTGACCAGAAATTCCTAAAATCACCGCAGCTTTCCGTGGACAATCCCGGCGTCGCGTGGCACCTGAGACAGGCCCATGTACGAGCGCGCGATGACGGAAAAAACTTTCATTCCCAGCCCCGAGCAAAGCCTTGCCTTTCGCGAGGCCCTGGGCTGTTTCGGCACCGGCGTCACCGTTGTGACCACAAATACCTCCGAGGGCCCCGCAGCAATAACGGTGAACTCATTTGCGTCTGTATCGCTGGACCCGCCGCTGGTCCTGTGGTGTCTCGATCGGGATTCGAACCGGTACGACGCGTTCCACAACTGCGAACATTACGCGATCCACGTTATGGCGCAGGACCAGCACGACCAAGCATTGCAATTCGCGCGAAACGGGTTCGATTTTTCCCATGCGGATTGGCAGGAGGATGACGCCGGACGCCCCCGACTTGCGGAATGCCTCGCCCGCTTCGATTGCCGCCTGTCGGCCCGTCATGAGGCAGGTGACCACCTGATCCTTGTTGGTCATGTTGAACAGGTCATGCATCGCCCAGGTCAGGGGCTGATCTTCAAGCGCGGACAATTCGGCGGCTTCGCCGATCTGATCTAATCGTCCAGCGAGCCGTGGACGGCCAATGCTTCAAGTTGCGTCTCTTGCGGGGTGATCACTCGGAATGCCTCGTGCACCCCTGCCCCCGTCAGCTCTCGGGCGACGGTCAGCAATGTATTCGGGGCATGATCTTCGCACAGCTCGGACATATGTGAGACTTCGGCCTGCGCCACTTCTAACGCGGCTTCAACCGAAGGCGCGCCGTAGAATTGCACGAAATGCTCGGCCAGATATTGCGTGATCTGGTCAATCTCGGCCTGCTCGACTTGTGTGACGGCAACAAATGTAACGCGCCCGAAGGTTTCAAGCCCCAGCCATCCATTGGCAAAGGCCTGACGCGCCTTACCTTCCAGATCAGCCTCACTCCAGTTCGAAAACTCGAATCCGCCCGAGATGCACCATTCACCGGTTCTTGCGGGTGAATGAAACACGTTCATATCGCTTTCATCAAAATGGATAGCACGGGCGAGTTTCATCTGGCGGTCTCCAATAATTCTGTCAGCGGGCGTATATGTGTGTCCGCGCCGTCGCGGATCAGCATACCGAAGCGCTCATCGGTGCCCAGAAAGACACCCCCTTCTCCAATAGGTTCTCCGACACCGCGCAGCAGCCCCATCCACTCTGCGTGAAGCGGCGCGTTACCGTCCTCGTTCCAGCGGTTCAACCAGGTCAACATGTGACGCGACCAGCTCTCGACCAACTGCGTCGCAGAAACCTCGGCGCATCCTTCATCATAGAGCGAGGTAACATCCGGTGTTTCCCCCGGTGCATCGCTGGTTTGAAGCAAGGCCAGTTCCCAACCAACGATCAGCCAATCGGGAACCTCATCCACCTCGGCAGACGAGGCTGAGACTTTTATTGTCCCACATTTTGCACCGTTTACACAGATCAGCCCATCCCAACCCAAGTGCACCGCGACCTCGGGCGGGGCCAGCGCGCCCAGCGCATTCTGGAACCCGACAGCACAAAGCGGCAGCATCGCCATAGCATCCCGCAACGGAACCTCGGGCGCGAATACTATCGCAACGCGCAGACGATCCGCCTGAATATTGTGGACCACAGTTCCCGCGTCACAGCCCAGTGCTGCCATCGCCTGCGCCCGCTCGAACGGGTCTTCGCCAGCCTTGGCAGGTTGCCCTTTGAGCAATGGGGGAAAGACTGGCTGGGTCACGCGTTGCCCTTGGCAATCATGTCGCGGGCGATCTTGCGGAAGGCTTCGGCTTGCGGGCTATCAGGTTTGCTGACAACGATGGGGGCACCCCCGTCGGCGGCAACTCGGATATCCAGATGCAGCGGAATTTCCCCTAGCAATGGCACGCCCAGCGCCTCGGCTTCTGAGGCAACACCGCCATGGCCAAAGACATGTTCTTCGTGTCCGCAATTCGAGCAAATATGCGTCGACATGTTTTCGATCATCCCAACAATGGGCGTCTTGAGCTGGTTGAACATATCGATCCCCTTGCGGGCGTCGATCAAAGCAACATCCTGTGGGGTTGAGACGACAATGGCTCCATCCACCTGAAACTTCTGGCTCAGCGTCAGTTGCACATCGCCGGTTCCGGGGGGCAGATCAACGATCAACACATCCAATGCGCCCCATTGCACCTGACTCATCATCTGCTGCAAGGCGCCCATCAGCATAGGGCCGCGCCAGACAACCGCCTGCCCTTCGTTGGTCATTAACCCCATCGACATCATGGTGACACCGTGATTGCGCAGCGGCAGGATCGTCTTGCCATCTGGGCTGGCCGGTCGCCCCGACACACCCAGCATCCGGGGTTGTGAAGGGCCATATACGTCTGCGTCCAACAGGCCTACGCGACGGCCTTCAGCAGCCAGCGCGCAGGCGAGGTTAGCCGACACGGTGGACTTGCCCACGCCACCCTTGCCCGACGCAACCGCGATGATCCGGTCCACACCGGGAACGGCCTGCGGTCCGGTTTGTGAGGGCTTGGGCTTGGGCTTCAAATCAGGCGGCGCCTTGTCCGAATGCGCGGTCAACATTGCCGAGACCTTGGAAACACCATCGACCATCTGCGCCGCCTGTTCGGCTGTGGCGCGTACGGGCTCCATCTTCTCGGCCTGTTTGGGATCGATCTCCAGCACAAACCGAACGGTATCACCTTCAACATTCAATGCACGCACGATACCCGCGCTCACAATATCCTGACCAGAAACCGGATCGGTAATCTTCTTTAAGTTCGCTAGAACTGCATCACGGATGCTCATGCCGTCTTCCCCTTGATCCGCCCCGCGCTGGGCGCCTTGCGTATCGACAGAATATAGTCGCCGCTCATTGCATGTGTCTCCGTCTCATTTTGTACATTTGACGCATCGGGTCAGCCGCCGTTAGGCTTAACCATGCGCTTTGTCCTGTTGTGCCTGAGCCTGACGCTCACCGCCACCCCCTCTTGGTCGCAAGAGGCATTGGGCCTTGCCGCCCCGGATGAGGTGACAAACTCAGGTCTTTTGCAACATATTCTTCCGCGCTTTTCTCTCAAGACCGGAATACGTGTTGTTGCGGATGAAAGCGGCGTCATGTCACTGGCCCCGAGTTCGCCCGGCGATCCGGTCTTTGCCCGTGACGGGGTGGTCTATCATCTACGAATCGACGACAGCGCCAAGCAGGTAAGGTTTCGTGAATGGCTACTTTCCGACATTGGCAGACGGACGGTTGAAAACTTCATCCCCGACGAGGGCACGCCCTTTAGCGCAAGTTTCGAAACTGCCACTGTTACCAAAGAGGTCGTGGTCGACGGAAACGCGCTGCTTGGCGAAGATCTGTCGATGACCCATTGTGGCCGGTGCCACGTAATTGGCCCAAAGAATCGGATGAACGGGCTGGGTTCGACCCCGTCTTTCGCAGTGCTGCGCGCAATGCCCGACTGGTCGGAACGGTTTCAGGCGTTCTTTGCCCTGAACCCACACCCAGCTTTCACGCAGATCGAGGGCATCACCGAACCTTTCCCGCCCGAGCGCCCCTCGCCGATCCATCCGGTCGAGATGAGCCTGGATGACCTCGAAGCAATTCTGGCTTTCGTGACCGCCATGCGCGCCGCCGATCTGGGCGCGCCACTGCAACTTCAGTGATCCTTGCGCTTTGAAAGGTAATCATCCGTTGTGACAACCCGTGGTCTGGGGGCGGATTGAAACGGATTGTCAGCGCTATGGAACTGGGCGTTCACCCGGCAATTGTCGCACATCTGGATCATCCGCGCCTGATCCGAGGTCGCGAACATCGGATGTGTGCCCGACAACTTTTCCATGATCCGCTCAACCGTTGATTTAACGCCAAACGCTGCGCCGCATTCGACGCATTCAAAGGGTTCCTCTTCATTCAGCACCTGTTGTGACAGCGCTTGGTCGCTCAGATCAAGCTGGGGCACTAGTGTGATCGCCTGTTCTGGGCAGATCGTTCGGCAAATCCCGCATTGCAGGCAGGCGTCCTGCTGGAAATTCAACTGCGGCTTCTCCGGGTTATCGATCAGCGCCCCCGATGGGCAAAGGGACACGCAACTCAGGCACAATGTACAGGTGTCGGTATTCACTGCAATCGCGCCATAAGGCGCGCCCTCGGGCAGGGCCAGCGGCACCTCGACCTCCGGGTTCAAAGCTTGCGCCGCCAGACGCGCTATTTGACGACGATTACCCAGTGGAAGCACCGGATCGGCCAATGGCTGCGGAACATTCTGCGCATAAAGCAGATCTGCCAGCGCATCCGGGTCGGTTTCATCGATCAGACTCAGCGCGTCGTACTCTGCGATTGCCCGAGCCAGCTCTAATTCACGATCAAGCGCGTCCCGTTCGGTCTTGGGGCTAATCAGGATATCGGCGCGCGCAAAGCCATGCGCCAGCGCTGCGAGCATCTCGGCATGTCCAAAGCCCGAAACCACATTCAGCTCCAGCGGAATGACATCCGCTGGCAGTCCCCGTCCAAACCGGGCCGCCATCCGGATCATCTGCGCCCCATGGGCGTCGTGCACCAGTAGTCGCGGTGCAACGCCGCCCGCGCGCCGGAAGGTCCGGGCCAGTATGTGCATCCGCGACAATACCGCCGAGACCGGAGGATCTTCATATGTGATGGCAGTCGACGGGCACAACGCCGAACACTCACCGCACCCAGCGCAAATCATCGGATCAATGGCTACATGATCGCTAGCTGGTGTGATCGCACCGGTCGGGCAGACGTCCAGACAGTTTGAACACCCCGTTTGTTCCGCTCGCGAATGGGCGCAAAGCGTCTCATCCAATCGGACATAGAGCGGTTTTTCAAAGGTCCCGACCAGTTGCACCGCTTCAAAAGCAAGACGCGCGACGGCCACCGCATCGCGGGGATCAGCGCGCAAGTACCCCTCGCGCTTTTCGGGGGCATTTACCAAAGGTGTTGCTCCGGTCAGATCAACGACAATGTCGCAACGCGACGTTGCACCGTCACGGGGTGTGCTCCAACCAAATTCTCCGCGTCCACCGGGTTCTAGTTGCTGCACCTGATCCAGATGCCAAACAAATCCGCCCAGCGCGCCGGTCAGTCTGCGTATTCGTGCGCGCGCTACGTCATAGTTGCGGCTTAGCGGTTCTGCATCGTCAACCACAATTACAGTCACTGCCAACACAGCGGACAGCTGTTCGGCCAACGGAAAGACAACCTCTCCGGGCCCCACAATACAGCAGGTACCTTCACTGATGACATCGAAACTTGGGGTCACTGGCTGCGGCAGTAATGCCTCAGCCGCGAGCGCAGCCATTTTGGGGGTTGCATCGGTCCCCTGTTCGGACCAGCCAGCTCGGTCGCGCAGATCGACAAATCCGGGGGCTTCAACACCCAGTTCCTCGGCAAGCTCGCTAAAAACTGCACTTTCCTGAGCGCAAGCAAACACCACCTGCTCATCGCCCGTCATCAACTCGGCGGCAGTTTGAATCTGGCGCGTACAAAGGGCGGTATGCACCTTCGAGCACTCCGTATCGCAGGCTGCAGAAATACCATCTGCGTTCAGGGACTGCGTCCCCTCGCAATCACACAATATGAGCTTGCTGGCCATTTCCCCTCCCGACGCTGCGTTCTGCCCCATCAGCAGCTTAGACCCAATCCGCGCCGAGGCAATGCGAAGCATCAGAGAAAATCCCGATATGTGCATTATTTTTCATCACAATTCGCCATCAAAACCTGAAGTTGGGAATAAACTCTAAGTGAATGTCTCATATTAGGCGAAACTAGACTTGGCAGGTCGCCAATTTATGTAACATAGTACATCAATGGAAGGCAGGGGAGAGCCTTCCGGGGAGGAGCCAGTGGCCAAGGCCGCAAGCCGGACTGAAATGACAATTGGCGTCGTCGTGCGCAGAACACCCGGGGTGACACGCTGGGCGCGTTGGAACTGGCGCGCGGTCGCTGTTTTGCCAGGTGCAGGGCCTGCCGACTGGCAAGAGTTGCGACGTGAAGGTGAGGCCATCGAATACCATGCAGCCACCCTGCCCCTCACGCTCTGGGCCGATGAAACCGAAGCCTACATGGTCAACCTGTCGGACGGTCAACCTTCGCTGTACCTGGTTTTGCGGGATGAGCTGAAAGGCGAAACACCCCTGAATGCCGTATTGATCACCGCCTCACCGTTCGAGGGGCAGGATTATGCGGATACCGGCGAAGAGATCGTTGAGAAGATTCCGATGACCGAAGGGTTGATTGCATGGCTCCGCGATTTCACCCTGCAGCATCATCAGGACGAGGTGTTCATAAAACGTAAACGGGACAAGAAACGCACCGATCTGGTGGAAGACGGCAAGGGCGATGCACGAATCCGGCAGGATTCAGATGTCTACCGGGCTCCGCGTCGGGTGCTGCAATGACCCAGGCCCGCGATTTCTGGTCCCGCCGCAAGGCCGCCGTTCAGGCCGAGACCGAAGCAGAAGCTCTGGCCGCAGAGGAACAGATCATCACAACGCGGCAAGCTGAGCTGGAGGAAAAAAGCGACGCTGAAATTCTGGCCGAGTTTGATCTGCCCGATCCCGATACACTGGAAGCCGGCGATGATGTCTCGGGCTTCATGGCCAAAGCTGTACCTGACCGTCTGCGCCGCCGCGCCTTGCGGCGCCTATGGCGGTTGAATCCTGTTCTGGCCAATGTCGACGGGCTGGTCGATTACGGCGAGGATTATACCGATGCGGCTTGCGTGATTGAGAACATCCAGACCGCGTATCAGGTTGGCAAAGGTATGTTGGCGCATGTCGAAGCGCTCGCTGCCGAGGCAGAAATGTCCGAAGCAGAAACGGAAGCTGACATGCCCGAGGCGATCGAGTCAGATGCAGAACCGATCAACGCCGTCGAACCTGAACCGGAAGCCCCACAGATGGCTGAAATGGAAGAGCCAGAGGAGATCGAACTCCCCCCTGCTCCACGCCGTATGAAATTCGAATTCGAAGGATAACTCTATGACCGCAGACAACGCGCAAACATTGGATATCTCGACTGAGGATCGTCTGCGTGCGGATTTCTATAATTTTCTTGGCCTGCTATTGGCCGGTCCACCCGATCAGTTGCTTCTGGATCAGATGGCCGGGCTAAGCGGTGATGACTCGGATCTAGGTCAGGCCATTCGGGCAATGGCACGGGTGGCCAAGGTGACCAAGCCTGCCGCCGCAGAGCGCGAATTCAACGCACTTTTCATCGGATTGGGCCGAGGCGAACTGCTGCCTTATGCCTCTTTCTACCTGACGGGCTTTCTGAACGAAAAACCCCTGGCGCAGCTGCGCAATGACATGGCCGCGCGAGGCATCACCCGGGCGCAGAATGTTTATGAACCCGAAGACAACATCGCCTCGCTAATGGAAATGATGGCGGGCATGATCGTCGGTCGGTTCGGCGCGCCCGCCACGCTGGAAGATCAAAAGGCGTTCTGGAGCAAACATATCGGGCCCTGGGCCGCGCATTTCTATTCGGATTTGGAAGGTGCCGAGAACTCGGTTCTCTACGCCTCGGTCGGCACGGCTGGTCGGGTGTTCATGGAGATCGAACGTGAAGCCTTTCGAATGACGGCGGCCTAGCCCGCCATTCGCCGGTGCCTTTAGGCACCAAACCGCAATTGGGACAGGAGGAGCCCATGAGCAAGACCAAGGAAGAAGGCGCAACCCGCCGCGACTTCCTGAAACTGGCCGGAACCGCAGCGCCCGCTGCTGTAGCCGCCGCCAGCCTGTCTGGGAAAGCCGAAGCAGCCGAACTGCCGACGGACGAAACCCGGATGCAGGACACCGCGCATACGCGCGCATACCTCGACAGCGCCCGGTTCTGACCCGGACGTAGTCATACCCGACAGACGGTTGCGATTGGCCCTGACGTCGGTTTCGCGAAGTACCAAGCCAGCCATGGGTTACATGGCCAGCAAGGGAGGAAAGAAATGCTTAGGAAAAAGACCAACGGGGTTGCGAGACGCCCCCAGCGGACAAGTATCCTGTCCCAGGTCGGCGAGAAAACCGTCGATCGCCGCGCATTCTTGCGTGGCTCGGGCCTGACGATCGGCGGCCTTGCCGCGATCAGCGCCACGGGTGGAACCGTGACGCCCGCCAGTGCCCAGACAGCGGCAAACACCGCCGTTGAGAATATCAAATCCGTATGCACTCACTGCTCGGTCGGCTGCACGGTCGTTGCCGAGGTACAGAACGGAGTCTGGATCGGGCAGGAACCCGGCTGGGATAGCCCATTCAATCTGGGTGCACACTGCGCCAAGGGGGCCTCGGTGCGCGAGCACGCCCATGGCGAGCGCCGCCTGAAATATCCGATGAAAAAGGAAGGTGGCGAGTGGAAGCGCATCAGCTGGGAAGAGGCGATCAACGAGATCGGCGATGGCATGATGAGCATCCGCGAAGAATCCGGGCCGGACAGCGTGTACTGGCTGGGGTCTGCGAAGCACAATAACGAACAGGCCTATCTGTTCCGCAAGTTCGCCGCCTATTGGGGCACGAACAACGTGGACCATCAGGCCCGTATCTGCCACTCGACCACTGTCGCGGGTGTTGCGAATACATGGGGCTACGGCGCCATGACCAATTCGTACAACGACATGCACAACAGCCGGGCCATCTTCATCATCGGTGGTAACCCGGCCGAGGCGCACCCCGTCTCGCTGCTGCATATCCTGCGTGCGAAAGAGCAGAACAATGCGCCTTTAATCGTCTGTGACCCGCGCTTTACGCGCACCGCGGCCCATGCGGATGAATATGTCCGCTTCCGCCCCGGTACCGACGTCGCTCTGATCTGGGGTATCCTGTGGCATATCTTCGACAACGGCTGGGAGGACAAAGAGTTCATCCGCACCCGTGTCTGGGGGATGGACCAAATCCGGGAAGAGGTTGCCAAGTGGAACCCGGATGAGGTTGAGCGCGTCACCGGTACGCCCGGCTCGCAGCTGCGCCGCGTCGCACGGACCATGGTGAACAACCGCCCCGGTACCGTTGTATGGTGCATGGGTGGTACGCAGCACACCAACGGCAACAACAACACTCGCGCCTACTGCGTGCTTCAGCTTGCGCTTGGCAACATGGGCACCTCAGGTGGTGGCACCAACATCTTCCGCGGCCATGACAACGTGCAAGGCGCGACAGACCTTGGTGTTCTGTCCCATACCCTGCCCGGCTACTATGGCTTGTCAAAAGGCGCATGGGGTCACTGGGCCCGTGTCTGGGGTGAAGAGCCCGAGTGGCTTGCAGGCCAGTTCGCCACGATCAAGGATAAGGAAGGCAAGGATAAACCGCTGCAGAATGAGCGCGGCATCCCGGTTTCCCGCTGGATCGACGGTGTTCTCGAAGACCCAGCTAACATGGATCAGGATAACAACGTCCGCGCCATGGTTCTGTGGGGCCACGCGCCCAACTCGCAGACCCGGATGACGGAAATGAAGACGGCGATGGAGAAGCTGGACATGCTGGTCGTGATCGACCCGTATCCCACCGTCTCGGCCGTGCTGCATGACCGCACCGATGGCGTCTATCTGCTGCCCGCCTGTACGCAGTTCGAAACCCGTGGCTCGGTCACGGCCTCGAACCGATCGCTGCAGTGGCGGGACCGCGTGGTCGAACCTCTGTTCGAAAGCCTGCCGGACGAGGTCATCATGGCCAAGTTCGCCAACAAGTTCGGCTGGGCGGATCGGTTCTTCCGCAATATCGAGATGGAAGATCCCGAAACCCCGAATGTTGAAAGCATCACGCGTGAGTTCAACAGCGGCCTTTGGACAATTGGCTATACCGGTCAGTCGCCGGAACGTCTGAAAAGCCATATGGCCAACCAGCACACGTTCGACAGAACCACGCTGCAAGCCATTGGTGGCCCCAACGACGGCGAGTATTACGGTCTGCCCTGGCCTTGCTGGGGAACGGCTGAGATGGGTCATACGGGGACACCAAACCTGTATGATATGTCCAAACCGGTGGCCGAAGGCGGCCTGACCTTCCGCGCCCGTTTCGGCGTGGAACGGGATGGTGACAACCTGCTGGCCGAAGGGGTCTATAGTGTTGGGTCGGAAATTCAGGATGGTTATCCGGAATTCACGATGCAGATGCTGATGGACCTTGGCTGGGACGGTGACCTGACGGCTGAGGAACGTGCGGCCATCGACGCCGTTGCGGGACCAGAGACCAACTGGAAAACCGACCTTAGCGGCGGTATCCAGCGGGTCGCGATTGCCCATGGCTGTGCGCCCTTCGGGAACGCAAAGGCACGCGCGGTCGTATGGACCTTCCCGGATCCGATCCCACTGCACCGCGAGCCACTCTATACAAACCGGCGCGATCTGGTGGAGGACTATCCAACCTACGATGACCGTCAGGCCTATCGTCTACCTACCCTTTATGCGTCGATCCAAAAGAACGACTTTTCAAAGGATTACCCGATAATCCTCACGTCTGGTCGTCTGGTCGAGTATGAGGGTGGCGGCGATGAGACGCGGTCGAACCCGTGGCTGGCTGAGCTCCAGCAAGACATGTTCGTCGAGATCAATCCGCGCGATGCCAACAACCTTGGTATTCGGGACGGATCACAGGTCTGGGTCGAAGGTCCTGAGGGCGGCAAGGTCAAGGTGATGGCGATGCTGACTAACAGAGTCGGCGCCGGTGTCGCCTTCATGCCCTTCCACTTTGGCGGCCATTTCCAGGGCGAAGACCAGCGGCACAAGTATCCTGCCGGTGCAGACCCCTATGTGCTGGGTGAAAGTACCAACACCGCCCAGACCTATGGCTATGATTCAGTGACCCAGATGCAAGAGACCAAAGCGACTCTCTGCAAAATCTGGTCAGCGTAAGGAGGACGATAATGGCTAGAGCAAAGTTTCTCTGCGACGCTGAACGCTGCATCGAGTGTAACGCCTGCGTAACCGCGTGTAAGAACGAGCACGAGGTGCCGTGGGGCATCAACCGCCGCAGGGTGGTGACGATCAATGACGGCAATCCGGGTGAACGCTCGATCTCGGTGGCCTGTATGCATTGTTCGGATGCGCCCTGCATGGCGGTGTGCCCGGTCGACTGCTTCTATCAGAACGAAGAAGGGGTCGTCCTGCACTCCAAGGACCTGTGCATTGGCTGCGGCTATTGCTTCTATGCGTGCCCCTTCGGCGCGCCGCAATACCCGCAGGCGGGCAACTTCGGATCGCGAGGCAAGATGGACAAATGTACCTTCTGTGCTGGCGGCCCCGAGGAAACGCACTCGACCGCAGAGTTCGCCAAATACGGTCGCAACCGGATCGCAGAGGGCAAATTGCCCATCTGCGCCGAGATGTGTTCTACCAAGGCCCTGCTCGCCGGCGATGGCGACGTAGTCTCGGCTATTTACCGCGAGCGTGTCGTCGCGCGCGGATTTGGTTCGGGCGCTTGGGGTTGGGGCACGGCCTACGATCAGAAAGACGGCTGAACCCGTCTACTAAAGCAAAACGGATGACCCGCAGATGTGGGTCATCCTGCATTGGATTTTTATTGAGGTTCCGATGTTGCGCTTATTCATCGCTTTCCTGCTTTCGCTAACGCTGACCCAAGTTGCGGGCGCTCAAACCAGTGAGGGGGCCGCCCCTGCGGATTCGACCGACCGGTCTACAACCGGCGGCGCGACCACGCTTGAGGACATTCTGGCCCGCCAGCGTGGCGAGAAGGTCGACAACAGCTACAGGTCTGAAAACACCGGTCAGGGCAATGTTGAAGGCCTGCTGGGACAGTTCGGCACCCATGGTGTTGCCTCTGACAGTGACGTCTACCGCGCGCTGCGTTACGGATCTGCGGACGTCACCGTTTCATCCCAGGGACCTGCGGACAGCGTGCTGATTCAAGACGGCGGCATGTGGTGGTTGAACTTCCGAACTGGCCCGTTGCGTGAATATGGAACCTACATTCTGGGCGGAATGCTTGCGATCATTGTGCTTTTCTTTCTGATCCGAGGAAAAATCCGCATCGACGGAGAAAAAACCGGCCGCACGGTCCTTCGTTTCAATAGTTTCGAACGTTTCGGTCACTGGCTCTTTGCCGGGTCGTTCCTTGTGCTCGGCATCACAGGCCTGCTGACCCTTTATGGCCGCGATTTCTTGATCCCGGTCTTTGGCAAAGAAGGGTTCGCCACTATCGCGCAAGGGTGCAAGTGGCTTCACAACAACCTCGCATGGGCCTTCATGTTGGGTCTGATAATCATCACCATAAACTGGATTGCCCATAACATCCCCAACAAGACCGACCTGAAATGGTTGGCCGCCGGAGGGGGCTTGTTCACCAAAGACAGCCATCCACCAGCCAAGAAATTCAATGCGGGTCAAAAGATAATCTTCTGGGCTTGCATTCTACTGGGTGTCTCTATCAGCCTGTCAGGCCTGTCGCTGCTATTCCCGTTCGAGCTGCCGATGTTCGCCAAAACCTTCTCAATCGCCAATTCGACAGGTATTCCGCAGGCGTTGGGTCTGAACCTGCCAGTGCAGATGTCACCGCAGGAAGAGATGCAATATGCCCAAGTTTGGCATGTCATGGTCGCCTACGTGTTCATCGCCATCATCATCGCCCATATCTACCTTGGCTCGGTGGGCATGGAGGGTGCGTTTGACGCCATGGGCACCGGTGAAGTCGAAGAACAATGGGCACGCGAGCACCACTCGCTGTGGCTGGAAGAGCTGCAAGAAAAAGAGGCCGGCAAGGCATCGGCCTCACCTGCAGAATAGATGCGCTGGCTCGCTCTTGCGCTTGTTTTGACCCCCCTGCCCGCCTGGTCCGAGTTTTTCACGCTCAAAGGCCATGGCGGGCCGATCATGGGGATCGCTTCGGCACCGGATGGGCGCATCGCAACGGCCAGTTTCGACAATTCGGTCGGTCTCTGGACCGGACAGACACCGGAATGGCTGGAGGGGCACGAAGCGGCAGTGAACTCGGTCGTTTTCAATGGCACTGCAATCTATTCTGCCGGGGATGACTTCACCCTCCGCCGCTGGCCCGGCGGGGATGTAGTCGGGCAGCACAAAGGCAAGATTATCGGCATTGCAGCGTCGAAAACTCATATCGCGACGGCCAGCTGGGATGGTACCATCGGCCTGTGGCCGGTGGACGGGTCCGAGCCGACCCTGCTTGGGCCAATCGGCAGCGGGGTGAATGCAGTTGTTTTTACGCCGGACGGAAAGCAGCTTTATTCGGCAGGTGTCGACGGAGCGTTGCGTATCTGGGA
This sequence comes from Ruegeria sp. SCSIO 43209, assembly GCF_019904295.1. NCBI lineage: Bacteria > Pseudomonadati > Pseudomonadota > Alphaproteobacteria > Rhodobacterales > Roseobacteraceae > Ruegeria > Ruegeria sp. SCSIO 43209. The sequence continues at coordinate 1,692,150 of NZ_CP065359.1, forward strand.
TGTCGCCAGCGGTCAGGAAACAAATCGCCTGATCGAGCATGGTTTTGGCATCAATGAATTGGTCCTGAACGCACAAGACAACTGGATCGCCTACGGTACCGTCGATGGAGTGACACGCATCCTGAGCCTCACCACCGAAGAAGAACATGACTTTACGTTGGATCGGCGCCCGATCCTCGCCATGGCACTGAGCCCCGATCGCAAGCTGTTGGCTGTCGGCGATGGTGAAGGCTTTATAATGGTCATCGACACTTTCGAATGGCGCATTGCACAAGATTTCCGTGCCACCCTGCGCGGTCCGGTTTGGGCGCTCGCTTTTTCTGCAGATGGTCAAAATCTTCACGCAGGCGGCATTGATGAGGCAATGTACAGCTGGCCCGTTTCAGCGCTGGGCGATAGCGAACAGATGGCCGCTGCCGAACCCAGCTTTCTGAAAGACCCAAGCGAGATGGGCAACGGAGAACGGCAATTTGCACGCAAGTGTTCGATCTGTCACAGCCTGACGCCGGATGGAGGTCGACGTGCGGGCCCTACCTTGCACGACATCTTTGGGCGGAAGGCGGGCACATTGCCCGATTATTTGTACTCGGATACGCTGCAAGACTCTGATATTATTTGGAATGAAGAGACAATAAATGCTCTTTTCGACGAAGGCCCGGACCACTACATTCCGGGGTCAAAGATGCCAATGCAGCGGATCACGCAAGCACAGGACCGGTTAGATCTGGTCGCGTTTCTGCGCAGCGCCACCGCACCGCAGGATTGAGCCGGAGGAGAACATGAAAGCCTTTCTGACCGCCGTCGCCGCGATGGTCGTGATCACTGTCGCCGCTCCTTACACGCTGGATCAATTCGGTTTCAGCGCCGCCGACAAGACGTCCGGTTCGGCTGTACGCCTCGACTGAATGCCGCAATACCTGACCACCCGCGAATTGGCGGATCTGCTGCGCATTGGTGAGCGGAAGGCCTATGATCTGGCATCCTCGGGCGAAATCCCGTGTGTACGCGCCATGGGCAAGCTGTTGTTCCCAAAAGCCGAGATCATAGCGTGGCTCAACGCCTCACGCTCTGGCCCCGATGTCGTCGAACCACCCCTGCCGCCGATCGTGGCAGGTAGCCACGATCCCCTGTTGGACTGGGCTTTGCGGGAAAGCGGCTCTGGGCTTGCGACTTACTATGATGGGTCTTTCGACGGGCTGAATCGTCTTGCGGAGCGCAGCGCACAGGCGGCGGCCTTGCATATCCACGAACCAGAAGGCTTCAACACTCAGACCCTGCGCGACACGATGGGCGAAGCACCTGTGATCCTCTACCAGATTGCCAACCGGCAGCGCGGCCTGTTGCTGGCACCCGGCACTTCGGACATCTCGGGGTTTCAGGATCTGAAAGGCAGACGGATCATTCTGCGGCAAGACAGCGCCGCCAGCCAGCGTCTGTTCGATGCACTGCTCGACGCCCACGGACTGGGTCGTGATGATCTGAACACCCTGCCCGTTTGCGCCCGCACAGAAGAAGAGCTGGCCATCGCCCTGCGTGACGGCAAGGCAGAGGTTGGTTTTGGCCTCGGTGCACTGGCGCGCCCGTATGGGCTGAGTTTCATGCCCACCCATTCCGAGCGTCTGGACCTTGCAATCTGGCGCCGCGCCTTCTTCGAGGCCCCCATGCAGACGCTGACCCAGTTTTTGAAATCCGAGCGTTTTATCGAACGCGCTGATGAACTAGGCGGCTATGATCTCGCAAATCTGGGTCGGATCCACCACAACGGCGCCAGTGGCTGATCCGTCGTCCATTCCTTGTTGCGCCAACCCGAGGCGAACTTACTGTGCGTTTGGAAAAAACAACTGCTCACCATCCAGCGTGTAAGACGCAATCGCCGCCTGTCCATCAGGACCGGTCAGCCAGTCGATGAACCTCTGCCCGGCAGCGGCGCGGACGCCTGTGTGCTTTTCAGGGTTCACAAGGATTACACCATATTGGTTAAACAGGCGCGGATCGCCCTCGACCAAGACCTCCAGATTGCCCCGGTTTCTGAAGGATAACCAGGTTGCCCGGTCGGTCAGAGCATACGCGTCCATGCCGCTGGCCACGTTCAGCGTTGCCCCCATCCCCGATCCGGTCTCGCGATACCAAGTCCCCGACGCCGCCGTCGGGTCAACGCCTGTCGCCTCCCAATTGCGCATTTCGGCTTTGTGGGTCCCGCTGTCATCCCCGCGCGAGGCAAAGGGTACCTTCGTTTCGGCCACAGCTGTCAAAGCGGTTGTAATGTCGTTGCCCCCGGCAATTCCGGCCGGATCAGATTTTGGGCCAACCAATACAAAATCATTGTACATGACATCGAACCGTTCGACGCCCCAACCGTCTGCCACAAACTGCTCTTCGGCGGGCTTGGAATGAACCAGAAGAACATCGCCATCGCCGTTGATTGCGTTCCGGATCGCCTGACCGGTCCCGACGGCCACAACCCGTACATCGATACCTGTTTCAGCCTCAAACCCTGGCAGGATATAGTCCAGCAGACCCGAGTTCTGCGTCGAGGTCGTGGATTGCACGACGATAAAGGGTTCTTCCGCCAAACCTGCGCCTGTGGTCAGTCCAAGCGCGACAATTGATGCCCGAACGAAATCAGGGATCATTCGAAGTCTCCATCTCTGTTAATCAGGTTACCAGACCGCCAGCCAGATACCGGCGCGACTCGTTGCTTTTGGGGGCTTCCAGAACCTGCTGCGCCCTTCCGTGTTCCACCACACGCCCTGCCTGCATCATCACGATGTCAGATGCCAGGCGCCGCGCCTGCCCGATGTCATGCGTCACCATCACGATGCGCACACCCCGGGCCGAGGCACGCAGGACCATCCGCTCGATCATCTGCATGGCGCTTGGATCCAATGCACTGGTGGGTTCGTCCAGAAACAAGGTCCTGGGGTCTAAGGCCAACGCGCGCAGGATCGCCAACCTTTGCGCCTCGCCACCAGACAGCGAACGCGCGGATTGACGTGCCTTGCCATCCAGTCCACCTTCGGCCAGCAAAGCTTCGATACGATGCCTGCGCAAGGCACGGGGCATCGATTTCCGCTTTAGCACAAAGTCCAGATTGGCCGCGACCGAGCGGCGCAGCAGCACGGGGCTTTGAAACACCATCGCCTGCCGCGCTTTGTGGGCTGCATTCAACACAACACCGTCCTGACAGACACGCCCGCTGTCGGGTTGAATCAGACCATGCAGACAACGCAGCAACAGACTTTTGCCAGCGCCGTTTGGACCCAAGATCATGGTCGGACCCGGGCCCTCCAGACACAAATGCGGGACATCGAGCAGCACCTTGCCTTCGCGTGCAATGTGCAACCCGTGGACCTCCAACATGCCCGGCACCTCGGTTACGACATCACGCATGGCGCAGCCCTTCCCGCTCGGCCCGCAGGGTCAATGCGCTGACTATCGCGTTTACCGCCACGGCCAAACCGATCAGGATCACACCCAAGGCCAGCGCCAGCGCCAAGTTCCCCTTCGAAGTCTCAAGCGCAATCGTGGTCGTCATCACGCGCGTCACGTGATTGATATTGCCGCCGACGATGATCACTGCGCCTACCTCGGCGATTGCCCGGCCAAACCCGGCCAGTAATGCGGTGACCAGAGCCAGACGCGCGTCCCACAACAGCACCGGGATCGAAGCCAACCGCGATACGCCGAGCGAGCGGAGTTGTTCAGAATACTCCTCGGCCAGCATCTCGACCACCTGCCGGGTAAGTGCGGCCATGATCGGCGTCACCAGCACCACCTGCGCTATGATCATTGCGGTGGGGGTGTAGAGAAGTTCCAGCACCCCCAAAGGACCGGATCGGGACAACATCAGGTAGACCAGCAAACCGACGACGACTGGTGGGAACCCCATCAGAGCGTTCACAAGGATAATCAGCGCCCGCCGTCCCGGAAACCGCGCGACGGCCAAAGCTGCCCCAATAGGCATCCCGATGACCGCCGAAATCAGAACAGCAAAGATCGAAACACGCAGCGACAACAACACAATTGCCCACAGCTCTGCATCCCCTTCGAGGATCAGCGAGAGCGCCTGAGTGAATTCTGATGCAAATCCCTGCATATTCTACCAGTCATGCCGTATGCTGTGACAAAATGCTATGAATTACAGGGAAATACTAAAGGTTCTGGCCAGCAAGTACAGGCACAAATTCGACATTCAAAACTAAGAACGCGGCCCTGACGGGGCCGCGTTTGATTGGCACGTCTTTTGCTGTAGCTGGTTCAGTTCAGCGCAGCGTCGGTGATCTGATGTGTCCATGCCCCTTCAGGCTTTTTGGTGATAACCGGATCAGATCCGCCCGCCAGCAGGGTATCAACCGTGCGGTCGAAATCGGCTGGATCCAGCGCCCCGTTCGACCCTGCGGTCAGCTTGGCAATCTCGCCCATCATGCGCTTTTGATGCTCTTCTGTCTGGGCACCGGTTGCATCGTTTTCGAGAACGATCTCGGCGGCTTCATCCGGGTTCTCTTCGGCGTATTTCCAACCCTTCATCGAGGCGCGGACAAACCGTTCCATCTTGTCGGTGAAGGCCGCATCGCTCAAATTTTCTTCAAGCACATATAGACCATCCTCAAGCGTGGCGACGCCCTGATCTTCGTATTTGAAGGTTACCAGTTCTTCAGGCGTGACACCGGCATCAATGACCTGCCAATACTCATTGTAGGTCATGGTGCTGATGCAATCGGCCTGACGCTGCAGCAGCGGGTCGACGTTAAAGCCTTGTTTCAGCACTTCGACACCGCTGTCGCTTTTGCCATCGGTACCGATTCCCAGCTGACTCATCCAGCTCATGAACGGGAATTCGTTGCCGAAGAACCAGACTCCCAGCGTGCGATTTTTGAGATCTTCAGGCGAGGCAATCCCCGCATCTTTCCAGCAGGTCAGCATCATGCCCGAGCTCTTGAAAGGCTGCGCGATGTTCACCAGAGGCAGACCCTTTTCGCGCGCAGCAAGTGCAGCCGGCATCCATTCCACCGTAACGTCTGCTCCGCCACCTGCGATCACCTGTGTAGGCGCAATATCAGGACCGCCGGGCAGAATGGTGACGTCCAGCCCCTCTTCTTCGTAGAACCCTTTATCTTTTGCCACATAATAGCCCGCAAACTGCGCTTGCGTGACCCACTTCAATTGCAGTGTCACCTCATCCGCAGCAAGTGTCGCACTGGCTGCCAGGCTAAAGGCCGCAACCGCCCCACTGAGTAGCTTCTTCATCTTCATATCTCCTAGTTGCTTATGTTTGCCCCGTTTATGGGGTCTGTTTAATTATTCCTTTATCCTCGCTGCGACGGATGCCAGAAGGTCACCGCCTTTTCGATCATCGCCACTACGCCGTAGAAGGCCGTCCCCGCCAGCGCGGCCACTACAATCTCGGCCCACACCATATCCAGCGACAATTGCCCGACGCTGGTCGATATTCGAAAGCCCATGCCCAATGTGGGGGAGCCAAAGAACTCAGCCACGATAGCGCCGATCAGCGCCAGAGTGGTAGAAATCTTTAGCCCGTTGAAAATAAACGGCATCGCGGCGGGGAGGCGAAGTTTCAGGAAGCTCTGCCAATAGGTGGCGGCATAGGTCTCCATCAGATCGCGCTGCATCGTTGTGGCTTCGCGCAGCCCTGCCACCGTGTTCACCAGCATCGGGAAGAACACCATCACTACGACGACCGCCGCCTTGGAATGCCAGTCGAACCCGAACCACATCACTAGAATGGGTGCGGTGCCCACGATCGGCAGCGCTGCAACAAAGTTGCCGACGGGAAGAAGCCCGAGGCGCAGGAAATCCCATCTATCCACGGCAATTGCCATGAGAAAGGCCGAACCGCAGCCGATGATGTAGCCGCTGAGTGCTCCCTTGATGATCGTTTGAACAAAGTCAGCCCAAAGTGTCGGCAAACTGTCCCAGAAACGGTCCCAGATGACTGATGGTGCGGGCAGGATGACCAAGGGCACTTCTAGTCCACGCACCACCAGTTCCCAGATGCCAATCACGGTCAGACCGAAGATCAGGGGCGCAAGAAACCGCACCATCCGTGTGTCAGAATAGGGTCCGCTGGCCAGACGGCTGTTCAACCACCAGCCCAATAACCAGACAGCGATTGCACTAAGAATAGGTATCATTGTGCCATCCCCATTCGTTTCAGGACGGTCCGCTCGATCAGCCCCAGCAACCCGACGAGACAGGCGGCGAGAATGGCTGCAGCAAACAGCGCCGACCAGATCTGTACCGTCTGGCCATAGTAGCTACCGGCCAGCAGCCGTGCACCCAACCCGGCAACAGCCCCGGTCGGCAGTTCTCCAACAATGGCCCCGACCAGCGACGCAGCGACGCCAATTTTCAGCGATGTAAACAGATAGGGCATCGAGGCCGGCAGGCGCAGTTTCCAAAACCCCTGCGAACGGCTGGCATTGTAGGTTCGCAGCAAATCCAACTGCATAGCATCCGGGCTGCGCAGCCCTTTTACCATGCCTACGACGACGGGGAAGAAACTCAGATACGCCGAAATGATCGCCTTCGGAATGATCCCCTGAACCCCAACAGAATACAGAACAACGATGATCATCGGAGCCAGCGCAATGATAGGAATGGTCTGGCTAACGATCGCCCAGGGCATCACCGACAGATCCATCACCCGACTGTGCACGATCCCGACCGCCAGTAGGATGCCCAACCCGGTTCCGATAGCAAAACCCAGCATCGTGGCGCTCAGCGTGACCCAGCCATGATAAATCAGAGAGCGTTTCGAGGTGATTTTTTTCTCAATCGTGGTTTCCCACAACTCAATCCCAACTTGATGCGGTGCAGGCAGCCGCGGGCGGTCCTGCTCCCATGTGGCTGGGATTGCAAACGCGTTGTTCAAGGCCAGACCGATCTCACCCATGTCACGGCGATCCTTGGCTGAAGGTGGTTGGACTTCAGCACCCGCGCGCTCCTGTTCGGTCAGAACCCCTTTGATATTCATAGGAATACAGGCCGCGTACCAGACAACGACAATGGCGGCGATCACGGTGAGGACTGCAATGATCTGCTTCATGCGTGCCACTCCATCCGAATGACAGGCACCGTGTCAGGTGGCACCGGAGGCTCTCTTCCCGTCTCAACAAAGCCCTCGCGCCGATAAAACCGTTGCGCGTCGACATTTGGCACATGTGTGGTCAGCCAAAGATGGTCGCGCCCCTCCTTCGCCTTATCCAGCAATTGCTTGCCGATGCCCTGTCCAGTGCGCAAACAATACAGCGCACCAACCTTATGTTCGACCGGATCGACAGACATATAGCAATCAATCGGATCACCTGCGATCCAGATGTCCCTGTTCGGAAACGCCTCAAGGATCAGATCCGCCAGCTTTTCTTCTGGCAATTCCTCGGGTATCCAATCGGTCTGCGCGGCCCAGGTCGCGATGATGCGCGCGCAATCCCCCACATCTTCGCGGGATGCCCGTCTGATGCCTTTATCCGCCATCACACATCATCCCCATGACCCGCTCGCAATCCTTCTCGCACGCGGTGGGCGACTTCGATAAACTCGGGCGTGTCACGGATATCCAGAGGCCGCTCTTTCGGCAGAGGGCTATCGATCACATCCGTGATCCGGCCAGGCCGAGGGCTCATTACCACGATCTTGGTGCTGAGATACACCGCTTCGGGGATCGAATGTGTTACGAAACCGATGGTCTTCTCGGTGCGCGCCCATAATGCCAGAAGCTGTTCGTTCAGATGGTCGCGCACAATCTCATCCAGCGCACCGAACGGTTCGTCCATCAGCAGAATATCCGCATCAAATGCCAAGGCCCGCGCAATACTGGCCCGCTGTTGCATCCCGCCCGAGAGCTGCCAGGGGAACTTACCGCCAAATCCATCAAGATCAACAAGTTCCAGAACCTTTCTAACGCGTTCCTCCTGCTCGGCGGAGGAATAGCCCATGATCTCAAGCGGCAGCTTGATGTTCTTTGCAATGGTCCGCCACGGGTAGAGCCCGGCCGCCTGAAACACATACCCATAAGCGCGCTTTCGCCGTGCTTCGTCAGGCGTCATGCCATTCACGGTCAGGGTCCCGCCGGTCGGTGTTTCCAGCGCTGCGATACAGCGCAGGAACGTCGTCTTGCCGCAGCCCGAGGGGCCGATAAAACTAACGAACTCCCCCTTGCCAATCGACAAGTTCACATCTTTCAGCGCATGAATAGGCCCATCATTCGTCTGAAATGTAAGATCCAGCTGCCTTGCCTCAATAACGGGCTGAGTAGTATTTTCTGTATTCATTCCATTGCCTTGAAGAAGCTCAGACCCGAGTCGCCAGAAAGGCGACCCAAGGGGTTTATACTCCCGTTGCCGGTATACCTGTCCGCTCAACAGGCCGGGGCGCTGTCAACTCTTTCCAGGTGCTCAGCGCCTTGTTCACATGGGTATTGGCCTCACGTGCCACGAACTTACCGTGCCCTTCCTGAGTCTGAATCTCGCCATCATGTACAGCCACCGCACCGCGGGTCAGCGTGAACCGAGGCAGCCCTCGCACCTCTTTGCCCTCGAAGACGTTGTAGTCGATCGACGACTGCTGCGTATCAGCCGAGATCACCTTGGCCTTATCCGGATCCCAAACCACCAGATCAGCATCCGCTCCCACGAGAACCGCACCTTTTTTCGGATAACAATTCAATATCTTGGCGATGTTAGTTGAAGTAACAGCCACGAACTCATTCGGCGTCAATCGCCCGGTATTCACCCCATGCGTCCAAAGCATCGGCATCCGATCCTCCAGCCCTCCGGTCCCGTTCGGGATTTTGGTGAAATCACCCACGCCATATCGTTTCTGCTCGGTCGTAAAGGCGCAATGGTCCGTGGCCACGACGCTCAGAGTTCCCGATTGCAAACCGTTCCACAAGCTGTCCTGATGCTGTTTGTTCCGGAACGGAGGGCTCATGACTCGCCGTGCTGCATGCTCCCAATCGTGGTGGAAATACTCGCTTTCATCCAATGTCAGGTGTTGGATCAAAGGCTCGCCCCAAACCCGTTTGCCCTGCATCTTGGCGCGTCGAATAGCCTCGTGCGCCTCCTCACAGGAAGTATGCACCACATAGAGCGGTACGCCCGCCATATCCGCAATCATGATCGCGCGGTTGGTTGCCTCGCCTTCCACCTGTGGCGGGCGGGAATAGGCATGCGCCTCTGGCCCGGTATTGCCTTCTGCCAATAGCTTCGCGCTCAGTTCAGCAACCACATCGCCATTCTCGGCATGGACCATCGCGGTGCCACCCAACTCGGCCAGACGCTTGAACGAAGCAAATAGCTCATCGTCGTTCACCATCAGCGCGCCTTTATAGGCCATGAAATGCTTGAACGTGTTGATGCCGCGCGTCTCAATGACGGTTTTGATGTCATCAAACACCTGCTCGCCCCACCAGGTCACCGCCATATGGAACGAATAATCACAATTCGCGCGCGTAGACTTGTTGTCCCAACGCTTCAGGGCGTCCAACAGGCTTTCGCCCGGATTAGGCAACGCGAAATCCACAACCATCGTGGTCCCGCCTGCCAGCGCTGCGCGCGTGCCGCTTTCGAAATCATCGCTGGAATAGGTTCCCATAAACGGCATTTCCAGATGCGTGTGCGGGTCGATCCCTCCGGGCATGACATAACAGCCCGATGCATCAAGTTCCTTATCACCTCGCAGGTCCGGCCCAATCTCAGTAATCACACCACCTTCGACCTTTACATCCGCCTTATAGGTCAGATCAGCGGTCACAACGGTTCCGTTCTTGATTACAGTGCTCATGTTAAACTCCCTGATGCGGTCTACGCCGCTTGCTTCATCTGGCTAAAAATACCCCGGGGGAGCCGCCCAACGGGCGACGGGGGCAGAGCCCCCTATTCCACGATCCCAGCCGTCTCGACGACCGCATGCAGTAGAACATCCGCCCCGGCTGCAGCCCAATCCTTGCTGATCTCCTCAGCTTCATTATGGCTCAACCCATCAACGCATGGGCACATCACCATCGCGGTTGGCGCTACTCGATTGATCCAGCAGGCGTCATGCCCTGCCCCCGAGATGATGTCCGTATGCGAATACCCTAACCGCTCAGCCGCATCGCGCACAGCCGCCACACAACCCTCATCAAACTTCACCGGATCAAAACCGCCCACTTTCTCGAATTCGATCTGCAACCCCATCTCTTCGACGATATCTTCAGCTGCGACCCGCAGACGGTTCTCCATATCAGTGATCACGTCCAACTCGGGCGAGCGAAAATCGACCGTGAACGCTGCCTTTCCAGGGATCACATTGCGTGAGTTCGGATAGACATCGATATGCCCCGCCGCACCCACGGCATGAGGTGCATGCGACCATGCAATCTCGTCCACTTTCTCAAGAATACGCGCCATCGCCAGCCCGGCATTCTTGCGCATCGGCATCGGTGTAGACCCAGTATGCGCATCCTTGCCGGTCACGGTAACCTGGGTCCAGCTCAAACCCTGACCATGGGTTACAACGCCAATATCCTTACCTTCAGCTTCCAGAATCGGGCCCTGTTCAATGTGCAACTCAAAGAAAGCGTGCATCTTGCGCGCGCCAACCTCTTCATCGCCGCGCCAACCGATGCGGTTCAGTTCATCCCCGAACTTCTTTCCTTCGGCATCCTCACGTGCATAAGCCCAGTCCTGAGTGTGCATTCCGGCAAACACCCCCGAAGACAACATCGCCGGGGCATATCGCGTCCCTTCTTCGTTGGTCCAATTGGTGGCCACAATAGGGTGCTTGGTCTTGATGCCTAGGTCATTCAGCGTGCGAATGATCTCCAGCCCACCAAGCACGCCAAGAACGCCATCATACTTGCCACCAGTGGGCTGCGTATCCAAATGCGACCCTACATAAACCGGCAGAGCCTCGGGATCCGCTCCCTCTCGTCGGGCAAACATATTGCCCATCTGGTCCAGCCCCATCGAGCAACCGGCATCCTCGCACCATTTCTGAAACAGCGCGCGCCCTTCGGCGTCCTCGTCCGTTAGCGTCTGACGGTTGTTGCCACCCGCGACGCCTGGGCCGATCTTGGCCATCTCCATCAGGCTGTCCCATAACCTGTCGCCATTGATCCTGAGATTCTGCGCCGGAGCTGCCATCATGTTCTTCCCTGTTGCTTGCGATTTGGCTCGCTTTTGGTGTCTTGATTTGACCATCTGGTCAAACTCACGCTATCACGGGTTCGACATCAGTCAAGAAATTGCAGTGGCCTGCCGGAATTTTCGACATAATTGACGCCCAACTGGCCGAAAAAAGGACAACAGGTGAACATGCCCAAAGACCGCGCCCCAACCCGGATTCAGCAAAAGAACCGAGCAGCGATTCTCGAGGCGGCCTTGAATGTGTTCTCAGCCCACGGTTTTCGCGGCGCAACCGTCGACCAAATTGCAGCTGAGGCGGGGCTGAGCAAGCCCAACCTGCTCTATTATTTTCCATCGAAAGAAGCGATCCATACAGCCCTGTTGTCGGGTCTGCTTGAAGTCTGGCTCGCTCCCCTGCACGCGTTGAATGAGGATGGCGACCCGCTGGAAGAAATACTGTCTTATATCCAACGCAAGCTTGAGATGAGCCGCGACCTGCCGCGCGAGAGCCGCCTCTTTGCCAATGAGCTTGTTCAGGGCGCGCCGCGCATTCATGAAGCTTTGTCCAGCGATCTCAAAAAACTGGTCGATGAAAAAACCACGATTCTGACAAGCTGGATGGCTCAGGGCAAAATTGCACGAGTCCATCCCTATCATCTGATTTTCTCGATCTGGGCACTGACACAGCATTATGCGGATTTCGATGTTCAAGTCCGGGCAATTCTTGGGGAAGAAGACCCATTCGAAGGCGCGGTTCCGTTCGTGGAAACGCTCTATCGAAAACTGCTTACACCTTAAGAGACACTTAACCCTATTGAGAAAAGCTCGGAGCATGATGACGTATCGCTCAGATCCCGAGCCTTGGATCACCCAGCTTATCTCGTCCCGATCTGCTCGAACGGGAGCTGTTGTACGACGCTTAGTTGCTTGGGTCGAACGGGAGGTTGGTCACGCGGCTTTTCAGGCAGAAGTGAAACGGCGCGGATACCATTTGATCCGCACCGCCAATCAATATGTCATCATCTGCCACAACGGACCCATCGACATTCTGTTCTGAGTAAATTCGTCAAATTTTCTACGCCAAGATTTTTCGACGAAAAATCTCTGACTACTCCGCCGCTTTCGCCATGGGGTTGTTGGGGTGTGTCGTCCAATTGGCATATTCAGGATCAACGACCTTGCCTGTGCGCGGATCAACCGCTCCGGCGGCCATCGGCTCCATGGAAATACACCCCTCTACAGGGCACACATCCACGCAAAGATTGCAGGCCACGCATTCCTCGTCGATAACCTCGAACACCCGATCCGCCGACATCGAAATCGCCTGATGGCTGGTGTCTTCACAGGCTGCAAAACAGCGACCGCATTTGATGCACTGATCCTGATCGATCTTCGCTTTGGCGATGTAGTTGAGGTTCAGATATTGCCAATCCGTCACATTGGGCACTGCGCGTCCGATCACTTCGTCGATATTGGCATAGCCTTTCTCATCCATCCATTCCGACAGGCCAGCCGTCAATTCATCGATGATTTTGAACCCATAGGTCATCGCTGCAGTGCAGACCTGAACATTGCCGCAACCCAGCGAGATAAACTCTGCTGCATCGCGCCAAGTGGTGACGCCACCGATGCCTGAGATCGGTAGCCCATGCGTGGCTTTGGCCCGCGCAATCTCGGACACCATCGACAACGCGATTGGTTTCACCGCCGGTCCGCAGTAGCCACCATGGCTGCCTTTACCGTCAATCGAGGGTTCGGGGCTGAACGTGTCCAGATTGACACTGGTGATCGAGTTGATCGTATTGATCAGCGATACCGCATCCGCGCCCCCATTCTTCGCCGCCGCCGCAGGTTTGCGGATATCCGTAATGTTCGGCGTTAGCTTCACGATAACTGGGCGGTCGTAATACTGTTTGCACCAACGGGTCACCATTTCGATGTATTCCGGCACCTGCCCGACGGCAGACCCCATACCCCGTTCACTCATCCCGTGCGGACAGCCAAAATTCAGCTCGATCCCGTCCGCACCGGTTTCAGCCACACGCGGCAGAATGGCCTTCCAAGCAGCCTCCTCACAGGGCACCATGATCGAGGCGATCAGGGCGCGATCTGGATAATCCGCCTTTACGCGGGCCATTTCCTCAAGGTTCACCTCAAGCGGCCGATCTGTGATCAGTTCGATGTTGTTGAGCCCCAACAACCGGCGGTCCGCGCCATAAATCGCGCCATAGCGTGGGCCGTTCACATTCACGACCGGAGGCCCCTCGGCCCCCAAGGTCTTCCACACTACGCCGCCCCATCCGGCCTCGAAGGCGCGGCGAACATTGTACTCCTTATCCGTCGGTGGCGCGGAGGCCAGCCAATACGGGTTCGGGCTTGATATTCCAAGAAAGTTTGATGTTAAATCAGCCATTTATCCGGCCTCCCTGATGCAGTTCTGCATCTTTGTCTTTGAGTTTCACGCGCTCAGAGCAGCGTGGATATCCATCGCGGCATCGCGACCTTCGGCTACGGCGGTCACGGTCAGGTCTTCGCCACCTGCCGCACAGTCTCCGCCAGCCCACACACCGGTCATTGAAGTGCGTCCCGCCCCGGTCACGGCAATCTTATTGCCATCCAGCGTTAGGCCTTCCGGCGCACCGTCAAGCGTCTGACCGATGGCCTTAAGAACCTGATCGGCCGGCACACGGACAGTTTCACCTGTTCCGGTCAGTCGACCATCATGGCTCGCAGTATACTCCAATTCGATCTCTGCTGCGGCACCATTTCCGTGAATGGCCACCGGCTGAACATTGCAGAGAATCCGAACACCATGCGACGCCGCCAAATCCTGTTCGTACCGGCTGGCACCCATCGCGTCGCGACCTCGGCGATAGGCGATGGTGACGTGCTCAGCGCCTAGCAGTTTCGATTTCACTGCCGCATCTACGGCAGTCATACCACCGCCAATCACAACGACATTGCGACCCACAGGTAGATCAACCAGATCGCTGGCCTGTCGCACATCCGAGATAAAGTCGACCGCCGGGCGCACCCCGTCTTTATCGACCCCATCAGCCCGCAGTGCGTTCACGCCCGCAAGTCCTATTGACAGGAAAACAGCGTCATAGTTCTCCTGCAACCCTTCCAGAGAAATCGTCTCTCCCAGAATCGAACCGGTCTCGATCGCGATCCCGCCTATTTTAAGCAGCCAATCGACCTCGGCCTGTGCAAAATCATTGGTAGATTTATACGCCGCAATCCCGTATTCGTTCAGACCGCCTGGCTTGGGCTTGCCTTCGTGGATCACCACATCGTGCCCCAGCATCGCCAGACGATGCGCACAGGCCAGACCGGCGGGCCCTGCCCCAACTACGGCAATTGTCTTGCCGGTTGATGCGGCGCGCTCGAACGGATGCGCACCCGAGGCCATCACATCATCGGTTGCATAACGCTGCAGGCGTCCGATCTCGACCGGCTTGCCTTCGGCCGTCTCACGCACGCAAGCCTCTTCACACAAAGTTTCGGTCGGACAAACCCGGGCACACATGCCGCCCAGAATGTTCTGCTCCAGAATGGTCTGCCCTGCCGCCTGCGGTTGCCCGGCCTGAATCTGGCGAATGAACAACGGAATATCGATATTCGTAGGACAGGCCGTCACACATGGCGCGTCATAGCAGAAATAGCATCGATCGGCGGCCACAGCGGCCTCGTGCGGGGCCAGTGGCGGATGCAGATCGGTGAAATTCGAGGTCAGCTCATCGCTGGAAAGCCGCCCGGAGACGATCCCGGGTGCCATCTGGCCCTGTGCCATCACTCTACTCCCTGTAGATATGTTTGTTATGGACCCCAGCTTGCCACAATCTGATTTTTTATCAATTGGTAAAATTTGCCAAATGGTCAAAAAATGAAAAATCCGGGCGGAATGGCCCGGATTCAGTCAGAAATTGCCTATTTTGTTGGCAGCGGTGGCTCAGACCATCCCACCCAGGTGGCCGGATTTGATCCAAACACGGGCTCCGCCCTCTGCTGCTACAGCAGCAAAGCGTGATCCAGGCGGCAAGCGCAACCAGTCCCAAGTGCCAAATTCTTCGCCCGCCTCGGCAAAGCCACCTTCGATAACAAAGACCTCAAACCCCTTATCGGCGTCCAATTCAATATGTTCGCCCGCGCCCCAGGTTTGCACCTGGACATCCTCATGCACGTCCTTGAACAAATCGATATCTCCGCCCCCGTTGATCGAGCGCCGAACCTCGGTGCGGTCATCGGGGTCGAACTGATGCAATTTGACCAGAATAGTCGCGCCTTCGCTGGCCGAGGGTGTATGGGAGGACGTCGGGGGATTGCGTACATAGCTGCCGACAGGGAAATCTCCGGTTTCATCCTGGAACACTCCGTCCAGCACCAGATATTCCTCACCCCCGTCATGAGTATGCGACGAAAACGCGCTGCCGGGGGCAAAGCGCACGATGGTTGTGGCACGCGCCACTTCCTCGCCAATGCGGTCCAGCATCTTGCGTTCGACGCCAGCAGCCGGTGATGCGACCCATTCGGTCTTATCAAAGTGAACGGCGACCCGCTGTGTGAAATCTGCATTGACCCGCATATGCAATCCTCCTGCGTTGCTGTCACATTAGATGGGAGCACGAGCCGGATTTGCAAACCGGTCATGTTTGGGGTTTTGACGCCCTTCACAGCTTGTTGTACTTCCGGTTGTGGCAGCGGCCGATTACCGGCCCGATCAGAAAGCGCAACACGATGCAGGCAAGCCCGGCGACATTCAACATCCTCATCATCGGGCAAAACAACCGGCTGCAATACGAGGCGCTTTTGTTCGCCGCCTCGCTGCGCCACAGCTCACCAGGGTTCAAAGGTCGGCTGTTCGTGGGGGTGCCACAGCCTGGCCCTCTTTGGCCTCAGAACCCCAGCATTCAGGATGCCGAAGTTCTTGAAGCCCTGCAGCATCTGGGTGCCGAGATTCTGCCTTTTGAATCTCATGCTTTTGGCTCGAGCTATCCCAATGGCAACAAGATCGAAGCTTTGCTGGCGATGCCAGAGGGCGAGCCCTTTGCCTTTTTCGACTCCGACACTCTGATCACCGGCGAAATTTCCGACGTCCCGTTCGATTTCGAACAGCCCGGCGCCTCACTTCGGGTCGAGGGAACATGGCCCAAACCCACGCTCTACGGCCCAGGATATGAGGGTATCTGGCGCGCACTGTATGACCGGTTCGGGCTGGATTTCGAAAGCTCTCTCGATCCCAGCCAGCCCGAGGGCTATTGGCGGCGCTACCTGTATTTTAACGCCGGTTATTTCTTCTACAAATGCCCCCGCCAATTTGGTGAGCGGTTTATGGGCTATGCCCGCGCCATTCGCGACGAGGAAATCCCCGAACTGACCGGGCAAGTTCTGAACCCGTGGCTGGATCAGATCGCCTTGCCGCTGGTCATCCATTCCTTCGGTGGCGGACGGGATGCCCTGCCCGAGGGCCTGCTGGATGGGTCGGTTAGCTGCCACTATCGCCTGTTCCCGATGCTCTACGCCCGCGAAAGCGATCATGTGGTCGAGGTATTGGAAACCGTCGTGGCCCCGAACAAGATCAAAAAAGTGCTCAAAGGCTATGATCCACTGAAGAAGCTGGTGATACAGCGCAAGGGTGCGAAGATCCGGGCATTGTTCGACCGAAACAACCTGCCCGCACGCGAACAGGTCATTCGCAAAACGATCAAGTCCAAGGGGCTTTGGCTGCGGTGACGCGGACATTGTGCCGGGCGAGCCAATGTCCTAGAGATTCAGCAACACACATTCCAACAGGAGATTTCCTCGATGTCTGACGGACCCACCTACGGTTTTGACACGCTGCAAATTCACGCCGGGGCCCGCCCCGACCCTGCCACAGGCGCGCGCCAGACACCGATCTACCAGACCACGGCATATGTATTTCGCGACGCGGAACACGCCGCCGCGTTGTTCAACCTGCAGGAAGTGGGTTTTATCTATTCGCGACTGACCAACCCGACTGTTGCGGTGCTGCAGGAACGTGTGGCGACGCTTGAAGGCGGTGTCGGTGCGGTCTGCTGTTCCTCGGGACACGCAGCGCAGATCATGGCGCTGTTCCCGCTGATGGGGCCGGGCTGCAATGTTGTCGCCTCGACCCGCCTCTACGGTGGGACGGTGACGCAGTTTAGCCAGACGATCAAACGTTTCGGCTGGTCGGCCAAATTCGTTGATACCGATGATCTGGACGCCGTCAAGGACGCTATCGACGAAAACACCCGCGCGGTGTTCTGCGAATCCATCGCCAACCCGGGCGGTTATGTCACCGATATCCGTGCGCTGGCGGATGTGGCGGACGCAGCAGGCATTCCGCTGATCGTCGACAACACCTCGGCCACGCCCTACCTGTGCCGCCCGATTGAACACGGCGCGACTCTGGTCGTTCACTCGACCACCAAGTACCTGACCGGCAACGGCACCGTGACCGGCGGCTGCATCGTGGATTCGGGCAAGTTCGACTGGTCGGCGAATGACAAGTTCCCCTCGCTCAGCGAACCCGAATCCGCCTATCACGGCCTGAAATTCCACGAGACCTTCGGCCCGCTCGCCTTTACATTCCACGGCATCGCGATCGGTCTACGCGATCTGGGCATGACGATGAACCCTCAGGCGGCGCATTACACACTGATGGGGATAGAAACGCTATCGCTACGGATGGAGCGCCACGTCGAAAACGCGCAGAAAATAGCAGCGTGGCTCGAGGCAGACGACCGTGTGGATTACGTGACATATGCTGGCCTGCCATCCTCGCCTTATAGCGACAGGGTAAAAAAGCACTACCCGCGCGGCGCGGGCGCCCTGTTCACCTTTGCGGTCAAGGGCGGCTATGACGCCTGCGTAAAGCTGGTGAACGCGCTTGAGATCTTCAGCCACGTGGCCAACCTTGGCGACGCACGGTCGCTGATCATCCACTCGGCCTCGACCACACACCGTCAGTTGACGCCCGAGCAGCAGGAAGCTGCAGGCGCAGGCCCTGGAGTGGTGCGCGTGTCCATCGGGATCGAGGATGCAGACGATCTGATCGCTGATCTCGATCAGGCTCTGTCCAAAGCCAGCGCCTGATCCGATGACCGGGCACAACACAAATGAACTGGGTCAACCCATCGGTTTTTCGGTCACGGGCGAGTTCCCTCGCCCCACGCCACCTTACACACCGATGCAGGGCCGGTTCTGTTCCGTTGTGCCATTGGATGTAAACAGGCACGCGCCCGGCTTGTACCGGGCGTTTGCCAATGACATGGACGGCCGCAATTGGACTTACCTTCCCTACGGCCCGTTCGACTCTGAGGCGGATTTCACCGCATGGGCGCAGTCAAATTGCATGGATGCGGACCCGATGTTCCATACAGTGCTCGACGCGGATGAGGTACCCGTCGGGATGGCCTCGTACCTTCGAGTCGAACCAGCCGCGGGTGCGATCGAAGTGGGCCACATCCATTTCTCACCTCTGCTGCAGCGTAAACCGCAATCGACCGAAGTGATGTATCTGATGATGCGCCGGGTATTCGATGAGCTTGGTTATCGCCGCTATGAATGGAAATGCGACGCCCTGAACGCGCCATCAAAACGCGCAGCTGAACGTTTGGGTTTCACGTTCGAGGGCGTCTTCCGGCAGGCGACACATTACAAAGGACGCAACCGGGATACGGCGTGGTTTTCGATTATCGACAGCGAGTGGCCGCGCGTTCGCGCGGCATTCGAGAACTGGCTTGCGCCGGGGAATTTCGATGCATCGGGCCGGCAGCGCCAACCGCTGCAAGCCCGGGTTGGATCGTAGATTACTCCGCGATTTCGAACTCCATCGCGATATTGACCGAAACGGAAATCTCTCCGCCTGCGACCGGCACGCCACCGGCGTCCGACATCGCCATCTCGCGCATCTGAGCCATCGGGCGAACACCTCCGCCGTGGTCGTTGATCGATAGGACGGGACCCAGCGTAACCCCGGACGCCTGCGCCAGTTGCTGCGCCTTCTCGGTCGCATCTGCCACAGCTTTGGCCCGTGCTTCAGCCTCAAGCGGTTTGGGCTCTTGCACGCCAAAGCTCAGACCGCCGAAATCATTGGCACCATCTTTGATGACCGCATCCATGATCTGGCCCAGATTATCCAGATCCCGCACGCGTACCGAAACGCGGTTGGACGCGGTGAACCCAGTGATCTTGGGTGGCTCATTGCTGGAATTGCTGCGCCCCGACCAGACCGGAGAAAGCGAAAGATCGCGCGTCTGAACATCGCGCGCCTCCAATCCCATTTCGTCCAGTCGTTTGAGGATCTGCGTCACCGCGTCCGAGGTCGCCTGCATCGCTACCGATGCCTGCGCATCCTGATTGGTCACGCCCAGTGTTATCGTTGCCATATCGGGTGCAACCAGAGCCGTACCGGTCCCGCTGACCGAGATGCGACGTTCTTCCGCATGGGCGGGCAGAGTCGCGGTGGCAGCGGCCATGGCGGCCAAAAAAGCAAGTGTCTTCAAGATGATCCCTCCTTGATGCTTGCCCTCAAGATGGGTGGTCGGGCCCGTACACGGCAAGGGGGAAACGTGCCTTTTTCTTTCCCTCGGCGAGTTCCTGCTCTAATCTCGGCGGGCAGACATCTAAGCGTTTGCATAAAAGCCGACAATTATGGTTCATCGCGATTATGAAACCCGCCTTTGCGCTGTCATTTTCTGAAAACGGCATTTCCTTGCATCATCAGTCGGATGGAGACTGGTACTGCATTGGAACCGTTCCGTTAGATGCGTCGGATTTCGCGGACCAGATGCTGGCCCTTCGGGATCAGGGATTCGCGCTGGAAAATGACCTGAGTTGCAAGCTTGTTATTCCATCCGATCAGGTGCGCCTCTTGGTTGTCGACACCGATGGTTTGGACACCGATGCAGCGGCGAAAAAGGTCAAGGATACGTTGGCCGCAGCCACGCCCTATGAGCTATCAGAGCTGGCTTATGTCGCGGGCAACGCGGGGACTGAGACCCCGGTTGCCGCTGTGGCCCAGCAAACGCTGGACGAAGCCAGCGCATTTGCCACCGATCATGGCTTTATCCCCGAGGCATTCTGGGTCAGCGCAACCGGCAACGATGCTCTGGACGCGCCATTTCTGGAACTGCCGATCATTGTGGATGAGGACGCTGTGATTGCGGCCCCCAAACCCGTTGATACGCCGGACATACCGGTTCACGCCATCGCTGAAGATGCAGCCCCCCCTGCATTTGAGCCTGCTACCAAAGCACTGCCCTCGTCTGCCAAGACAGGAACGGATCTGAAACGCTTTGCAATTCCTGCGATCGCAGCGTCGGTTGTGGTTGGAATGTTGCTGGGTGTCTGGTCTTACAACAGCTCTGACCCCGAAATTGTCGAAGTGGCCGAACCGTTAGAGCCCGAGCTGCAGCCAGAGCCAGAAATTGCAACTGCAGAACCGCAGGCACAACCCGAACCTCAGGAAACCGAGATCGCAAGCCTCCCACAAGAACCTGAAGTGGCAGAGGAAGAACCGGTGCTCACCCCCACGGACGAGGCCATTCTCGAGGCACTGAAGATTGAACCGGAGCCGGTCGAAGACATCGCTGATCTGCCAGAGATCAGAACCGAGTTTCGTGAGTTTACCGGCACCGCCCCTGTTGAACCTTCAGATCTGGAGCCAGCGCCTGTGGCTGGCGTGGATAATCAATATCTCACATCGGTCGATCGCTCGGACCTGTCGACCGATTCCGTCGCACTACCCGAACTTGCCAGCCTCGACACAGATGCGTCTTTTGAGTCGATCTCTTTGCCAGGCCAAGCGGGGCAGCGGTTCAACCTGGATGAACGCGGACTTGTGACGCCAAGTGCCGAAGGCACGCTGAACCCGGCCGGTGTGATGGTTTATCTGGGTCGTCCCGCATCCGTGCCCCCCGAACCCCCAACCAGGTTCGAAACAGAACCCGTTGTCATAGAAGAGGTCGATGAGAGACTCGCAGCGTTTCGCCCACGGCCACGCCCGGAAAATCTGGTGGATCAATTCGAACGCCAGCAACTTGGCGGTCGATCCCGGCAAGAACTGGCCTCGGTCCGGCCCAAGCTGCGGCCCGAGTCTCTGCAAACCCCTCCGCAGGTCGATGAAACCCCGACTGCGCTGGCTGTTGTACGGGTACCCCGTCCAAAAATCAGGCCTGCCAGCATCACGGCGCGCGCGACACGGCAACCTAGTTCTGGGAGTGCAGCGCTGGCCTCGACCGCAAATGTGGCCAGTAATGCCGATGAAGTTGGTTCGTTCCAGCCCAGAACGGTCAATCCCAAAATCCCGTCTTCCGCTTCAGTTGCGAGACAAGCAACCATCGACAACGCGATTAACCTGCGCAAGTTGAACCTAATCGGCGTGTACGGCACCCCGGCAAACCGCCGTGCTTTGGTCCGCCTGCCCAGCGGACGCTATAAAAAGCTGAAGGTGGGCGATCGCATCGACGGAGGTAATGTCATCGCTATCGGCGACAGCGAGTTGCGCTATCAGAAGCGCGGCAAGAACATCACGCTCAAGATGCCGCGCGGGTAAAGAAAAAGCGCCATGTCGGTCAGACACGGCGCTCGGTTGATTTCATTGGTTCATGTTTAGGCTGCCGAGATTTCACCCGACTCGATCTGCTCACGTTCGATCGATTCAAACAGGGCCTTGAAATTGCCTTCACCAAACCCGTCATCCCCTTTACGCTGAATGAACTCAAAGAAGATCGGGCCAATAACTGTTTTCGAAAAGATCTGCAGCAGAATCTTGGTCTCACCGCCATCAACAACGCCTTCGCCGTCGATCAGAATGCCGTGCTTCATCATCCGATGCTTGGGCTCATCATGGCCGGACACACGGTCGTAAGACATGTCATAATAGGCCTCGTTCGGACCGGGCATGAACTTCAGACCCTTCTCGGCAATGGCATCGGTCGAGGCGTAGATGTCGTCGCTGCCCACCGCGATATGCTGGATGCCTTCGCCGTTGTACTTCTTCAGGTAGGAGACGATCTGTCCGGTCTCGCCACGATCTTCATTGATCGGAATACGGATGCGACCACAAGGTGAAGTCAACGCGCGACTGTAAAGCCCGGTGAACTTACCTTGAATGTCGAAAAAGCGGATTTCACGGAAGTTGAACAGGTCGCCGTAGAATTTGAACCACTTGTCCATGTTGCCCTTGAACACGTTGTGGGTCAGGTGATCGAGATAGTAGAACCCATCGCCGCGCGGTTTTGACTGCTCCAGCCATTCAAATTCCTCGTTGTAGGGCGAAGTGTCGTAATACTGATCGATGAAGTAGATCAGCGAACCACCAATGCCCTTGATCGCCGGAACGTTCATGGTCTTGTCTGCGCCATCATAAGGCTCAGCCCCTTTGGCGATCGCGTGCTCATAAGCCTTCTGAGCATCAACAACGCGCCAGCCCATGGCAGGGGCGCAGGGGCCGTGCTCGGCCACGAATTTGGCTGCAAAACTGTCAGGATCCGCGTTCAGGATGTAGGTTACATCACCCTGTTGCCAAAGCTCGACCTTGGGGGTGTCGCGGTGATAGCCGACATAGTCGAAGCCCATTCGCGCAAACAGGTCTCGCAGCTCTTGCGGCTCGGGGTGTGCGAATTCAACAAACTCAAACCCGTCGGTACCGGCTGGGTTTTCTTCGCTGATGACAGATTTCGGGGCGTTATGCGGGAAAGGACCCATGGCGCGTCTCCTCGGAAAACAGGAATTTCTTTGCTGATTCAAAAATACGCCTTAATGAGTGCTGTTTCTGCGCATTGTTTTCGTATAAACTAAGTTTAGATGCGTACTTTCCGCATATTGATTGCAAATCTTGAGGAAACGCCGCACGTGCTGGATCGGATTGATATCGGAATACTCGCAGCTTTGCAGCGCGACGCGCATCTGACGTCGCAGCAATTGGGTGATGTGCTGAATCTATCCGCCAGTCAGGCGGGCCGTCGCCGACAGCGCCTTGAGGCCGAGGGTTATATCACTGGGTACACCGCACGACTGGACCCGCTGAGGCTGGGGCTACAGGTTCAGGGGTTCATTCAGGTGCATCTGGGCACTCATGGCCCCGAACAATCCGCAGGCTTCGCCCGCATGGTCAACACCCGCCCCGAGATCACCAGCGCCTGGACGATGACAGGTGAGGCAGATTACCTGCTTCATGTCTATTGTGACGACTTATCCGCACTCAATACCTTGCTTCACGAAGTGATCCTGCCGCATCCTGCAGTTGCACGGGTGCAAAGCCAGATCGTAATGGACCAATTGAAACGCGACGCGCCGCTCCCGACCTGAGCGGATTTAAGAGGACAATAATGAACGAGTTCCTTTATCAGGCATCGATCTATCTGGCAGCTGCGGTGATCGCAGTGCCGCTTTCCGCCCGTCTGGGTCTGGGATCGGTGCTGGGTTATCTGGCCGCAGGCATCGCGATTGGTCCCATTTTAGGCCTTGTCGGGGCCGAGACGGAAAGCCTGCAGCATGTGGCCGAATTCGGCGTCGTGATGATGCTGTTCCTGATCGGGCTCGAGCTTGAGCCCCGTGCCTTGTGGGATATGCGGGACAAATTGTTAGGCTTGGGCGGGCTGCAGGTCGGCCTGTCGACCGCCGCAATCGCAGCTGTGGCGTTCTATGCGGGTCATCAGTGGTCGGTGGCGCTGGCGGTTGGATTAACCTTGTCACTTTCTTCCACTGCAATCGTGCTGCAGACCCTATCCGAAAAGGGCCTGATGCAAACCAACGGAGGTCGAGCGACCTTCTCGGTCCTGCTGACGCAGGACATTGCCGTAATCCCGATCCTAGCTTTCCTGCCGCTGCTTGCCCTGCCCGCAAGCATCCACATCGAAGATGACGGCTCCATCAGCCGTGGCGTAGGCATAGCCAAAGACGCGGATTATCACGCCAAACTCTCGCTGGTCGAAGGTCTGCCCGGCTGGGCCGTTACGCTTGTCACCATTGGCGCCGTCGCGTTTGTCGTATTGGCCGGCATCTACCTGACCCGCCCACTGTTCCGTTTCATCCACGCCACCCACCTGCGCGAGATGTATACGGCACTGGCGCTAATGATCGTGGTCGGCATCTCGTTCCTGATGACCCTTGTGGGCCTGTCGCCCGCTCTTGGCGCGTTTCTGGCCGGAGTGGTTCTGGCCAGTTCGGAGTTTCGACACGAAATGGAAAGCGACCTTGAGCCGTTCAAGGGGCTGTTGCTGGGCCTGTTCTTCATCACCGTGGGCGCTGGGATCGATATCGGGTATTTCTTCGCCGACCCGTTTGACCTGATCGGTTTGGCCTTGCTGGTCATACTGGCCAAGGGGATCATCCTGTTCATCGTCGGGCGCGCCTTCAAGCTGCGCGGGCGCGATCACTGGCTGTTCACGCTGGGTTTGGCCCAGGCCGGTGAATTCGGCTTTGTCTTGTTGGCGTTTTCTACGCAGCAGAACGTGATTCCGCCGGGTTTGTCGCAAAAACTGTTGATGATCATTGCGCTGACCATGTTGATCACACCGCTTCTGTTTATCGTCTACGACGTACTTTCGCGCTTTCTCGGCGAGAGCAATCCGCAGGTTGAACCCGATCAGATTGACGAAAAAGGCCCTGTCATCATCGCCGGGATCGGTCGCTTTGGGCAGATCGTCAACCGGCTGGTACAGGCAAGTGGGTTTAAAACAGTTGTTCTGGACCACGATATCGAAACGATCCAGCTGATGCGACGGTTCGGTGTCAAAGGCTTCCTTGGCGACCCCACTCGCCCCGAATTGCTGCGCGCTGCTGGAATCGAAAAGGCAGCGGTCCTTGTCGCGGCCATGGATGACTACAAACAGGTCACCCGTCTCGTCGGATATGCCCGCCGCCAGCGGCCCGATCTGCACATCATCGCCCGCGCCCGCGACCGCAACCACGTCTATGAACTCTATCAGGCCGGGGCCAACGACATTGTCCGCGAGATGTTCGACGGATCGCTACGCGCGGGCCGCTATGTTTTGGAGAATATCGGCCTCAGTGAATACGAGGCCGCACAGGCCGAGCAGACCTTCTATCACCACGACCGGGGATCGGTGCGCGAGCTTGCAGAACTGTGGATCCCCGGCATGCCGACAGCCGAAAACAAGAAATACATCGAGCGTGCGCGGCAACTGGAAAAAGATCTGGAAACCGCGCTGCTGGAACTGGCCGAGGAACACGCCAAGAAGTCGGCTTAACCGTCCGACACACCCGCTTCAGCAAATGTCGCCATGCCGGAATGACAAGCAACCGCGCTTTTCAGAATGTTGATCGCCAACGCTCCGCCCGAGCCTTCGCCCAGGCGCAGGCCGAGGCTCAGCAACGGCTCTTTGCCCAGCTTGTCCAGCATCGCGGCATGTGCGCCCTCGGCACTTTGGTGGCCCGCGATGGTGTGATCCAGTGCTGTTTCCGAAATCTGCGCCAGACAGGCTGCAGCTGCGGTGCAGATGAATCCATCCAGAATAACCGGTATCCGCAATACGCGCGCGGCGGCTATCGCACCAGCCATAGCCGCAATCTCGCGTCCGCCGAGACACCTTAGAATATGAAGTCCATCGCCCTGACCATGCAGAGCGACGCCTTCCGCAACAACCCGGGTTTTGTTCGCCAGACCTGCATCATCCACACCGGTCCCGCGGCCGGTCCAGTCGGCAGAATCCCCGCCAAACAGCGCGCAAGCGATGGCGGCAGCCGGCGTGGTATTTCCGATCCCCATCTCTCCAACAACCAGCAGATCGGCCTGCGGATCAACCGACTGCCATCCTGTGCGCAGTGCGCTTAGCAATTCCTCTTCGCTCATCGCGGGGGCTTGGGTAAAATCTGCGGTCGGACGGTCCAGCTCCAGCGCGTGCACGTCCATCTTCGCGCCCGCAGCCTTTGCCAACTGGTTGATCGCCGCGCCGCCATGTTCGAAATTCATGACCATCTGCACCGTCACTTCGGGCGGGAACGCCGAGACACCTTGAGCAGTTACGCCATGGTTGCCAGCAAACACGATGACCTGCGGCGCATCGATCCGAGGCCGCGCATCCCCGCGCCAACCTGCATACCAGATCGCCAGATCCTCAAGCCGCCCCAACGCGCCGGGCGGTTTGGTTAGTTGACCGTTGCGCTCTTCCGCGCCCTGCTTGGCAGCGGTGTCCGGACCGGGTGCGCCGGTCAGCGCATTGCGGAAACTGTTCAGGTCATTGAGTTCGGGCAGCATGGAAAGCCTCGTTGCATCAGAGTGGTTGTGTGTGTTTAACCAATGCTGGCAAAGCAACAAGACCCGGAAAGGCCTGGGAGTGACCAAAAACGACACCGCCCCGTTTTCCCTGTGGGATATCCCGCTGGCTCTGGTCCTTTTGACGCGCCTGCCCCTACCGCGCCTGCCCGATCAAGCGTTCACCCGCCAGTCGCGTGCGGCTTGGGCCTATCCCCTTGCCGGGCTTGTTGTGGGGGCGCTGGCTTGCGGCGTCGCCTGGATTGCAATCTGGGCGCAGCTGCCAACCCTTGCCACCGCCGCCCTGCTGGTCGCCACGTTGATCATCGCAACCGGAGCGATGCACGAAGACGGGCTAGCCGATACGGCCGACGGGCTTTGGGGCGGCTTCACGACCGAACGTCGACTGGAGATCATGAAGGACAGCCATATCGGTACTTACGGCGTACTGGCCCTGTTGCTGGGCCAACTGCTTCGAATTGCTGCTGTCATGGCAGTGATCGGTGCGGGTCTGTTGACGGGCATATTGGCCGCCTGCCTGTTCTCACGCGCCATGATGCCCGTGCTGATGCGCGCGCTACCCAACGCTCGCAAATCGGGGCTGAGCCATTCGGTTGGTGCGCCCCCCTTGTCTGCGGTGCTGGCCAGTATCGTGTTGGCTATCGTCCTGTCGCTATTGCTGCTGGGTGGATCAGCCATCACGCCGATGCTCTGCGCCCTACTTGCAGCGGCTTTTGTCGCTCGCATCGCCAAGACCAAGATCGGTGGCCAAACCGGTGATATTCTGGGGGCCACGCAGCAGGTCTCGGAAATCATCTTCCTCCTGGCGCTAACAGCCTCAATCTAAGACGCCCCACCGGTTTCAATGCGCAGCGTCGCGCCACAGTGTTTGCAATGCACAGCATCCGGATCGTGCCGGAACAGGCCGCAGCTTGGGCATTTGTAGCGCACTTTCTGCGGCATGAAGATCGCCTGCGCCAGACGGACAAACAACGCCACGCCAACAACCATGATGAAAACGGAAAACAGCTTTCCCGCTGGTGTGCCCAGCGTGATATCTCCGAACCCCGTTGTCGTCAGGGTCGCCATAGTGAAATAAAGCGCGTCGATATAGGGGGTCTGCGCATCTTCGGGGACGAAAAAGACCAGTACTGCAGTCGAGGTTGCAAAAACAAAGACCATCAGATTGATCGCCGCAATCACCGCGTCCTCGTGGGTTCGGAAGAAAGGACTATCTCGGCGCAAATCCCGCAGCAGATGATAGGAATGGATCAGCCGCAACGCGCGCAATATCCGAAGAAACGCGAGATTGCCGGTCAGGAACGGGTCAAGCAGCAGCGACACGATCACAACGATGTCTGCCATCGTGTAAATCTGGCGCAGCAGTTTCCAGCGGTCTTTGGAAATCCACATCCGCGCGCAGAAATCCATTAGGATGATCAGCCCGACACCCAAACTTGCCGCCGTCAGCCCAGGCCCATGCGGGATATTCGCCGTGGAGACAAAAAAGATGATCGAGGCGATATCGAACAGGATCAGCCCATAGCGAAACCAGACCGAGACCGGCTCGTGGCTGATGTAGAGAAACTTGACAGTTTGCTTCATCATGTCCCCGTATCTTCCTGCAGTTACAGAAAAATACCCGACACACACCACAAGACCAAGCGCCTAGTCACGAAAAAGGGCCGCCCCGGATATCGGGACGACCCTTAAATTTTCTCGAACGCGATCAGGCTGCGCGTGAGGTCAGAACCTCATCGACCTGTTTGGCAGCCGAAATCTCATCGGCGCCAGAAACCGCGGCCACTTCGCGTGTCAGACGTTCCAGGGCGGCTTCGTAAAGCTGACGCTCGGAATAACTCTGCTCGCGCTGGTCGTCGGTGCGGTGCAGGTCGCGGACCACTTCGGCGATCGAGATCAAGTCGCCCGAGTTGATCTTTTGCTCGTATTCCTGCGCCCGGCGCGACCACATGGCGCGTTTGACCTTGGCCTTGCCTTTAAGCGTCTTCATTGCCTGGCTGATAACATCCGGCGAGCTAAGCGACCGCAGACCGGATTCGGTGACCTTGTTGGTTGGTACCCGCAGGGTCATCTTGTCTTTTTCAAAAGAAATCACGAACAGCTCAAGCGAGAAGCCTGCAACTTCCTGCTCTTCGATTGATACGATCTGACCTACGCCATGAGCCGGGTAGACGACATAATCGTTCGGGCGGAACTCAAGCTTTTTCGATTTCGACATTCATATTCATCCTTCATTTCTGATCGGGATATGAGACGACAAAAGCACCACAGCCGAGGCCCTGCATGGCCCCGTCAGGCGGCTTATTTGTCGTAAATTCAGAACTCCAAAGCGAGCATACTTACGGAGCACATCCCAATCACAGTCATCATTCGGTCCCTAGTATATCACAAATTTGCGACACTCAAAAGACCGCGCCAAGGTAAATGGGAAATTCCCTTTCTACCTCAACTAATTAATGCACAGATTGATGCCAAATGAACGGTAACCGGCTGCCGAATCGGTCAACCGCCCTCGCCGGGGGCTTCCGAGAAATATTTCTCCATCTTGCCTTCTTCGCCGTCGCGTTCCTCGGCCTCGGGTAAGGGGTCTTTTTTGGTCACGATCACCGGCCACATTTCCGAGTATTTCCGGTTGAACTCGACCCACTGCTCCATCCCCGGCTCGGTGTCCGGGCGGATGGCGTCGGCGGGGCATTCGGGTTCGCAGACACCGCAGTCAATGCATTCGTCGGGGTGAATGACCAATGTGTTTTCACCTTCGTAGAAACAATCCACCGGACAAACCTCGACACAGTCGGTGTATTTGCAGCCAATGCAGTTTTCGGTGACAACGTAGGTCATGTTGGATTTCCCGTTTGCGCTTTGGCGACTAGCTAATCCAGTCTGACCGCCGCTTCAAGGTCAGATCACCCCTTTGGGATGCGAGAAAGATCAAGCGCGCGTCTTTCTTTCTTGGTTGGACGACCTTTTCCCTCAAACGCAGGATTCTTGGGCGATACGTCCTGCTTTTCGGTCATATCAAAGTACAAAGCTTGCGCCTCGGGGGCCGGGCCGCGACGCACGCCAAGCGCTTCGATACGTACAACCCGAACAATACGCCCCTGCGGAAAGGTCAGGACATCTCCGGGTGCCACCGCTTGCGCCGGTTTCAGCACCCGATTTCCGTTCAGACGCACATGGCCGCCGCTGACCTGTTTGGCGGCCAGGCTACGGGTCTTGAAGAACCGCGCCTGCCACAACCATTTGTCGATCCGCAGCTTGGCCTCGGCCATCGCGGATCAGTTGCCGTCCTTCAGACCCATCAACGCTGCCGCAAATGGGTTATCGGGATCGATTGCCTTTTCCTTTTTGGGTGGCCGTGACGAGAAGGTCTTGGCGCCCTGAGGCTTGCCCCCCTTCTTGCTATGCGGCTTGCCCTGAGGTTTACCACGCGGCTTGCCCTTGCCCTGCCCCTGCTCGCGACGCGGGCCACGGTTTTGCTGACGTTGGCGCCCCCAAGTGAAGGTGTAGAACACCTCAATTTCGGGCTCATACGATTTGGACTCTGCTGATTTCTCAGTGGCCGGAGCCTCGGTTGCCGCCTCGGTGCTTTCGGAGGCTTCGGCTGCCGTCTCGGCGGTTATACCGACGTCATCCGCTTCGGCATTTGCGGTCGGTGTCTCATCGACGACGGGTTGTTCCTCAGCTTCCGCCACAGGCTGCTCCGTGGGGACCGGTTTGGCCTTCTCACGTTCGCCGCGTTCGGCCTTGTAACCCAGTCCCTGCATCAGGTCTGCAAACTGTTCCAAGGTCATGCCGGTAATTGACAACATGTCGGGTTTGGCTTCGAACCCACCGCGGCTATCCTCGGACCGCAGCATGTCGGCCAACCGTTCCAGCATATCGATCCGGATCGAGCGTTCGCCCGCATCGCGGTAGCCGCACATGGTGTCATAGCCCTGCGGCGCGTCCTTGGCGACCGGAACGGTAACCAGACCCGGAGGTGGTGCTTCGGGGAACTCCTGCAAGCCACCGGACAATGCCCAAAGTACCAGACGCAGGCGCGTTGGCGCGGGTTTTAGCAGCAGCGGCATGAAGATGGTGAATTGACCGAACCGGATGCCATGTTTACGCAGTGCACCACGGGCATCCTGATCCAGATCCTTGACCTCTTGCGCGACCTGCGCGCGCGGCAGCACGCCCAACGACTCGACCATACGGAAGGCAAAGCCCTTCGCCAGGCCCGTCAATTCTTCATCCCGCGACAGGTTCAGCAGCGGCTCGAACAGGGCTGCCACTTTGCGGTCGATGAAATGCTGCAGGCGGCGCTGAACCTTCTGTTCCACGTCCGGCCCGGCGGCCTCATCGACAAAAACCTCGACCACAGGCTTGAGAGGCTCGGCACCGGCAACAAGTTTGCCCACGGCATACTCGCCCCACATCAGGCCACCCTGATCGGTGAAATCAATTTCGGTATCGGGCGCATTGTAGAAGCGATCGGCACGCAGATGGAATTGCGGCGCGAGTGCTTGCAGAGAGGCTGACTTCAAGGCTTTCGCTTCAGTCCCCTGCGCGCTTTTGTCCGGGGTAAACCGGAACCCTTCCAGACGACCGACGAATTCGCCTTCGACGGTCACTTCACCCTTGTCATTTACTTCGGCCAAAAGGGCCTCCTTCTGTTTGAGCCGGCGCAGCAACACTGACGTGCGCCGGTCCACAAATCGCTGAGTCAAACGGTCGTGAAGAGCGTCCGACAGCCTGTCTTCTACAGTGCGCGTTTCCTCGCGCCAATGGGATTCGTCACGCACCCAACCGTTTCGTTGCGCAACATATGTCCAAGTGCGAATATATGCCAACCTTTTGGACAATGCATCAATGTCGCCATGGGTTTGGTCGATACGGCGGATTTGCCGCGCCATGAAATCATCGGGGATACTTCCGCGCTCATGCAGATGGCCATAGATCACCTCAAGCAGGCTGGCATGTTCGGCATGGCTGATGCCGCGAAAATCGGGGATTCTGCACACATCCCATAGCAAACGGATCGACGGTCCATCGCTGGCACGGGCAACGACTTCGGTGACTTGGGACAGAGATTTCAGGACGTTCAGATCGTCAGCTGGCCGCGCTTTGATCAGGTGCTCATTGTCTGGGCTGACCTCAAGCGAGTCGATTAGTGCGTCGATTGAGCCGAACCGCAAAGCGGCATTCCGCCAATTCAACTTTTTCATAGGCGTGAACCGGCTGTCCATAATGGCTTGGGCTACGCCCTCATCCAGCGGCGGAGCCTCGCCCGTCACACCAAACGTGCCATCCGACATTCCGCGCCCGGCCCGTCCTGCGATCTGGGCCAACTCGTTGGGGGCCAGAGGCCGCATTCGGCGGCCATCAAACTTGGTCAGAGATGAGAACGCCACATGGTTCACATCCAGGTTCAACCCCATACCGATGGCATCCGTAGCCACCAGATAATCAACCTCACCGTTTTGATAGAGGTCAACCTGCGCATTCCGCGTGCGAGGGCTGAGCGCCCCCATGACGACCGCCGCCCCGCCCTTTTGGCGACGAAGCAGCTCGGCGATCGCATAGACGTTATCGACCGAGAATCCGACGATCGCACTGCGCGCAGGCATTCGGCTGATCTTTTTCGAACCGGAATAGACCAGCTGAGACATCCGTTCACGCCGGATGAACTGCGCTTCGGGCACAAGGGCCGCGATGGGGCCGCGCATGGTGTCAGAGCCGAGGAATAGCGTTTCATTGGTGCCGCGCGACCGCAACAGGCGATCAGTAAAGACATGGCCGCGTTCGGGATCCACGCAAAGCTGAATTTCGTCAATCGCCACAAAATCAGTGCCCATGCCTTCTGGCATCGCCTCAACTGTACAGACCCAGTATTGTGTGCGCGGCGGTACGATCCGTTCCTCGCCTGTCACCAGCGCCACAACAGACGGACCGCGAATAGCGACAATCTTGTCATAGACCTCGCGCGCGAGCAGCCGCAGCGGCAGACCGATGACACCGGTCCGGTACCCCAGCATACGTTCAATCGCGTAGTGAGTTTTACCTGTGTTCGTCGGGCCAAGTACGGCCACGATTCGGGATGACCCGCTCACCTTTGCCCCCTGCGCCCTGAGACTTACAGCGCCTTGCCTTCAACCTGAGGCTTCAGCCGATTCACGGCATTGGTTACTTCTTCATGATGGGGATGTATAGCCAGCGCACGTGAATAGGCCTCAAGTGCTTGTTCTGGCTTGCCCACGATCTCAAAGATGAGGCCAAGGCCGTAAATAGCGTCGTAGTTGTTCGGATTCAGGGTCAATGCCTGTTCAAGATCCGCCGCAGCCATGCCAAACCTGTCAATGCCGAAGAAAACCGAAGCGCGCACATGCCAACCCTCGGCAAACTCGGGTGCGTGATCGGTAAGCGCCGTCAAATGATCAAGCGCGGCCTCGATATCCCCGTCATCCAGCGCTTCGCGTCCGCGTTCCAACAGCAAATCCGCCGAAGCCGAACCTGATTGTGACCACAGCGCCTGCAATTGCCGATCCAATCCGATGGCCTGTTCGGGCGTCGATTGCGCCAGTTGCTGCAACAGTGACGCCTCGTCCCGCGAATCCGCCTGCTGCGCGATGCAACTGGTGGAAAACGTGACTATGACGGCAAGTGCCGCGACGGTACGTTTGAGATTGGTGATTGCAATACCCATAACAATGGTCAGTGTAGCGTAGCGACCGGGGATGTCCATTCACGGCGCATGAACAATATGAGGAAGACCATGAGCGATATTCTGGAAAAAGCCGCGGCGGCATTGAATGAGAAACTGTCGGGCGGCGATTTCGATGCGTCAGCCAAATTTGCCATTGCCGATCTGGGTTCTATCATTCTGGATGCAAGCGGTGCGCGGGTAAGCGACGAAGATGCTGATGTGACCCTCAGCGCCGATGCGGACACCTTTGAACAGATTCTCAGCGGCGACCTGAACCCAACCGGTGCGTTCATGTCCGGCAAGCTGAGCGTTGACGGAGACATGGGTATTGCCATGAAACTCGCCTCGGTGCTGGCCTGATGGAGTTTTCGCCGGCCCCCTTATTCGAAGACGTGGCCGGCGGCCCTGCCGATGGTGCGGCGCATTGGCTGATCACCGAAGATGGCAAACGTATCCGCGTGGCACATTGGCTGCCCGGAGGCGATACGCACGGCACGGTGATGCTGTTCCCCGGTCGCACGGAATACATCGAAAAATATGGTGATACCGCCAAGGAATTTGTGAACCGGGGCTTTGCAAGCCTCGCGGTCGATTGGCGCGGGCAAGGGCTTGCAGATCGCCTGCTGGATGATCCGCGGATCGGTCATATCGAACAATTCGCCGATTACCAGCACGACGTTCGCTCAATACTGAAACTGGCCGAACAACTCGAGTTGCCCAAGCCCTGGTACGTCATAGGCCATTCCATGGGCGGAGCTATCGGGCTTCGCGCCGTTCTGGAGGGGGCTGATTTTGCGGCCTGCGCCTTTACGGGCCCGATGTGGGGCATATTCTTTACACCAATCATGAAGCCGCTCAGCCAGCTAACCGCCTATTGGGGCCCACGGTTGGGTTTGGGCGAGAAAACACCGCCCACCACCACGCTGGAGAGCTATGTGGCCTCACAGCCCTTCGAAGGAAACGTGCTGACACGCGATCCGGCGATGTACCGAATGATGCAGGATCAGTTGGCCGCACACCCTGAACTTGCTTTGGGCGCACCGTCGACCATCTGGCTGCGCGAGGCGCTGGATGAATGCACCTGGCTCATGGAACAGACCGCGCCCGAGATCCCTGCCCTGACCTTCTTGGGCAGCCACGAACAGATCGTGGACCGCAAGGCCATTCGGGCACGTATGGCCAACTGGCCTAGCGGTACTCTGGTCGAGATTCCCAACGGCGAACACGAAGTTCTGATGGAGGCGCCCGAGGTGCGCGGGCCGGTCTTTGATCAACTTGCTGCACATTTCGCGGCAGCCGCGGCGAAAGCAAAACCCGAGCCCTGTCATTAAGGCCCAAGCCGACAGCTTGCTTGTGATCCGGACGTGCCGCGCCTAAATGTTTGCCAACGCAGTTTATTCGAGGTGTTCCATGCGCGACCTTCCCTTTCCCGTCCGTGATGCAAATGCAGGCGGCGGTGCCGATGATCTGGGCAATTTGCCGGAATGGGATCTGACGGACCTCTATGCCTCGGAAGATGCACCCGAACTGGCCCGCGATCTGGACTGGTTGGAGGGCGAATGTGCGTCCTTTGCCACTGATTATGAGGGTAAGCTGGCCGAATTGGACGCAGCTGGCCTACTGACCTGCGTGCTGCGCAACGAAAAGATCAACGCCATCGCCGGGCGGATCATGTCCTTTGCCGGATTGCGCTATTACCAACTGACCACCGACGCGGATCGCGCCAAGTTCCTGTCGGACATGCAGGAGAAGATCACTGTATTCACCACGCCGCTGGTGTTTTTCACGTTGGAACTGAACCGCATAGACGACGACGTGCTGGCCGCGCATTTCGCCGCCAATGCCGATCTGGCACGATACGAGCCCGTGTTCCGTCGCATCCGTGCAATGAAGCCCTATCAGCTGTCCGACGAACTTGAGAAATTTCTGCACGACCTCGGCGTTGTCGGTGACGCGTGGGAACGCCTGTTCGACGAAACAATCGCGGGTCTGACCTTCACCGTCGATGGTGAAGAGCTGAATATCGAAGGCACGCTGAACTTGCTGACCGAACAGGATCGCACCAAGCGTGAGGCCGCTGCGCGCGAGCTTGCGAGCGTTTTCCAGAGCAATATCAAAACCTTCGCGCGCGTTCATAACACGCAAGCCAAGGAGAAAGAGATCGTCGATCGCTGGCGCAACATGCCAACTGCCCAGACTGGTCGCCATCTGTCAAACGACGTTGAGCCCGAAGTGGTCGAAGCCCTACGCGAGGCCGTTGTGGCCGCCTACCCCAAGCTGAGCCATCGGTATTATGAGCTGAAGCGCAAGTGGCTTGGTCTGGACGTCATGCAGGTCTGGGACCGCAACGCGCCATTGCCGATGGAAGACACCCGGATCGTTGACTGGGCCGAGGCCGAGAAGACGGTGATGGACGCCTACAACGCGTTTGATCCTCGGATGGGTGAGATCGCAGCCCCCTTCTTCTCAAAAGGTTGGATCGACGCGGCGGTGAAGCCCGGCAAAGCGCCCGGCGCCTTTGCGCATCCCACCGTGACCGAGGTTCATCCCTACGTGATGCTCAACTATCTGGGCAAGCCGCGCGACGTGATGACCCTTGCGCATGAGCTCGGCCACGGCGTGCATCAGGTACTGGCCGCCGATCAGGGCGAGATGCTGTCATCGACCCCGTTGACCTTGGCTGAAACCGCCAGCGTGTTTGGCGAAATGCTCACCTTCCGCAAAATGCTTGATCAGGCCGAAACCCCGGAACAGCGCAAGGTGCTGCTGGCCGGTAAGGTCGAGGACATGATCAACACAGTCGTCCGCCAGATCGCGTTCTACGACTTCGAATGCAAGCTGCACGCCGCGCGCCGCGAAGGTGAGCTGACGCCTGACGACATCAACGCCCTTTGGATGAGCGTTCAGGCCGAAAGCCTTGGCCCGGCATTCGAATTCATGGACGGGTACGAGACCTTCTGGGCCTATATCCCGCACTTTGTCCACTCGCCCTTCTACGTCTACGCCTATGCCTTCGGCGATGGTCTCGTGAACGCGCTCTACTCGGTCTACGAAAGCGGTGCGGACGGGTTCGAGGACAAGTATTTCGAAATGCTGCGCGCCGGTGGCTCGAAGCACCATAAAGAGCTTCTGGCCCCGTTCGGACTGGACGCCAGCGATCCCGAGTTCTGGGACAAAGGTCTGTCGATGATCTCGGGCTTTATTGACGAATTGGAAGCGATGGAAAGCTAAAGCTACGGGGCAGCCTGCATGGGCTGCCTCATTTCTCTTTGGTTGATTTCATCGTCGTCACAAAAATGGCCGTCACGATCAATACCGCGCCGACAATCGCAAGCGGAGTTATCGTTGCGCCCAGAAACAGCGCCGAATTGACAAAGGTAAACACAACCGATGCGGCGAATAGCAGCGTCGCCGTCAAGGTCGACACGCGCGCGGCGGCTTCGTACCAAAGATAATAGGCAAGCGCGGTGGGCAAAACGCCCAGAAGGATCAAGAAGATCACATCGTTTGCGGTTGGTATCTGAAACGAAAAAGCCGCCAGTGGCACCAGCAAAATGCCCGAACACAAAAAGATGCCAAACAGGAAGTTCAACCTTTCGGCGGTGGTCTCCGATGACTGCATCGCGCGGCTGCTGGAAATCAGGAACACCGCCCAGCTGAGCCCCGCCCCAATTTCCATCAGATCGCCAAGCAGGGGCTCTCCCCCGCCTTGAAAATCCCGATAGACAGTCAGAAACACACCGAGGATCGCCAGCAGAGTCGCCAATACATCAGTCCGGCCAACGGCGGTATCCGCGAAGAAATACAGGAATATCAACACGAAAAACGGCGCGGTATTTTCCAGCACCATCGCATTTGCGGCACCTGTATGTTCCAGGCCTATGTGGAACAGGATATAGTTCACCACCGTCGACAACACCGCCAGCCGGAAGTTCCAATCCCTGTACTGGACCGAGACCCGCGCGCCCATCAACCGCAACATGCAATAAATCGCTAATGCAGCAATGAACAGGCGCGATACGGCAATCTGTAACCCGCCGAGATCACTGGTCAGGTACCGCACGATAACGCTGTGCGTGCCCCATAGAAACGCGGCGAGGAACCCAAGAACCAACCCGTTTTGCAGTAATGATCTCTGCGGCTGATCCTTCACCGGGCGCTCCTAGCGTTATTTCAGCTGACTGTCTTTCGAACCCCGCCGATTGATCCCGCCGCGGGTCTTGAAGCTGCTGTCACGCTCTTGCTGGCAGTCCAGGCACAGCTTTACGCCGGGCAAAGCAAGGCGGCGTTCTTCGGGGATCGGTTCTTCGCATTCGGCGCAATGGGTCAGGCTTTCGCCCAAAGGTCGCTTTTGCGCCTGCATCCGCGCCAGCTCATCCGAAATCGACGCTTCGATCTGTTCACTCACCGCGCCATCGCGCGCCCAGCCGCCCGCCATTTTACCCTCCTGATCCGGTCGGGACAGGATACGCGAGACACCACAGGGGTGGCAAGCTAGAGCGAAACGGCGGCGTCAAAGACCTGATCGATAACCTCTTGTGTGCCCCTCACGAATTCCAACGAACAGGGATATTCAACCCCTTCGCGAACCGATCGGCAGAACGCTTCGACCTGCAATTGATAGTGGTTGTCCGCAGGAAACCGGGGCACCAGAACCTCAAGGCCCGGTCGGTGCAGTTCAACCCGCGCCTCGCCGAACACACGGGCATTGAACGGAGCGGTTAGACGGATCATGCCACCTTCTCCGTGAAACACCATTTCCTGATGTGGATGCATGCGTGTCGAGACGTAGGCGGAATAGGTAAATTCGGGAAACTGCGCGCGTATTTCGGTGAAGACATCCACGTCATTTTCCCACCGGATCGCACCGCTGACCGAGACCGGCTCTTGCCCAGTCGCAAACCGAGCGCTGCCGATAACATACACCCCGATGTCACGCAGCCCGCCCCCACCGGTTTCCGCACGGTTGCGGATGTTGCCCGTGTCCGCCCGATTGTCATAGCTGAACGCCCCGGTGACATGGACCAGCCGGCCGATCGCTCCGTCCGCGATCAGTTTATGGGTCAGAAGCCACTGAGGGTGATGCACGATCATATATGCTTCGGCAGCCAGTAAACCCGTCTGGTCCCTCTTTGCGATCAGCGCGTCAAACTCATCGGCCCGCATGGTCATCGGCTTTTCGCACAGCACATGCTTGCCCGAATCCAGCGCCTTCAGGCTCCATTCGACGTGAAGATGGTTGGGCAGCGGGATGTACACCGCCTCAATCTCAGGATCGGCTAGCAATGCCTCATAGCTGTTGTAGACATTCAAATCAGGGCAATATCTAGCAAAGGGCTCGGCCTTGGCCGTATCCGAGGTCGCCAACCCCGCCAGCCGCGCGCCCTCTGCCGCATGGATGGCGGGCGCCATGTGTTGTCGTGCGAATCTGGCTGCACCCAGAACACCCCAATTGACCGGTTTATGCATGCGCGCCCCCTAAAAATTGATGTAACCCGCCCACGGCGAGCTCAATGTAATTCAGTTCCTGATCTGTCTATCAACCACCTGCCAATAAGTCAGTCCTATCTCTATCTATTTGAAAATCATACGCCTCAATAAATTTTTTGATGAGATTAAAAGACCCCGATAACCTTATACTTTATATCGATAATCTAAAATCGATCAGCGTCAAACCTGCCCTCGCAAATCAGTTTTGTTGATCCAGTCTGATACTGCCGCCGTAGCTCAAACATCGACTGAATCATGCTCGGATGGTGCTCTGGCAACATCCGGAGCAACGGCAAACAGGGTGGGAGGCTTACTGAAATGCCAGCAACACATACGATTACAGGAACAGTGCTAAAAAGCGGTGATCCCGGAACGTTTGACAGCGACAATCAGGATTTCGACATTCTCCGCGAAGCGGTGATTGCAGCCGGGCTGGCGGAAACGCTGGACAATCCTGAGGCAGAACTGACCGTCTTTGCCCCAAATGACGCCGCCTTTATTACTCTGGCACAAACACTTGGGTATAAAGGGGATGACGAGGCTGGAGCATTAGGCCACATCATCAAGGCGCTCACCCTGCTTGGCGGCGGAGACCCTATCCCTTTGCTAACCAACATTCTGAAGTATCACGTGGCCGATGGTGAGTTCGACAGCACCACAGTGGTCGGTCTAGGCGACGGGGCTGAAATCCAAACTCTGCTTGGGTCGTCAGTCGAACTGAACCTTGAAAGCGATCCTCCCAGCCTGGGCGATGCCGATCCGGGCATCGACGATCCCGGCTTGATCGCGTTCGACGTGGATGCGTCAAACGGTATCATTCACGTACTTGACGGCGTACTTCTACCCGTCTCGGTGTCGGGCATTCTGGGCAAAAAGAACACGGACTTTATCCTGGGTGACAGCAGCGATGAATTCATCTTTACCGGACGCGGCAAAGACTTTGTTCACGGTGATGGTGGCAATGACGTGATCAACACCGGCTCGGGCAATGATGTGGCGCTTGGCGGTGCCGGGAACGACATAATCTTCGGGGGGCGTGGAAAGGATATTCTGCGTGGCGATGAAGGCCATGACAAAATCTTCGGAGGTCGTGGGAAAGACATCATCGACGGCGGCGAAGGCAATGACAAACTCTTTGGTGGGCGCGGTAAGGATACGTTTGTATTCGATGAAGGCGACGGTCACGACTGGATTGTCGATTTCCGCGTCGGCAAGGACAAGATCGACCTGTCCGAATACGATGGCATCAACAGCTTTGAGGACATCGAAGACGATATCGACGGTAAGTTCTTCGGGACCAAGATCGAGTTGGACGACGGAGACAGCATCTATCTGTCAGGCGTCTGGGCAAGCCACCTGTCCGAGTCCGATTTCATTTTCGCATAACAAAAAAAATCAGCCCGCTCATATGGCGGGCTGATATCAGTCTGGGGTTAGTTTGAACCCATCATACCTTTTTCGCGCGCAAGCTCACGCATCTTCTTTTGAAGCTTCTCAAACGCGCGCACTTCGATCTGACGAATACGTTCACGGCTGACATTGTACTGCGTGCTCAGCTCTTCCAGCGTAACAGCCTGGTCCATCAGACGGCGCTGAGTCAGGATGTCTTTCTCGCGATCGTTCAGAACATCCAGCGCAGCAGCGAGCAATTCGCGCCGGGCTTCCAATTCATCGCGCGCCTCGTAGTCACCAGCCTGATCGGCATCTTCATCTTCCAGCCAATCCTGCCACTGCATGGTGCCTTCGCCTTCGGACCCCACGGTCGCGTTCAGCGACGCATCGCCACCGGACATCCGACGGTTCATGCTGATCACTTCTTCCTCGGTCACTCCGAGGTCTTCTGCAATCTTGGCCACGTTTTCAGGACGCAAATCACCCTCTTCCAGCGCGCCAATGCGTGCCTTTGCTTTACGCAGGTTGAAGAACAGCTTTTTCTGCGCCGATGTTGTACCCAGTTTCACCATCGACCACGACCGAAGGACGTATTCCTGGATCGAAGCGCGGATCCACCACATGGCATAGGTCGCCAGCCGGAAGCCTTTTTCGGGGTCAAATTTCTTGACCGCCTGCATCAAGCCCACATTGGCTTCGGAAATCACCTCTGCCTGCGGCAGGCCATAACCGCGATATCCCATGGCGATCTTGGCCGCCAAGCGCAGATGAGACGTGACCATTTTATGCGCGGCCTCGGTATCCTGTTCCTCGACCCAGCGCTTGGCCAGCATATATTCTTCCTCCGGCTCCAGCAGAGGAAACTTGCGAATCTCCTGCATATAGCGGTTCAGCCCACCCTCGGGTGTCGGCGCTGGAAGATTTGAGTAATTTGCCATTTATTTCTGCCCCTTGGACAAATGTTTAAGCCCTTAACATGGGATATGGGTACCAGACCCGATACATTCAAGAGGATCTGTTAACAGTCTGAGATTAACCCTATGTAAAGGAAAGCTGAAAAGGCCTTTTTCACAAGCCTTTGCAGTTTATTTCAGTGGTTTTCTGAGATTTTCCAGCAGGTCCGCCATATCCTGCGGCAGCGGGGCTTCAAAACGTAATGCCTGGCCCGAAACCGGGTGTTCGAAGCCTAACACTGCTGCGTGCAGAGCTTGGCGGGGGAAAGCCTGCACCGCCTCGGCGGTTTCGGGCGTGAATGCCCGCGCGGCCAGTTTGCGCTTTCCGCCGTAAACCGGGTCTCCGACAAGCCCGTGGCCGGCATGGGCCATATGGACACGGATTTGATGCGTTCGGCCCGTCTCAAGCCAGCATTCGATCAAGGACAGACCGCCGGGCGTTCCAAAAACTTCGACAATCCGCGCCCGTGTCACTGCGTGGCGGCCTCCGTGAAACAGCACAGCCTGCTTTTGTCGATCGGTCTTGTGCCGTGCCAGCTGTGTCGTCAGACGCATGATGTTGCCCGGCTCAAAGCTAACACCCTTGATCCCACGCAACCGAGGGTCATTGGCATCCGGCACACCATAGCAGATCGCGCGATAGTAGCGCTCGACGCTATGCGCCTCGAACTGGGCAGCCAGCCCGTGATGCGCCGCATCCGATTTCGCCACAACCAGCAACCCGCTGGTTTCCTTGTCGATCCGGTGCACGATGCCCGGGCGCTTGACGCCCCCAACACCCGAGAGATCATCCCCGCAATGATGCAGCAGCGCATTGACTAGCGTACCGTTCGGCGAGCCCGGCGCCGGATGCACGACCATCCCTGCTGGTTTGTTGATCACGATCAGATCGTCGTCCTCATAGACGACTTCAAGTGGGATATCCTCAGCGCCGATATGACTATCTTCGGCTTCGGCCACGGTGATCCCAATCTGCGCGCCTTCGGTTATCTTAGCTTTGGGGTCTTCTACGGCGACGCCATCAACGGTGACGGCACCCTCATTGATCAGTCGGGCCAGCCGGGTGCGCGACAGGTTCTCTTCCGCTGGCACATCCCGCGCAAGCGCCTTATCAAGGCGGGGCGGCGG
The DNA here is from genome assembly GCF_019904295.1 of Ruegeria sp. SCSIO 43209. Taxonomy (NCBI): domain Bacteria; kingdom Pseudomonadati; phylum Pseudomonadota; class Alphaproteobacteria; order Rhodobacterales; family Roseobacteraceae; genus Ruegeria; species Ruegeria sp. SCSIO 43209. The sequence goes on from NZ_CP065359.1 coordinate 1,734,174, forward strand.
AGCGGCCGCGATATGAAACTCTATCAGGCGGGTGCCCATGACTGTCCCTTCCGAACCTCAGGAACCGCAGGAAACACCGCAGCTTCGACTGCTGCGGCGCATGGTCATGCTGTTGACCGCGGTAATGATTGGCGGGGTTCTAGTGACATTCGCCTTGATTGTCATCCGCCTATCGGACCGAACTCCGACTCTGCCGGATCAGATAGACCTGCCGGATGGTGCAAAGGCCCAGGCCGTGACCATCGGCAACAACTGGTATGCGATCGTGACCGACGACAATCGCATTCTGATCTTCGACAAGACGACCGGAAAACTGCGGCAAGAGGTTACGCTGAACTAGTTTCACGCCTGACCCGAAAGTCTATTCAGTTGATTGGTGAACCGCTTGTGGGGCGGAAAAAGTTCGCGCGCTTTCTCAAGATAGGGACGCGCCTTGTTCTTGTTGCCGCGACGCATGTGAATCTGGCCCGCCATGCCCTGAATGACTACGGTGACTTCATCCAGATCGGCAGCTTTCAGAATGAACTTTTCACCCTGACCGGTCTTGCCCGTCCGCTCTAGCAAGCGCCCCATGGCAAACAGAAGAAACGGGCTTTCCGGGTCACAAGCTAGCGCCTCTGACATCGTTCGATGCGCAGCTACGGTATCGCCTTCTGCTTCGTAAAGTTCGGACAGCCGCTTTTGATACAAGGCACTTTCCGGCACACCAGCTACGATCTGGCGGGTTTTATCAATGGCTTGGGCCCCGGACAATTCCCCCAGATGTCTCTGTAGTATCACCCTCGCGCCCAACAATCGCGGGTCGTCTGCTGGTACGTCGTGAACCTCATCGAGTGAGGTAGAAAGCGCTTCCAATCTTTGTTGGTGATCAAAGATACGACTTGCGCGTTGATCCAGCGCCAACTCGGCCCAATCCAAGAGTATGAAATCGAAGTTGCAAGAACGCCTGACAACAACATTGCGCTGAACCAGATACAGGTTATTGAACGGTGGAAATCGGCGTTGCCGAACGACCTTCTGCAACGACCAATCCACAGGCGGCATTAGCCTAAGCGCAAGTTGGGCGCGGTAGAGCATTCTGGACCCCAGCACCACAACATCCGGCCGTAAGGGTTTGGACCAGAACGCTTTAGCAAAGTGCAGCGTCGCCGCACCGCGCTTGCCCTGCATGCCAAGAACAGCGCCGCGCAACGCGCACAAAACAGTATAGTCTTCGGGCCAGAGATGCGGGTTCTGCAATCCCTCTTTGGCATGTGCCTCGCTTTCCTGCCACTTCGACAGGTAAAAACAGTTCAGGGATTGCAGAAGTGGCATAAAGGCGTTGTCGGCCCCGGCGTCCAGAATAGGTTTCGCATTATCATACGCCTCTTCGCAGCGATCCTGCGCTGACAGATGTTGCACCGCCTTTGAATAGATATGCGCCGCCTCTGAGGGATTCAGAAAGGCCGATGGCCCCTTCGCAACCCGTTCGATGAACCGCGCATTGGCCGCCTGCATCTCATCCTTGGACAATACATCGCGGAACACTTTACGCTGCTGCCCCGAAATCCGGGCTGCAGCCATTGAAAAGCCAGATATGTGTGGCGCGATCACCTGATCCGCCCGTGACATCGCAAAAAGCTCCAGAAAGTCCCGCTGCGCCCGGGTCAGAGCCGACAGATCAGCGATATCCGACATCTGCATGAGCTCCGGAAACCGTTGCTTGAAACGGTCTATCACCTCTGGCTGATCCGAAAACATGATCGCCGTCTGGCCCTTGGATTTCTCCAGATGGGCCTCGTAAAACTCGTCAGGTTCGATCTTGGCGGGCCAGATCGAATGCTTCCATGGTAATCCGTTCAGGATTTCTCCGCGCCGAATGTGGTAAGCCGAACCCCCCTGCCCCGAGAGCTTGTGATCCGCACGATCCATGATCTGACGAACCTCATCCACAAATCCAACGCTATGTATGAAATCGCGATAGCGGGGACGGATGGTTTCGATATCTTCCCACGGGAAGGCAAATATCTCGCTCGCCTCTTCGACCAGAACCGAACGGCCAGACGCCAAATGGTCGATCAGCCGCTCGGGCGATGGATCGTGATGGAAGGCCCAAATTGGCAGAGCGGTCGCGCTTATCGTGTCGAACTCTGCCTGATCAAGGAAATGCGCATCCATCCAGTCTTTGGTGAATAACTCCTCAGTATGATCCAACTCCGGCGCATCGGCGCCTTGCGGGAACCAGTTCACCCGGTAGTCTGTCCCAAAGTCTTCGGCCAAACGGATACTGGTCAGGATCATCAGCAGGCGCGCGCCCAAACAATCCGTACGCTGACCAATGAAAACGCCACGCGTTTGGATCATTGCGCGATCCGGGTGGTCAATGCCCTGCCAATTATTCCAATTATCTGATACATACAGACATTCCCAAACCACGTTCGCCTAAGGTCTTACACAACCGCTACAGTTGAGGCGAGATGCGAAAAACGCGGTGTTTTGCAATTTGTTGCAATGCGAGGTTAAGCAACCGCCGGACGGGCCTGCGACAAGTCCGGAGAAATGCGAATGGCCTGCGAGATCAAGTTCAGGCACGCGATTGAGCGCTGGGAAATGATATCCGCCGGAATGCGTGTGGCCGCTGCCAAGGCGTCCGTCAGTGAAACGCCGACATCCGTTGTCAACACGCGCAGCGCGGTGGTCAGGTTCAGATCGGCCCCGGCCAGGGTTCCATCCGGTAAGGTCAGCCTGCTGTTTTCACGTTGGATGACACGCCCTTCCAGCTTGAATTCCTGCAGATCCGTTCCAGCAACGGCCATCGCGTCGCTCACCAGAAACAGATGCCCCGGCCCCTGTTTAGCTGCAAAGGCGGCGCGCATCGTCTGCGGGTGAACATGGATTGCATCCGCTATCAACCCGGCAGACATCGCACCGCTGGACAAGACTGCGCCAACCAGCCCCGGTTCGCGGTTGCCCAACTGACTCATCGCGTTAAACAAATGGGTGGCGCAGTGCGCGCCCGCCTGTGCGTAAGCCACGCAGGTCTGAAACTCGGCATCACTGTGCCCCAACGACACGATGACCCCCGCCTTGCTGAGCGTTTCGACCTGAGCAATCGTGACACTTTCAGGCGCAAGCGTAACCATCAATGCAGGCAACGCCCCTGCCGCTTCTATCAGCTGTGCAAGATCAGCGTCCTGCATCCGGCGGATCAGCCCGCCGTCATGCGCGCCCTTGCGTCGCACCGAGAGATGCGGCCCCTCAAGATGCAAGCCGACAATCCCCTGAACTCCGCGCTGAATGGCCTGAGAAGCAGCAGAAATGGCAGCCGTTGTCTTTTCGGGCGTGTCCGTGATCAGCGTCGGAAGGATCGACGTCGCGCCAAGCTTGCGATGAGCCGCCGCAATACGCTGTAATGTCTCGACCGATGGATCGTCGTTGAACATGACGCCTCCGCCGCCATTCACCTGCAAATCTACATAGCCGGGGCTTAAAATATCGCCCGACAGATCCTGAACCATCTCATCCGAAGGCAACTCGGCTTCGGGCAAAATACTGTCGAGCAGCCCGCCGACGAAACGGGCGGCGTGGCCGTCCTTCAGGGTTTTACCATCAAAGATAGGCCCGCCCGCGAAGGTGATCGTCGCATCGGTCATACCGTCTCCGTCACTTTCCGCAGGTGACGCGGTGCATCGGGATTGATGCCCAGGCGCTTGGCCACAGTTTCGACCATACCGTAGAACGAAGCGATTGAGGCTACCGGATCTGTCATCCAGTGCGTGGTGCGGACATGTGGTAGCCTCACGGCATCAGACACCTGATTGGTCGTTGCGAAGACTTTTGCGCCCTTAGCTGCGAGCGCATCGGCGACTTCGGCGATGTTGGCCTCAGCCGCGTCTCCGGACGAGAACGCAATCACCGGAAAGCCCTGATCCACGATCGAAACCGGGCCATGCAGAACTTCGGCCGAGGAATAGCTCTCCGCATGAATTTGGCAGGTTTCCTTGAATTTCAGCGCCGCCTCATTCGAAATTGCCCAGGACATCCCACGTCCCAAAGTGAACAGGGATTGGCCATCGACTGCCTCGACCACCGCACTCCAATCGCAGGTGATCGCCCGCGATAAATCTTCCGGCAATTTGTGAATTGCAGCCAGCAAGGTATCGTCGCCCTTGACCTCGGCCAGCAACCAAAGCCCGGCGACCAGAGAGGTGACGAAAGTCTTGGTGGCAGCCACGCTAAGCTCGGGGCCTGCAAGGATGGGCAGAGCCGAGGTGGCGTTCTGGGCCAGTGCAGACGTGGTATCGTTCGTGATCGCCACCGAATACGCGCCGCCTTCTGTCAGGGACTTCGTCAGCTGTACGATGTCGGGGCTTTGACCCGATTGGGATACCGAAATACACAGCGCCCCGGGGCATCGCATATCGACCCCGTAGATCGATTTCACGCTCGGCCCAACCGAGGCCATGGGCAGGCCCAGCAGCAGTTCTGAAGCGTATTTCAGATAGCTGCAGGCATGGTCCGACGAACCTCGCGCAACCGAAATCAGGAAGCCGGGATCGTGCGCGCGGATCGCGCTTGCGGTCTTTGTAATCGCCGTGGCACCATCAGTGAGAAGCCGATCAACGGCAAAAGGTATCTCATTGATTTCCTGCCGCATTTGAGTTGTTTCGCTGGACATGTGCCCTGCCTTTCAGGTTGACAGACGCAGCTCTGCCACGAAATCGTAGGCATCGCCGTGATAGATGGATCGGGTAAGTTCAGCAACGCGCCCGCTTTCTAGGTATGAGGTCCGCTGAATGCGCAGCCCTGCCGTACCTTCGGCAACGTCCAGCAAACCGGCCTCGGTCGCTTCGAGATTGATGGCTGAGATTTTCTGGATCGCGCGCACCGGACGATTGCCCGAGTGTTCGAGGAACGCATAGAGCGATCCGGTAACCTCGGTCGGGTTGGGTAGGATATCCAGCGGCAACGCCGCGCGTTCCAGCGCCATTGGCCGCCCACCAGCCGCGCGCAGTCGATGAATGCGCGCGACCTGATCGCTGGCCGACAGACCCAGCGCCAGCATCTCATCAGGCGACGGCAGGAATATACCGCGCTCCAACCAGGTTGAAGTCGTTTCAAAACCGCGCCTCTCCATGTCTTCGGTAAACGAGGTCAAATGCGACAGCGACTGCTCAACCCGCGCAACCGCTTGACGCACGAATGATCCCGAGCCTTGCCGCTGTTCAATCGCGCCTTTGCGCACAAGTTCCTGAATCGCCTTGCGGACCGTCACCCGCGACAGGTCCGTCAGCTCGGCAATCTCGCGCTCGGGCGGGAGTGAACTGTTCGGGGCCAGAATACCCTCTTCAATCCCCTGCTCCAGCCGCTGCCGCAGCTGTACGTATCGGGGACCGGCGGTCTGACCCAGCCAACCCTCGGGCCGCAAGAAGTCAGCAACGCTCATGTCGGGTCTCCTTTTGAAAGGCGTGGGCCAACGCGATGGCACCGGTCAACGGATCGCCCAGCGGTTCGGCCAACTCCTGTTGCATTGGCGCAGGCAGAAATTCCGCATATTGCGGGCCGATGCCGCCGGTCAGGCAGATCGAAAGGCCGGGCATCCAGCCCATCGCCAACATCTGATCCGACAGATACTGTGCACTATCCTCCATGATCGACAGCGCAAGCGCATCTCCTTGCTTTGCGTGTTGCGTGACAACAGGCGCCAGCGCTCCGAACTCGGTAGGCGACATCTTGGAGGCGGTCCTGACAATCCCAGCAGCGCCATCAAAACGCGACAACAGGCTGTCCGCCAATTCAGACGCAGGCTTCAGAGCGTCCACAAAGTCAAGCGTACAGGCCAAAGCCCGCCGCCCAACCCATTGCGCCGAGGCCTGATCCCCGAGAACAGGTCCCCAGCCCCCGGCAAATGACCTGCGATCCCCATTCTGGACCGCCAGAAAAGAACCCGTTCCGCAATGCGCTACGAAACCGTCTTTCGAACCCAACGCACCACGTAATGCGGCGGGCCTGTCATCTTCAATCAGAACATGGTCAAATGGCAGCTTTTCTGCCAGCCGATCAGCCAACGCGCGCCCCGTGATACCGGCCAGCCCCAAGTAGGCTGGCGCACGAGCGATTTGAGTTGCCTCTAGTCCGGCACGTCGGGCCAAAGCAGCAATTCCGTGCATCAACTCAGCGCAGGCTGCGTCAAAATCGGTTGATACATTTGCCGCACCAACCTCGACACACTGAACCGCAGAGCCGTCTGAAACAGCAAGACGGCAGCGTGTTCCACCGCCATCAGCGGCCAGCACAATGGTATCAGAAGGGCGACTCATGGAGATACCTTTATAATACCTATTTCAAATTTTGAAGACCAAATTACGCAATAATGCAGTAATAGTTGTCCAAATCTTGAAAATAGTGGGCGTAAAAATAAAATGGTAGACTAATGGTATCTAAAAGGTATGATATTCAAAATCTCGGGGGAGAATCACGTGACCAAGCCAGTTACCGAACAGCTACATCAAGACGCGATCGGACTTGACGCCCGACCGCTGACTGAAGTGGCCGAGCTGCTGGCCCGCTCGCAAGCCGACGCTGCCGCTGCCCCGCTTTCCTCGCTGCCCAACCTCTGCGCAGGCGCAAAAGCTATGGCGCAATCCATCCGATCGGGCGGGGTTTTGCGCTATTTGGCGGCAGGCTCTTCCGGCTTGATGGCCGCCTCGGATGCGCTGGAACTGGGGGGAACTTTTTCGATACCAGCCCGCCAGATTCGCATCCACATGGCAGGTGGATTGCCCTCAGGAGTTGAGATGCCGGGAGATGTCGAAGATGCCACCGACGGCCTTGCCCGAGACCTGACCGATCTTTCTGCCAAAGACACCTTGATCACCGTCTCGGCCAGCGGAACCACACCGTACACAACCGCAGCAGCGCGGATCGCGCGGGACAGAGGCGCCACAGTTATCGGCATTGCCAATAACGGGGGCACCGAACTGTTGCAGCTTTCTGACCATCCAATCCTGCTTTCGACACCACCTGAACTGATCTCGGGCTCTACCCGCATGGGCGCTGGTACAGCGCAGAAAATCGCACTGAACATGCTTTCGACGCTGATGGCGATGGAGCTGGGGCATATTCAGGACGGCATGATGATCAATTTGCGCGCTGACAATGACAAGCTACGCGCCCGAGCCAACGGGATCGTCTGTCAGTTGACCGGTGTTTCCTCCGCGCAGGCTACAAAGGCGTTGACTGCGGCAGAGGGCAACCTCAAATGCGCGGCCCTTTTGGCTGTAGGCGCAGGGTCCCTGGACGCGGCGCAAGCAATGCTAAGCAACACCGACGATCACCTCCGCCCTGCGCTAGAGCGGATGAAACAAAACCAAGAAACCATCAACCTGGGAGATATCAAATGACACGCAAAGTTCTGAGCCTTGCCTTGATGAGCACGGCGCTGGTCACAAGCGCCTATGCGCAAGAGGCCACTTTGACCATCGAAAGTTGGCGAAACGACGATCTTGCGTTGTGGCAGGAAAAGATCATTCCGGCCTTCGAGGCCGAGAATCCCGGCATCAAAGTAATATTCTCGCCTTCTGCACCGGCAGAATACAATGCTGTCTTGAACTCGAAGCTCGAGGCCGGATCGGCTGGCGATCTGATTACCTGCCGTCCGTTTGATGCCTCGCTTGCGCTATACGAGTCGGGGCACCTGACCGATCTGTCTGATCTTGAGGCCATGGGAAATTTCTCGGACGTGGCCAAATCTGCGTGGCAAACCGATGACGGTTCGGCCAGTTTCTGCGTCCCGATGGCGTCAGTGATTCACGGCTTCATCTACAACAAAGATGCGTTCAATGAGTTGGGCATCGAAGTTCCAACTACCGAAGCTGAGTTCTTTGCCGCCCTCGATAAGATCAAGGAAGACGGTACCTATATCCCGATGGCGATGGGCACCAATGACCAGTGGGAAGCCGCAACGATGGGCTACAACAACATCGGCCCAAACTACTGGAAGGGTGAAGAAGGCCGTCAGGCGCTGATCAAGGGTGAGCAGAAGCTGACCGACCCCCAGTGGGTCGCCCCGTATGCGACACTGGCCAAGTGGGCCGACTATCTCGGCGACGGGTATGAAGCGCAAACCTATCCCGACAGCCAGAACCTGTTCACGCTGGGTCGTGCAGCGGTCTATCCAGCAGGCAGCTGGGAAATCTCGGGCTTCAACACGCAGGCCGATTTCGAAATGGGCGCCTTTAAGCCACCGGTCCAGAACGCGGGCGATACCTGCTATATTTCGGACCACACCGATATCGGCATTGGTATGAACGCCGCGAGCGAGAACCAGGAAGCTGCGCGCACTTTCCTGGCTTGGGTCGCAAGCCCGGAATTCGCCAGCATCTTCGGTAACGCCCTACCTGGTTTCTTCCCGCTGTCCAGCACTCCGGTCGAGCTGGAAGACCCACTGGCCAAGGAAATCGTAGGTTGGCGGGATGAGTGCGAAAGCACAATCCGCTCGACCTACCAAATCCTGTCGCGCGGCACGCCGAACCTCGAAAACGAGACTTGGGGTGCATCCGTTGCAGCCATCAAGGGTGCCGAGACACCCGAGGCACTGGGTCAGCAACTGCAAGACGGTCTGGCCAGCTGGTACGCACCACATCAGTAACACCTAGGCCACTCACACCGGACGCGGCCACCGCGTCGCGTCCGGACCTTTCCCCCGGAGATTCCCATGCAGACCCGCCGCATACGCTGGCACATTGCCGTTTTCCTCGCCCCTGCGGTGCTGGTCTACACGGCAGTGATGATCTTCCCCTTGTTCAACACACTGCGCCTCGCACTGTTCTCCGAGGTTGATCAGACACGTATCTACGTGGGCTTGCAGAATTTCCGCACCCTGTTCTTCGATCCGATCTGGTCCGAGCAGTTCTGGAACGCTTTGGGCAACAACTTCTGGTTCTTCCTGATCCACATGCTGGTTCAGAACCCCATCGGTATCGCTTTGGCCGCGCTTTTGTCGCATCCACGCTTGCGGTTTGCCGCGCTCTATCGGTCCGCAATTTTCATTCCGACCATTCTGAGCTTTGTGATCGTCGGTTTCGCGTGGAAGCTGATATTGTCCCCGCTTTGGGGCATCGCACCTTCAATGCTGGACGCCATTGGTCTGAAGTCGCTGTTTGCACCATGGCTGGGCAAGGAAGAATACGCGCTGACAACACTGGCACTTGTCTCGGTCTGGCAATTCGTCGGCATCCCGATGATGTTGATCTACGCCGCCCTGCTGTCGATCCCCGAAGAGATCCTTGAAGCCGGAGAAATAGACGGCATCACCGGTGCTTCGGCGTTCTGGAAGATCAAGCTGCCGTTGATCATTCCCTCGATTGGCATCATCTCGATCCTGACATTCGTCGGCAATTTCAACGCGTTCGACCTGATCTATGTCTCGCAGGGCGCGCTGGCGGGGCCGGATTTCTCGACCGACATCCTTGGTACCTTCATGTACCGCACGTTCTTCGGCTTCCAACTGCAATTGGGCGACCCGCATATGGGCTCCGCCATCGCTGGCGCGATGTTCGCCATCATTCTCGTGGGTGTCTGCATCTACCTCTTCGGCATCCAGACCCGGATGCGCCGGTATCAACTGTGAGGATAGCCGGATGAACAAAGCACGCCATAACCCGCTGAACACGGCCGCCATGCATGGGGCGCTGATCCTCTACACGTTGATCGCCCTCTTCCCGGTCTTCGTGATCATCATCAACAGCTTCAAAACCCGACGCTCGATTTTCCGCGAGCCACTCGCCCTGCCCGATGCCGAAAGCTTCTCGCTGATCGGTTACCAGACGGTGATGAAACAAGGGGATTTCTTCCTTTATTTCCAAAACTCGCTGATCGTGACCGTGGTGTCGCTGGCCTTCGTTCTGCTGTTCGGCGCCATGGCCGCCTTTGCCCTGAGCGAATACAAATTCAAGGGCAACACTCTGATGGGCCTCTATCTGGCGCTTGGGATTATGATCCCGATCCGCATCGGCACCGTGGCGATACTTGAGATGATGGTGGCAACCGGTTTGGTGAACACCCTTTGGGCCCTGATCCTTGTCTATACCGCGCAAGGTCTGCCGCTGGCGGTGTTCATCCTGTCTGAATTCATGCGGCAGGTCTCGGATGATCTGAAGAACGCAGGCCGCGTCGACGGGCTGTCCGAATACACCATATTCTTCCGATTGGTCCTACCGCTGGTCCGCCCCGCCATGGCGACCGTGGCCGTGTTCAACATGATCCCCATCTGGAACGACCTCTGGTTCCCGCTGATCCTTGCCCCGGCCGAGGAAACCAAAACACTGACGCTGGGCAGCCAGGTCTTTATCGGCCAGTTCGTCACCGACTGGAACGCGGTTCTGTCGGCGCTCAGCATGGCGATCCTGCCGGTGCTGGTGCTCTATGTCATCTTCTCGCGCCAACTGATCCGCGGCATCACTTCAGGAGCTGTGAAATGACCAAAGTTCTGATCGCCGGCCTCGGCAATATGGGGCTGAGCCACGCTTTGGCCCACCACAACCACCTAGACGCGCAGATTGTTGGGTTGGTGAACCGATCCGGTCGCGTGGATCATCCAGATCTGTCGATCTATCCGGCCTATTCGGATTTTCACACCGCTCTGGCAGAGACCAAGCCCGATCTGGTGGTCGTGGCGACCTACTCCGACAGCCACGCCGATTTCGCCTGCGCGGCGATGGAGGCCGGGGCGCATGTATTTGTCGAAAAGCCGCTAGCGACCACTGTGGCAGATGCCAAACGAGTCGTCGCGAAAGCCATTGAAACCAAACGCAAACTGGTCATCGGCTACATCCTGCGCCATCACCCTTCATGGATGCGCCTTATTTCCGAGGCGCGCGACCTGGGCGGGCCCTACGTGTTCCGGCTGAATCTCAACCAACAAAGCAGCGGGGCCGAGTGGGAAACACACAAAGCTCTGATGCAGACCACCTCGCCCATCGTCGATTGCGGTGTGCATTATGTCGACGTGATGTGTCAGATCACTGACTCCGACCCCGTGCGAGTCCACGGCATGGGCCTGCGCCTAAGCGATGAGATCGCCGAAGACATGTACAACTACGGCCAGTTTCAGGTGGTCTTCGAGGATGGCTCGGTCGGCTGGTATGAGGCCGGTTGGGGCCCGATGATGTCCGAAACCGCGTTCTTCGTGAAAGACATCGTGTCGCCCAACGGCTCGGTCTCGATCACCGATGGCAACAAGGGCGCATCCGCCGATATCGACGGACACACCAAGGTTGGCGGCCTTCTGGTCCATCGCCCCGATGGCGACCAGACAATCGACATGCCCGATGAGCCCGGCCATCAGCAGCTCTGCGATGCCGAACAAGCCTATATGCTGCGCGCCATCGCCGAGGACATCGACCTGACCCGCCATATGAACGACGCCGTGCAATCGCTGGCCATCTGTCTAGCTGCCGATGAAAGCATCCGCACTGGCCAACCCATTTCGCTGAAAGAGGCACGCACATGACCGCCCTGACGCTGACAAACGTGAACAAGTCCTTCGGCACTGTCGAGGTACTGAAAGATATTAACATCGAAGTCGAAGACGGAGAATTTGTCGTCTTCGTCGGCCCCTCCGGCTGCGGCAAGTCCACCCTGCTACGCGTGATCGCGGGGCTGGAGGACGTGACTTCGGGCGAAGTGCGCATTGGCGGAGAGGTGATGAACCTTACGCCCCCCTCGAAACGCGGCATCGCGATGGTGTTCCAAAGCTATGCACTCTATCCCCACCTGAATGTGCGCAAGAACATGTCGCTGGCACTGAAACAGGAAGGCCAGAGCAAGCAGGTCATCGAAGAACGCGTCGCCAAGGCCAGCAAGATGCTGAACCTTGAGCCCTATATCGACCGTTACCCCTCGGAACTATCCGGCGGACAACGCCAACGCGTCGCTATCGGCCGCGCCATTGTGCGTGAACCCAAATTGTTTCTGTTTGACGAACCTTTATCCAATCTGGACGCCGCCCTGCGTATGAATACGCGACTGGAAATCGCCAACCTGCATCAGCAGCTCGATGCATCGATGATCTATGTAACCCATGACCAGACCGAGGCGATGACGCTCGCTGACAAGATCGTCGTCCTGCGCGACGGGCGCGTTGAACAGGTTGGCAGCCCGATGGAGCTATATAATAACCCCGCCAACCAGTTCGTCGCGGGTTTCCTTGGCGCTCCGTCGATGAATTTCTTCCCCGCCAGCGTAATCGGCGACAGCGCGGACACAACATTGGGCATCCGCCCAGAGGACTTGTACTTATCCGACGAAGGCCCCCTGACCGCGAACGTGACACATGTTGAGCATCTGGGCGGAGACACAAACGTGATCGCGATGATGCAAGACCACCAGATCACCGCGCGCCTGTTCGGCCAGCATCAGGTCAACGCTGGTGAATCCGTCCATTTCGGCTACGCCCAGGATCGAACCTATCGCTTCAACCAACAGGGCGCCCGTCTCACCTGACAATTTCGGGTAACGATTTCAGGATGTTGGTGCGGTCGAGAAGACTCGAACTTCCACGGGTGTTACCCCACAGCGACCTCAACGCTGCGCGTCTACCAATTCCGCCACGACCGCACTGCCAATGACTTGGTAGAGGGGCGTATAGACGCTGAGCCGCGCGATGTGAAGAGGCAAAAACACAGCCGATTGAAATCACGTGCTTTAGCCATATCTAACCGCGATACAATGCAATCTGGAGCAGCCATGCCCTCGCCCGATCCCCGCCCTACAGTGCAGATTGATGTCGTCTCGGATGTGGTCTGTCCGTGGTGTATTGTCGGCTTTCGTCAACTCGATGCCGCGCTGAAGCAAGAGAATGTGCTGGCCCGATTGCGCTGGCATCCGTTCGAACTGAACCCCAGCATGGGCCCCGAGGGGCAGAACCTGCGGGAGCATATTGCCGAGAAATATGGCTCGACGCCCGAACAAAGCCAGCAGGCGCGCGAGCGTTTGACTGCGTTGGGTACTGAACTTGGGTTCACTTTCAATTTCACTGATGACAGCAGAATCGTGAACACCTTTGCCGCGCATCAACTGCTTGACTGGGCGGAAACACAGGGGCGTCAGCATCCGCTGAAACTGACCCTGTTCGAAACCTATTTCACCAAGCAACAGGATGTCTCTGACGTCGAAGTGTTGATGGGCGCGGTCGAGACGGCCGGGCTCAACCCGGAGGCGGCGCGAACCGCACTTGAATCAGGTGCGCATGCCCAACCGGTGCGTGAAAAACAAGATTTCTGGACCAGCCGGGGTATCTCGGGCGTGCCTTCGATGGTGTTTGGAGGGAAATATCTGCTGACCGGCGCACAGGGCACGGACACTTATGCGCAGGTCCTGCAACGCTGCCTGGCCGAGGCCGCCTGACCCCTTCCCCCTGCCCCGCAGACGGTCTAAGGAACGAGCATGGAATGGAAGACTACCGACGGGCTGATCGACTACGACGAGGCCACTGCCTTCATGGAGGCGCGCGTTGCCGCGATTGCAGCGGGTGAGGCGGACGAATGCATTTGGCTGTTGGAACACCCGCCGCTTTATACCGCTGGGACTTCTGCCAAGCGAGAAGATCTGACCGATCCGGATCGCTTTCCGGTCTATGAAAGCAAGCGCGGTGGACAGTACACCTATCACGGCCCCGGTCAGCGCGTTGTTTACGTCATGCTTGATGTGGGCAAACGCGGTCATGATGTGCGCCGCTTTGTGCAGCAGCTTGAGGCATGGGTGATTGCGGCTCTGGCCGAGTTCAATGTCACCGGTGAGATCCGCGACGGCCGCGTGGGCGTCTGGGTGCAACGGCAAGACAAGCCGCTGACGATCACCGGCCAGCCAGCCGAGGACAAGATCGCGGCCATCGGCATTCGCCTGCGGAAATGGATCAGCTTTCACGGCATCTCAATCAATGTCGAACCGAACCTGTCCGATTTCACCGGTATCGTGCCCTGCGGTATTCAGGAACACGGGGTGACCTCACTGGTCGATCTTGGGTTGCCGGTGACCATGGATGACGTCGATGTTGCGCTAAAAAAGACCTTTGATGAGGTCTTCGCCACCGAGGGCGCCTAGTTAATAGGTGATTCCACGTATTCGGACAGATCTGGCCAGAATACGCAAAAGACAATGCTAGTATTTGGGGCACTCTGTTTCGAAAATCATTCAGAAAATTCCTTTGAATGGTCTCAATTCGCCTCAAATTCAGGGATTCTTCACATCCTCTCCTTACAAACGCCATCTGACCACATAGTATGTAATGACCGTTCATGAGTGAGTGGTGTGTTAACCGGTGATCTCAGGGCTGCCCTGCGAAATCCGTGAAAGTGTTTGGTTACGAGTCTGCCGTTCCGACCCCATATCGGAACGGCAATTCTCGTTTTAGGCCCCTAAATCTGTTGATGCCCAAATCGGGTTGATCCGACGCAAGCGTGCCCGCTGGCTTCGATTTCAAGCGTAACATGACCAAGCCCAAACTTGTTCTGCAGAACCTGCTTGACCATCACCCGGATATCCTCGGCACTATCTTGTGCGTCGGGTTTGATGACCAGATGCGCCGACAGCGCGGGCTCACGCTCCTGCATGCTCCACAGATGGATGTGGTGAACTCCTGCCACGCCCGATACGCCTTCAATGGCTGTGGCGACCTCTTCCGGATCCAATTCTGTTGGCGCGCCCAACATCAGAACGCGTATGGTTTCACCGATCTCGGATTTGACGTGCCAAAGGATGTAAAGTGAGATCATGATGGTGACCGCTGGGTCGACCCAAGTCCAGTTGAAGACAATTACAGCGGTACCTGCGACAATCACGGCGACGGACCCCAATGCATCGGCCACATTGTGCAGGAATGCCGCACGAATATTCATGCTGTCCTTGGACATGGAATAGGTCAGCATAGCGGTGACAAGGTCGACGACCAATGCGATCCCAGCGATCCAGACAACGATCCAGCCATTAACCGGCTCGGGCTCGACAAACCGCATTACGCCTTCGTACAGCAGATAGACCGACAGAACGATCAGTGTTGTGTAGTTAACCAGCGCCGCTACAACCTCGGCCCGGCCATACCCGAAACTCATACGCGCGTTTGCGGGTCGACGAGCGATCTTGCGGGCAAAGAATGCGATGACCAGCGCAATCGCATCTGACAGGTTGTGCAAGGCGTCCGCAATCAAGGCGAGCGAACCTGAAATAACCCCGCCCACAACCTGTGCCAGCGTCAAGAACATATTGACCGCGATGGCCCAGGCAACGCGCGCATCTCCGGCCTGCGGATCAACATGCGCGTGGCTGTGCCCTTTGTGGGAATGCTGATGAGCCATTTTAGTGAGTCCTATTTTCTGAATCACCATGCTACATAATTCCTCTAGTGACTAGAGGTTCAAGGGGGTGTTTTCGAAAATGAATGCAATCGGGGCTCCCTCATTTCGCACTGGATTCAAAGCACCTACGATCCGGTTCTGGACTTCTACCGCCGTTCGAACCTACTGCGGGTAATCGGCGCCGCTATGACGAAACCGCGCTGCGGCGGTTGCAATGCGTACGCCATGGCCAAGATCTGGCCACCCGTTGGCCCAATTAGAGGCTTTGCTCACACTCGAAAGTGCAAATGGAAAAACTTGAACCGGGCTAATGAAATCGCCGGACAGCAGCCTGATGTTTTACGAGTCCGGATCGCACGCATGAAATGAATGGAACAAGACTGATCCGTATTCCTCAGGTCTGCGACGGGCAGCGCGATTACGCAAGTGTCGTGCTCCATGCGTTTGGTGATCACGACGCCTGCGACAGCTCGCTTCGAAGGTGGATCAGGTCAGTGCCGCGCGGATCTTGTCGGCGTGTTGAGCAATCAGGTCAAAATCGCCCATTTTTCCGGGCGGGCGTATCGAGACGCCCTCGTGGCGCGGCAATACATGCACATGAAGGTGAAATACCTCTTGCCCGCCTGCGGCCTCATTGAATTGCTGAACGGTGACGCCATCAGCGTCAAACGCTTCTTTCACAGCGTGAGCCATCTTCTGTACCGTCGCCATCACCGCTGCCAGTTGCTCGGGCGTTGCATCCAGCATGTTGCGACAGGAGGTTTTGGGGATCACCAACAAGTGCCCGTCCGCCCGGGGCATGATATCCATCAGCGCGACGGTGTCGTCGTCTTCATACACACGGTTTGACGGGATTTCTCCGCGCAGGATCTTGGCAAAGACATTTTCGGGATCATAAGCGGTCATTACAGGCCTCCGGTGTTGGACTTACCCGTTGTTCTGAGGCGCCGCTTGATGCGGGTCAAGCGGGTTTCCCCGTCACCACTTGTAATCGCGGACTGAATCCCCAAATCCCTCGCATCCGAGGTCAGATTATCGCGCAGCACAGTCTGCCCGCGACAATTAATCTTGATCCAGATCAAACTCGACCATTGAAGGTCGCCCCTTCGCAATCTAAAACCAGCAGGAATCCCGCGCGTTGGAGAGGTCCGACTGCGCGGTACAGTTGCAACAGGAGGCACCTAATGGCAGACGCAGCCATTCATGGTCACGAGCATGAAGATCAGCGCGGCTTTTTCACCCGCTGGTTCATGTCGACCAACCACAAGGACATCGGGATTCTCTACCTGGTCTTTTCGGCCCTTGCCGGTCTGATCTCGGTTCTGATGACTGTCTATATGCGGCTCGAACTGATGCACCCCGGTGTTCAGTATATGTGCCTCGAAGGGTTCATGGCCGATCCATGTACCCCCAACGGTCACCTCTGGAACGTAATGATCACCTATCACGGTGTTCTGATGATGTTCTTCGTGGTCATCCCTGCCCTGTTCGGCGGTTTTGGCAACTATTTCATGCCGTTGCAGATCGGTGCGCCGGATATGGCGTTCCCGCGGATGAACAACCTGTCCTTCTGGCTGTATGTCGCTGGCACCTCGCTGGGCGTCGCCTCGCTGCTCAGCCCCGGTGGTAATGACCAGCTTGGTTCAGGTGTAGGCTGGGTTTTGTATCCACCGCTGTCGACGACCGAAGGCGGCATGTCCATGGACCTTGCGATCTTCGCCGTGCACGTATCGGGCGCCTCCTCGATCCTCGGCGCGATCAACATGATCACCACCTTCCTGAATATGCGTGCCCCGGGCATGACACTGTTCAAGGTGCCTCTGTTCAGCTGGTCGATCTTCGTCACTTCGTGGCTGATTCTGCTGTCGCTGCCGGTTCTGGCAGGCGCGATCACCATGCTGCTGATGGACCGCAACTTTGGCTTCACCTTCTTTGATCCGGCCGGTGGCGGCGATCCGATCCTGTATCAGCACATCCTTTGGTTCTTTGGCCACCCGGAAGTGTACATTGTGATCCTGCCCGGCTTTGGCATCATCAGCCACGTGATCGCGACCTTCGCGCGCAAACCAATCTTCGGCTACCTGCCGATGGTCTGGGCGATCATCGCGATCGGTGTGCTGGGCTTCGTCGTATGGGCGCACCACATGTACACCGTTGGCATGTCGCTGCGCCAGCAGGCCTACTTCATGCTGGCCACGATGGTCATCGCGGTTCCGACCGGCGTTAAGGTCTTCTCGTGGATCGCGACCATGTGGGGCGGCTCGATCGAGTTCAAAACCCCGATGCTGTTCGCCTTCGGCTTCCTGTTCCTGTTCACCGTTGGTGGTGTGACCGGCGTTGTGCTGTCGCAGGCCGGCGTGGACCGTGCCTATCACGACACCTACTACGTCGTTGCGCACTTCCACTACGTGATGAGCTTGGGTGCCGTCTTCGCGATCTTCGCTGGCGTGTACTTCTACTTCTCGAAGATGACGGGCCGTCAGTATTCCGAGTTCTGGGGCAAGGTTCACTTCTGGCTGTTCTTCATCGGCGCCAACCTGACCTTCTTCCCGCAGCACTTCCTGGGCCGTCAGGGCATGCCACGCCGCTATATCGACTACCCTGAAGCGTTTGCTCAGTGGAACTTCGTTTCGTCGATTGGTGCGTTCATCTCGTTCGCCTCGTTCCTGCTGTTCTTCGGCATCGTGATCTACGCCCTGCTGCGTGGTGCGAAAGAGACACGCCCGAACCCGTGGAACGAATACGCGGATACGTTGGAATGGACCCTGCCCACGCCGCCGCCTGAACACACGTTCGAGCAGCTGCCCAAGCAGGAAGACTGGGACAAGGGCCACGCGCACTAATCCCGCCATCCAAACCAAATTCAGCAAAGCCCCGCCCCGTGCGGGGCTTTGTGTTTTTTACGCCCCCAGTCCGCAACTTGCTGCACCCAACACGTAGACGCACCAAAGATCAGGCCGCTAGTATTTGCGAAAACAGCATAATCTAAGACGGGTGCGCGCCACATGATTCTCCATCACGGCATCACACTTCGGCAACTGGTCAAAGGCTCTGCCGGGTTCATTTGCATCGTCATGGCCTGGATACTCCCGCTTGAACTAGTGGATGAAGTTACTCCGCTTGAGTTGATCTCGAACTCCAGCCCACCGGTCACGATGCTGGGTTTGGCAGTGGCATTTTTTCTGGGTTTCAAGAACACCTCGGCCTATGGCCGCTGGGTCGAGGCCCGCAAGATCTGGGGGGACATCGTCAACGCCAGTCGCGATTGGGGCAACACGATCAGCAATCTGGTTCAGGCTGACGGCACGCCGCTTGCGCCCGAGATACGGCGTGAATTGCTGGAACGTCATATCGCTTGGCTCAACATGCTGGCATTTCAGCTGCGCCAGCCCGCAACGCATGGACCTGCCCGCCGCCCGTGGATGTTCGGGCACAAACCGGTCGTGGACAAAATCGCGCTGCATCAGGAACCCGAATGCTGGCGCGATACCCAACTGGCGGCTGATATGCCTCTGCTCGAAGGGAAATCCAACCGTGCCCCGTACCTGTTGTTTCTTCAGGGTAAGCGGCTTTCATCACTGGCGCAATCCGGCAAGATCGACCCCTATTGGCATGTGGCGCTGATGAACCGGCTAGCACGGTTTGCAGACGCGCAAGGCCAAAGCGAACGTATCAAGAATACCCCCTTCCCACGGCAGGTCGCCGAGGTCGGACGCATCTTCAGCTATATTTTTATCTTCATGTTACCGCTGGCGTTGAATGACCAACGCTCGATCACCGCTGGCATGGGCTACTCGGTAACAAAATCCGTTCTGCTTGACTGGGCAGTCTTTGCTCCGATCGGAGCGTTGGTTTGCTGGATTTTCTTCGTGACTGAACGGGTCAGCGCCTCGATGGAGGACCCGTTCGAAGGCGACGTAACCGATGTTCCGATCTCGTCCATCTGCCGCATGATCGAAATCGACCTGCGCCAGATGACTTCCTGTGGCACTGCCCCTCAGCCGACAGAACCCATCGATAAAGCGTTACTTTGACCATTTAAATTGGGCAAAGATCGAAAAAACCTCCGTTTTGCGGTATTCTGGTTGGCAAAGCCCCTTTTGACAGGAGCCTTGCTATGCCCGAGATCGACTTTTGGTATTCAATCGGCAGCACTTACAGTTTTCTGACCATCACGCGCCTGGATGGCTGGTGCGAAGAAAACGATGCGACGGTAACCTGGCGCCCCTTCAACGTGCGCACGGTGATGTCGGAACAGCAAAATATACCCTTCGCGGGCAAACCGGTGAAGTCGGCCTATATGTGGCGCGATATTGAGCGGCGCGCCGCGAAATATCACATCCACGCCAAACTTCCCGCCCCCTATCCAATTTCTGACCTGGCGCTGGCAAATCAGGTGGCTTTGCTGGGCATGCAGGACGGCTGGGGCGCCGGGTTCACGCAAAATCTTTATCGGATCTGGTTCGAGGACGGGATTGAGGCCGGTAGCGAAAGCGCCATTTCCGAAGCCCTGCTTCGGTGCCAACAAGATCCACGCCTGATGCTTGCCCGTGCCCGCAGCCCGGACGCTGTTGCAGCCTTGGAGGACGAGACAAACAAGGCCATCAAACTGGGGGTTTTCGGCGCACCCAGCTTTGTTGTCCGCGACGAAGTGTTCTGGGGTGATGACCGGCTTGACGATGCCCTGTCATGGGTCCGCGTCGGCCACGTTGTCTGACTGATTTTTGCTTCGACATTGCGCCGGTCTGAGCTAGGTTCTCGCCATGCCTTATCAATGGACAGAAAACTCGGACGCTGAACAGGAACTGCGGCTTTGGCCGCACAACTCCTTGCCACCACGTGGTGCAATGACCGTCATCTTGTCGGTGTTCCTGTTCGGACTGATCCCGCTGCTGGCGATGTTGGGTTCGATCGTCCTGTGGGGTCTGCTGCCGTTCCTACTGCTGACGGTTCTGGGCCTCTGGTTGGCAATCCAGACAAACTATCGCGCGCGCAGCGTGTTCGAGGTTCTGACCTTAGGCCAGACGCAAGCCCACCTTGTGCACCACCACCCAGACAAGGGCGATCAGGAATGGACCTGCAACCGCTATTGGGCCCGTCCTGAAATGCACACCAGCGGTGGTCCGGTACCCCATTACGTAACGCTGATCGGCGATGGGCGCGAAGTTGAGATCGGCGCGTTCCTGTCCGAGGACGAGCGGATCGCGCTGTTTGATGATCTGAGTCAGAAACTGCGCAAATCGACGTGACTAAGCGCCGTTCGAGTTAGCGCAAAGATGATCTTTGACCATCGGTCCTACTTTGCCGAAATCCATCTGACCGGTATAGCGCGACTTCAACTCGCCCATCACCTTGCCCATATCGCGGATTGAGCCCGCCCCAGTAGACGTGATGGCGGTCTGAATGGCCTTGCTAACCTCGTCGTCGTCCAGCTGTTTGGGCAGGAATTCCTCAATCACCTCAACCTCGCGCAGTTCCCGCTCGGCCAAATCAAGGCGTCCGCCCTCTTCGTAGGCGCGTGCGCTTTCCTTGCGCTGCTTGGTCATTTTACCCAGAATTTCAAGCACTTCGGCATCGCCGCAGCCTTTGGTCTCTTCATTGTCAGAGGCGCGCGAAGCAATATCACGATCCTTGATCGCCGCATTGATCAGGCGCAGTGTCGAAAGACGCTCGGCGGCTTTGTCTTTCATAGCTTGCTTCAGGGCAGAGTTCACCCGTGATCGCATATCCATATGGTCTGTCCATCCCCATGGCAAAGGAACCCTGACCATATCGAAACAAAAAGGTTGGTACAACAGTGGACATTAATTGTAACTCATTGATTTTTAACAATAGCCCAAAATTTGAACAGACTTGACCCTAGCGTATAACCCACTTAGTTATGCGCCCGTTTACCTTGCAGGAGAGTCGCGCCATGGCCCAGAACGCCCCGTCTAAGCCCACCGCATGTCTGGCGTTGGCCGATGGAACCCTGTTTTACGGTGTGGGCTTCGGCGCAACCGGTCAAACCGAGGCCGAGTTGTGTTTCAACACCGCCATGACGGGCTATCAAGAGATCATGACCGATCCTTCTTATGCGGGCCAGATCGTGACCTTCACTTTCCCGCATATCGGCAATGTCGGAGTGAATCCCGAAGATGACGAAACCGGCGACCCGGTGGCAGCCGGGATGGTGGTCAAATGGGACCCGACCGAGCCGTCGAATTGGCGCGCGACAGAAGAGCTAAAAAGCTGGTTAGCCCGACGTGGTCGCATCGCAATCGGCGGCGTCGATACCCGCCGCCTGACCCGCGCGATCCGCCAGCAAGGCGCACCGCACGTGGCGCTAGCTCATGATCCCGAGGGAAACTTCGATATCGAAGCCCTGATTGCTGCAGCGCGTAGTTTTGCGGGTCTCGAAGGGATGGATCTGGCCAAAGAAGTCACCTGCGCCCAAAGCTATCGCTGGGATGAGATGCGTTGGGCTTGGCCCGATGGCTACCAGCGTCAGGAAGCTCCGATGCACAAGGTGGTCGCGATCGACTATGGTGCCAAGCGCAACATCTTGCGCTGCCTCGCCTCGGCGGGTTGCGACGTAACCGTATTGCCCGCCACCGCAACGGCTGCGGAGGTGCTGGCACACAAGCCGGACGGAGTGTTCCTGTCAAACGGACCCGGCGATCCCGCGGCTACCGGCGAATATGCAGTTCCAATGATCAAGGAAGTGCTGGATACAACAGATCTGCCTGTCTTTGGTATCTGCCTAGGTCATCAGATGCTGGCACTGGCGCTTGGCGGGCAGACGATCAAGATGAACCACGGCCACCATGGTGCCAATCATCCGGTCAAGGATATGGAAACCGGTAAGGTCGAGATCACCTCGATGAACCACGGCTTCGCCGTGGACGCGGAAACACTGCCCGATGGCGTAGTCGAAACGCATCGCTCTCTGTTTGACGGCTCGAACTGCGGTATCCGCATGACGGGCCGCCCGGTTTATTCGGTGCAGCATCATCCAGAAGCGTCACCCGGCCCGCAGGACAGTTTCTACCTGTTCGAACGCTTTGCCGCGGCGATGGCGGATCAAAAAGCACAAGCTTAAAGGCGAATTCAACAGCGTTAACCGTGTGTTAACCCTGACTAAGCAACCCTGCCGGATGTTACATGCGGCAGGGTTTCGTTATGGTCGAATTGAATCTCCAGCGTCAGACACTGGCGCAGCCTGTGCCCGGGCCGCATTCGCGCAAACCGCTCGGCACATGTCTCGTCGAACAAGGCATCATCACATCCGACCAGTTGGCGCGCGCCCTGCGGATGCAAGTATTCCAGAACGCGCCATTGGGAGAAATACTGGTCAGTGAAGGATGGGCCAGCCGTGCGCAGGTTCTCTCGGCGCTGTCTGACCAAACCGGCCTTCAGATCGCCGATCTTGCGCAGGTACCACCTGCCGCAGATCTCTGCTTGCTCGAACCGGTCGAGTTTTGGTTGGAGCACAATGTACTGCCCTGGATGCGTGTGGGGCCAATCCTGCTGATCGCTACAGCCAGGCCAGATACATTCGACGCAGTGGCAGACGCATTGAAAGGCCACGGTTACACGATCATCCCGGTTCTGGCAGGACCCGAGCAGATCGATGCCGCCATCGCCCGTCAATATGCTCAACCGCTGGCACAAGCTGCAGAAACTCGCGTTGAGGCGCGGCAAAGCTGCAGGAATTGGTCGGCCCAGACGCGCCGTGGGCCGATCATTGGATTTATCCTGTTCGCGGCACTCTGTGTTTGTTTCCCGATAGTTGGCCTCGGCCTTCTTTTGGGCTTTGCACTGCTGACCCTAGGACTGTTCTTGTCTCTCAGGCTCTCGGGGCTCATTGCTTATCTATGGCGAGAAAAATCTGAGCCAACAACAAAGACCTCTGAGTCACTTCGCCTACCCCGCGTCTCGATCCTTGTGCCGCTATATAAGGAACGCGAGATTGCCGATGACCTGATCGCCCGGCTGCGCCGCCTGACCTATCCCAAAGCGTTGCTGGATGTCATTTTGGTGCTGGAAGAGCGGGATGACGTAACCAATGAGGCGCTCAGGCAAATAGAACTGCCAACCTGGATGCGCGCCATTGTTGTGCCGGATCGGGGTGACCTGACCACCAAGCCCCGTGCGATGAACTATGCGCTGGATTTCTGCCGTGGAGAGATTTTGGGCGTTTGGGATGCCGAAGACGCGCCGCAATCCGATCAGATTGAAACCGTTGTCCGCCATTTCGCGAACGCCCCAAAGGAAGTGGCGTGCCTGCAAGGTATTCTAGACTACTACAATCCGCGCACCAATTGGCGGTCGCGCTGTTTTAGCATCGAATACAGCGGCTGGTTTCGCGTCGTCCTGAAAGGCATCGCGCGAATTGGTCTGGTCGTTCCGCTGGGCGGCACAACCTTCTTTTTTCGCCGCGACAAGCTGGTCGAACTGGGCGGTTGGGATGCCCATAATGTCACCGAAGACGCCGATCTGGGTGTCCGCCTAAGCCGTGCCGGATATCGGACCGAGATCGTCAGCACCACGACCTATGAAGAGGCGAACTTTCGCGCCTGGCCATGGGTCAAGCAGCGTTCGCGTTGGCTGAAGGGGTTCATGGTAACCTATCTGGTGCATATGCGCGCACCACGCCAATTGCTGCGCGATCTGGGGTTGCTGCGCTTTTTGGGCTTACAGGCCTTTTTTCTGGGAACACTGGGCCAATTCCTTCTGGCCCCGCTTTTGTGGGCGTTCTGGCCCATCTTTTTCGGGCTGCCCCACCTGTATCAACCAATCCTGACACCCGGTTTATTGACTGCCTGCGTGGTTCTGTTTCTCGTCGCCGAAGCCGCCAACCTATTGGTGGGTATCTGCGGTGTCATCGCAGGCAAACGCAGGTTCCTGCTACCCTGGGTGCCGACCATGGTGCTTTACTATCCGCTGGGCGTGTTGGCGGCCTACAAAGGCCTGTGGGAACTGGCGGTCAATCCGTTCTTCTGGGACAAGACCCAGCACGGCCATGCGGTCGAGGAACGTGAGGCCGCTATTTCTCGCGCCGGATCGCATCCTGTTTCAGCCGCGTCATGAAAGCGACCGAAATGTGATCCTGCAACGCCTTGGCCGCCGCGTCCTCGTCTCGCGCCGCAATCGCGTCCACGATGCCTTTGTGCTCGCTCTGCGCAATCTCGCCACGCCCTTCTGCGGCCAGCGATGTGGTCGCCATCAAGGCCATGGTCCGATGCACCAGATCAAGCTGCTGCACCAGATAGCGGTTATGCGAAGCCAGGTGAATCTGTTCGTGAAATCTCCGGTTGGCCCGCGACAGCGCAACAGGATCTCCGATCAACTCATTATCGGCCACCACCATGTCCTGCAGGACCCGAATTTCCTCTTCGGTTGCGTGTTTTGCGGCCAGACGTGCGGCCAGCCCTTCCAATTCACGCCGGACAACATAAAGCTCGGCCATCTGGTTGTGGTCCAATGAGGCCACGATCAACGACCGCCCGTCCCGTTCCAGCAACGACTGCGTTTCCAGCCGCTGCAGCGCCTCGCGGATCGGAGTGCGCGAAACGCCAAACCGCTCGGCCAGTTCGCTTTCCACCAGCCGATCACCAGGCTTGTAGACACCGACGTCTATCGCTTCGAGAATAAGGCTATAGGCGTCCGTATTGGACTGTTTGGATTGGGGCATCGGCTGAATTGTCTCCTCGTTCGGACCTGTCTAGCCGCCACACGCCCCCCCGATCAAGTGCGGCATTGAAAACCGCAGCCCATCGCCCTAAACCCAAAGCATGGTCAAACCTGCCTTTTCCCATGTCACCCAATGGGTGTTCGATCTAGACAACACGCTTTACCCGCCGCATATGCGCCTGTTCGATCAGATCGAAGTGCTGATGACGGATTACGTCGTGCAAGCTATCGGCGTCGACCGCCCCGAGGCTGACCGGTTGCGTTCACATTACTGGCGCGAATACGGCACGACACTCGCGGGCCTGATGGCAGAGCACGATCTGGACCCCGATCCCTATCTGCACGCCGTGCATCAGGTGGACATGAGCCATATGGAACCCGATGTTGCGCTGGCGGAACATATCCGCGCTTTGCCCGGGCGACGCATTGTCTATACCAATGGATCTGCACCTTATGCCGAGCGCGTTCTGGCGGCACGCGGTCTGAATGGGCTGTTCGACGCGATCTATGGCGTAGAACACGCAGGCTATCGCCCCAAGCCGCAAAAAGCCGCGTTCGAGGCGATCTTTGCGCAGGATGGAATCGATACAGCGAAAGCCGCCATGTTCGAAGATGATCCACGCAATCTGGCCGCCCCGCACGAGATGGGAATGCGTACCGTGCACGTCGCGCCTGACCCGCACGAGGCTGACCATATTCACCATCACACCGATGATCTGACCGGGTTTCTGGGTCGCCTGCGATAGGCTGTCACACTGCGACGATCTGTTCGTTTCGCAGTTGCAGAATTGACCCCATATGCAGCTCAGCGACGAACAGAATCGGAGACCCCAATGACCGCGCTTGAGATGCCTCAGCGCCTGCCTCTTTGGCAGCGCTTTTTGTTTGCAATTCCCGTGTTTGGCTGGATGGCCCGGGACGCGGCCAATGCCGAAGCTGAAGACCTTTATTATACAGCCGCGGCGCTGGTCAGCATGTGGGGCTGTTCCATCCTTCTGTTCGGCCTGCCGGGTCTTTATATTCCTGCCCTGATGCTGGTGCCGACGATGTTCCTTGTCCTGATTTTGATCTCTCGGGGATAAAGCACGAGACAGGATGTCACTTGGCGCCCACCGCGCAACAGCACTAGTGTCTGCGGCAACGGAGACATACTCATGACTGACAGCTGTGACATCCTGATTTCCGGCGGCGGAATCGCCGGATTGACCGCCGCCGCCGCCTTTGGCGCTGCCGGGTTCGACGTAGTCTGCGTCGATCCCACCCCTCCGATCACCGAGCGGGATGTGGACGGATCGGATCTGCGTACCACCGCTTTTTTGCAGCCTGCCCACGGTCTGTTGGAACAATGCGGGCTTTGGGCCAAACTGGATGCCCACGCAGCGCCCCTGCAGATCATGCGCATCGTGGATGCGGGCGGAGATGTGCCTGAACCGCGCGTCGTGCGTGATTTCAACGCCGCCGATATCTCGGACCAGCCATTCGGATGGAACCTGTCCAACTGGCTGCTGCGCCGCGAGATGGTGGCGCGACTGGCCGAACTGCCGAATGTCGATTTCCGCCCGGGCACCGGCACGGTCAGCCTGTTCACCCGCACCAATGAAGCGCGGGTCGGCCTGAGCGACGGAACCCGCATCCGCTGCAAACTGGTAATCGCCGCTGACGGGCGCAGTTCACCAATGCGCGAAGCTGCCGGGATCAATGTTCATACCACGCGCTACGGCCAAAAGGCCCTCGCCTTCGCCGTCACACATCCTATCCCGCACGACAATGTCTCGACCGAGATTCACCGCTCGGGCGGGCCGTTCACATTGGTCCCCCTGCCCGACTGGCAAGGCCAACCGTCTTCGGCGATTGTCTGGATGGAGCGTGGGCCACGTGCCGTTGAACTGCTAAACCTTGAATCCGACGCGTTCGAAGCCGCCATGACCGAACGCTCTTGCGGGCTGTTTGGACCGCTGAAATTGGCCTCACGCCGGACGATCTGGCCGATCATCAGCCAGTCGGCGGAACGGTTGTCGGGTGAACGCATCGCGCTGATGGCCGAGGCCGCGCATGTGGTGCCACCTATTGGTGCGCAGGGGCTGAACATGTCGTTGGGCGATCTGCGCTGCGTGCTGGAATTGACGCAAGCCCGGCCCGAGGGCTTAGGCGATGCGCAGATGCTGGATTCCTATCACAAGGCCCGCCATACCGAGATCGAACTGCGCGTCAAAGGCATCGACCTGCTGAACCGCGCCTCGATGATCGAAGCGCGTCCGCTGCGCGACGCACGAGCGATGGGGCTGAATGCGCTCTATTCCCTACCACCCGTGCGCAAGACGTTAATGCAAATGGGCCTCGGCGTCCGCTGAACCGCAGGGCGGGCTTCTGCCCGCCACGCTATTACAGCACCTGATCCAGAACCCGTTTCAGGCGCGCAATCGTGTCGTCAACATCATACAGCTTGTCCAAGCCAAACAGGCCGAGACGGAAGGTGCTGAACCCTTCGGGTTCGTCACATTGCAACGGTACGCCGGCTGCGATCTGCATGCCTAGGGCCGCGAACTTCTTGCCGTTCTGCACTTCGGGGTCTGCTGTATAGCTGACCACCACACCTGGCGCGCCGAACCCTTCGGCAGCAACCGACATGACGCCCTTGTCCCTAAGATAGGCCCGGACGCCATCACCCAGCGCCCATTGCGCCGCGCGCAGCTTTTCGAAGCCGTACGCGCGCGTCTCGGCCATTGTGTCGCGGAAGGAAAGCAGAGAATCCGTGGGCATGGTGGCGTGATAGGCATGCCCGCCATTCTCGTAGGCCTGCATGATCTGGCGCCATTTCTTCAAATCTATCGCAAAGCTATCGGATGAGGTTTCTGCCAGCCGCGCCTCGGCGCGTTCGGATAGCATGACAAGACCGGCGCATGGCGTTGCGCTCCACCCCTTCTGCGGAGCCGAGATCAGCACATCCACTCCGGTGGCCTTCATATCGACCCAGGCACAGCCCGAGGCGATGCAGTCCAGCACCATCAACGCCCCCACCTCATGCGCAGCAGCGGCCATCGCTGTCACATAATCATCAGGCAGAATCACTCCGGCCGAGGTCTCAACATGCGGCGCGAAGACAATACCCGGTCGTTTCTCATGGATTGTCGCGACAACTTCATCAATCGGGGCCGGAGCAAAAGGTGACGGGCTGGAATTGCCGGTTTCGCGCGCTTTGAGAACGGTGGTCGACGATGTCAGATCACCTGACTCGATGATCTGGCTCCACCGATATGAAAACCACCCATTGCGTACGACAAGCACATCAGCATCCCGCGCAAACTGTCGCGCGACGGCTTCCATCCCAAAGGTACCTCCGCCGGGAATGACCGCAACGCCTTCAGCATTGTAAACTTCACGCAGCATTGCTGAAATATCGCGCATGACTTGCTGAAAACTTGCAGACATATGGTTCAGAGAACGGTCGGTAAAAACCACCGAGAACTCCTCCAGCCCGCCCGGGTCAACAGTATTCAGTAGTGCCGGCATGACGCATCCTTTCTATTGGGTCCTTTTTGTTCTGCCTTGTCTTGCGCGCTCGGTAAAGCGTCAAACGCGGCCTGAAGTTGACCCAAAGTAACCCACAGCCAAAAATTTCATTTTGAGTTTTTACATGCCACAATTAGCAGAAATGACGCCAACCAGAGTCAGGTCCCCTTTACACCCTAGCGTGTTTCTGAACAGATACACACACTTTGAACAAGAACGGATAATTTTACTCGTGACTGCGCAAAAGCGGATTAGTTTTCAAGTCGTTCGAGACGAGGTAAAGCGGCGGATTGAATCCCGCATATGGCCTCAGGGCTCGCTTTTACCCACCGAAACCCAATTAGCGGAAGAGTTCAATTGTGCCCGCGCCACAGTGAACCGGGCGCTGAGGGAGCTCGCCGAACAGGGCTTTGTCGAGCGCAAGCGCAAAAGCGGAACGCGGGTCAAGAAAGAACCACGCAAACAAGCCAAGCTTGAAATTTCACTTGCGAGACAAGCGGTTGAGAACCAAAACTCAGCCTATCGCTATGCTCTGGTGGAACGGAACGTGGTCTACAGCCCCGGCTGGCTGACCTCGCAACTGAATGTCGAACCGGACGCGCGCGTTCTGCACGTGATCTGCATGCACTATGCAGACAACCGCCCCTTCCAGCTTGAAGAACGCTGGATCAATATCGAAGCCGTACCCGAGGTCGAGCAAGCCGACCTCAACAAAAGTGGCCCACACGAATGGTTGTTGAATGCTGCCCCGTTTACCGAGGCTGAAATCGCCTTTTGTGCGATCTCGGCGGACAATCGTCTAGCTGATTTCATGGGCACGACCACTGGCACTTCGATGATTCAGCTGGAACGGACCACGTGGAAGGACGGACAACCGATGACTTTCGCCCGCATGACCCATCATCCGGGGTTCCGCATCCGCACTAAATACTAACCGATCGGCCCGGGCAGGCGTTCTTCGCTCAGCAGTACATTGGCTTCGACCTCTCCGGCCCCTGGTAAGGTCATCACCCTTCGGCGCAGAACCCGTTCGAAGTCTGCCAGATCCCGCGCCACGACGCGCAAGCGATAATCATAAAGACCCAGCACATGCTCAACCGTCTGCACCTCGGGAATGGCGCTGACGGCACGTTCAAAATCTTCAAGGCTGACCTGCCCTTTTCGCGCAAGTTTCACGCCGAGAAAGACGGTCACTCCAAAACCCAGGGCCTCGGCATTCAGACGCAGCCGCCGCCCCTTGATCACGCCTGCTTCTTCCAGTCGACGAATACGCCGCCAGGTCGCAGGCTGCGATAAGCCAAAGCGGCGCCCCAGAGCCCCCGCGCTTTGGGTCGCGTCCTGCACCAGCGCGCGCAGAATTCTGCGGTCGATCTCATCCAGTTCGATCATACCGGCAGCACCTCGTCCCGCTTGACCCGTGCGATATGCATAAGGGCTTCGATATCGGCGATATGCGGTAGGGTCAGAATGCGATCGCGATAGACCTGTTGATAATGCGCCATATCTCGCGCCAACACCGATAGGCGCACATCCACCCGACCAAGGAAGGTCTGGATCTCGATCACCTCGGCCACGTTCCGCGCCGCCGCCGTGAATTCGTCGAACGCCCGTGCCTGCGTCTTGTCCAGCGTGATCCGCAAAGAGACCTCGACCGCATAGCCCAAGGCGGCCCAGTCGATAACGGCTTCCTGCCCCTCGATCACTCCTGCCGCCTGCATTTTTTCGATCCGGCGCCAGCAGACGCCCGAAGTGATGCGGCATCGCTCAGCCAATTCTGCCGTTGTCAGGCTTGGCTCGGCCTGGAAGTGGCGCAGTATACGTCGATCAACATCATCAAGCATGATTTTTTCACATTTCGTTCAATAGAAGAATTATTCTTCATCTATTTGTCAAATACTCAATCCAAACCCTATCGCCAATAGCAATCACGCAAGATAGAAGCACATCAATCGAAACTGAAAGGACCGGCGAAATGCGCGTCTATTACGATCGCGATTGCGACATCAACCTGATCAAAGACAAAAAAGTGGCGATTCTGGGCTATGGCTCGCAAGGCCACGCCCACGCGCTGAACCTGCGCGACTCGGGTGCCAAGAACCTGGTCATCGCCCTGCGCGAAGGCTCCCCCTCGGCCAAGAAAGCCGAAGCGGAAGGCCTGCAGGTGATGGGCATCGCCGAAGCCGCAGCCTGGTGCGACGTCATCATGTTCACCATGCCTGACGAACTGCAGGCTGAGACGTACAAGAAATACGTCCACGACAACATCAAGCCGGGCGCTGCCATCGCGTTCGCCCACGGCCTGAATGTCCATTTTGGCCTGATCGAGCCGAAAGAAGGCGTGGACGTTATCATGATGGCACCCAAAGGCCCCGGCCACACCGTGCGCGGCGAATACACCAAAGGCGGCGGCGTTCCTTGCCTCGTCGCGGTCGACAACGACGCGACCGGCAAAGCGCTGGAAATCGGCCTGTCCTACTGCTCGGCCATCGGTGGCGGCCGTTCGGGCATCATCGAAACCAACTTCCGCGAGGAATGCGAAACCGACCTGTTCGGTGAGCAGGCCGTACTGTGCGGCGGTCTGGTTGAACTGATCCGCTGCGGCTTTGAAACGCTGGTCGAAGCGGGCTACGCGCCCGAGATGGCATATTTCGAGTGTCTGCACGAAGTGAAGCTGATCGTCGACCTGATCTATGAAGGTGGCATCGCCAACATGGATTACTCGATCTCGAACACGGCTGAATATGGCCAGTACGTCACCGGCCCGCGTATTTTGAAATACGACGAGACCAAAGCGCGTATGAAAGAGGTTCTGAACGACATCCAGCAGGGTAAATTCGTCCGTGACTTCATGCTGGAGAACGCTGTAGGCCAACCGACCATCAAAGCGTCGCGCCGTGCGAACGATGAGCACATGATCGAGGAAACCGGTGCAAAACTGCGCGCCATGATGCCCTGGATCTCGGCTGGTAAAATGGTCGACAAAGAGAAGAACTAAGTCTGACAAATGTCAGCGAAAGGGCGGCCCCGGTGGCCGCCCTTTTCATTTGGTGACAGCATTTGCGTAGCATTCACTCAGAACATAATCCCAGCCACTGTCGTAACCGGTGCGTTTGTCCGACGCCTCAGATGCCCAGACTTCCCAGCCCGAATGGGTCAGAGTGACCGTGGTATGCCCGGCTCCGTGGGCTGCGAACCGGACCTCAACCCGCGTGGGGCGGTCGGTGTTGGTGCCGGGGTGCCAGCTGAAGGCCAGGCGAGCCCCCTGTTCGAAGATCAACACCTTGCCCCAATCAGCGCGGGCGCCATCGAACATGGTTTCATAAACCGCACCGCCGACATGAGGTTCGATCACAACTGCCAGCGCAGGCTTGCCTTGCACCGCTGAGACAGCGTGCCCATCCAATGGCCACCAATTGGCGATGCGATTTACAAAAATGTCAAAGGCGCGCTCGGGCGTTGCGTTCACAACAATGGTCTTGATGATTGGTTCGATCATGCATCTCGTCCTTCGTTTACCTCGGCGGCGAAATTCTCCAACACGTCCGACCAGTATTGCTCGAGCCAGGCGCGCAGGTCTGCCAGCCCCTCGGGTCGGGCGGCATAGATGCGGCGCGCTCCCTCGGCCCTGCAAACGACAAGTCCAGCATCGGACAAGACCTTTAAATGTTGCGAGACCGCCGGGCGGCTTACGGGCAAATCCGCAGCCAGATCACCAACCGCCCTGGGGCGCTTGGCCACCGCCTCAAATACCTTGCGACGGGTCGAATCCCCTAAAGCCGAAAGCACATCTTTGTAAGCCATAGCTTACGGTAAGTAGTTACTTACCAAATGTCAATATCAGCGCGTGACACCATCAGATTCGCGGGATAAGTGGATGGAATGGTTCAACAACCGACAAAACAGGATTGGAGCGGTGTTTTCACGCTGGGCCTCATCTGGGGCGGGACGTTCATGGTGGTTGCCATGGCGCTGGAAGGCTATGGACCGGTCACCGTGGCGACGTCGCGCACCACATTGGGTGCCGTTATGCTGCTGGTGCTGATGCGCCTCACCGGACGGCGTATTCCGAGTTTGACACCAGCCCTTTTGAGTTCGATTTTCTTCATCGGCATTCTGTCGACGGCGGTTCCCTTCATGCTGTTAAGCTGGGGGCAACAATTTGTCCCTTCGGCCTTTGCAGGTCTGTCGATGGCGGCGATTCCGCTGATGGTTCTGCCGCTGGCACATTTCTTTTCGGATGAGCCTATGAACTTACGGCGTCTGGTCGGCGTTTGCCTTGGCTTCTCTGGCGCGCTTGTGTTGATCGGGCCCGGTCTGGCGCAATTGGGTCAGGGTACGCAGCCACTGGCGCAAATGGCCTGCGTCACGGCAGCCTTGTGCTACGCCAGTTCGTCGATCCTGACCCGCCGCTGCCCGCCGATTGAACCGATGGCTCTGGCAGCCCTGACGCTGCTGGTTGGCGCAGTACTATTGATACCTATCATGCTGCTAACCGAGGGGCTTCCCACGTGGCAGGGAACGCGCCCCAGTCTGGCCCTGATCGTTCTGGGCCTTGTCCCCACGGCCTTCGCCACCCTGCTGCGAGTATCCATCACCCGCAGCGCCGGGTCCGTCTTTCTGACGCTGGTGAACTATCAGGTGCCCGTTTGGTCGATGGTGTTCGGGGCCTGGATTCTATCCGAAGCCCTGCCGCTGCGGTTCTATATCGCGCTTGCCATGATCCTAACCGGGCTGGCAATCAGCCAGTGGTTCACTCTGCAGAAAATGCTGCTGGGGCGTTAACCTGTCGCCGCCTCAACCTCGGATACGATCCCATCGACCACTTGGGTCAGCAGTGCGGCATCCTCGCATTCCGCCATCACCCGGATCAGAGGTTCCGTGCCCGATTTGCGGATCAGCAAACGCCCCTGCCCATTCAGACGCGCCTCGGCCTCGGAAATCGCGCTTTTGACGCTGGCCGCTTCCAGCGGGGCCTGCCCCGCGCTAAAGCGCACATTCTTCAGCAATTGCGGCACCGTCTCAAACTGGCGCGATAGGTCCGAGGCTTTCTTGCCGGATTGCACCATCTCTGCCAGAAAATGCAGCCCCGCCATCAGACCGTCGCCGGTTGTGGCATAATCGCTCATCACGATGTGACCTGATTGTTCGCCACCAAGATTGAAACCACCCTCGCGCATCCGTTCAACCACATAGCGGTCGCCAACGGCGGTCCGCTCCAGACGCAGCCCCTGCCCGGCCAGGTGCCGCTCCAACCCGAGGTTCGACATCACAGTGGCGACCAAGGCGCCGCCTTTCAGCTGATCCGCGCGGGACCAGGCGGTCGCCAACAGGGCCATCAACTGATCCCCATCAGCAACAGCGCCGGTTTCGTCGATCACAACGACGCGGTCGGCATCCCCATCCAGACAGATACCTACATCGGCGCCATGTGAAACCACGGTTTCGGCCGCAACACGAGGCTGGGTTGAGCCACATCCGAGGTTGATGTTCTTGCCGTTCGGCGCGATGCCGACCGGGATCACATCTGCTCCCAATTCCCAAAGAACTTCCGGCGCAGTACGGTGCGCGGCACCGTTGGCGCAGTCGATCAC
Source organism: Ruegeria sp. SCSIO 43209 (assembly GCF_019904295.1). Lineage (NCBI taxonomy): Bacteria > Pseudomonadati > Pseudomonadota > Alphaproteobacteria > Rhodobacterales > Roseobacteraceae > Ruegeria > Ruegeria sp. SCSIO 43209. Next base: position 1,768,282 of record NZ_CP065359.1, read on the forward strand.
GACCTTCAGCCCATCCAAGCGCAGATTGCGCGGCAGCGATGATTTCACACGCTCGCCATAACGGAACCGCGCATCGTCAACCCGACGCGCACGACCAATATTCTGCGCCTGTGCGGGACTTACGCCTTCTTCGATCAGCCGCTCGATCTCAATCTCGGCCTGATCGGAAAGCTTGAACCCGTCCGGCCCAAAGAACTTAATTCCATTGTCGATCGCCGGATTGTGACTGGCCGAGATCATCACGCCCAGATCCGCGCGCATCGAGCGCGTCATCAACCCTACCGCAGGAGTCGGCACCGGCCCCAGCAGAAGCACGTTCATACCGGTCGAGGTCAAACCTGCCGTCAGCGCATTTTCCAGCATATAGCCCGACAGCCGCGTATCCTTGCCAATAACAACGCGGTGTACGCCTGAGGCATCGCGGCGGAAATACCGCCCCACAGCTGCGCCAATTCGCAAAGCCATTTCCGCCGTCATAGGGTGCGTGTTGGCGGTGCCCCGCACCCCGTCGGTTCCAAACAGCTTGCGCATAAGTCGGTCTCCTGAAAATTCCTTTTGCCCGGATTACCGGACGGCGGCCCATAGACGCAAGGCCTGAGCCGTCTCGGCCACGTCATGTACCCGTACAATCTGCACGCCCTGTGATATTCCCGCCAGAGCAACCGCGATTGACCCCGGCGCGCGGGCATCCTTGCGCGGCTCTTTGCCGATCTGACCAATAAATCCCTTGCGCGAAACGCCCAGAAGGATTGGACAGCCCAGCCCGTGAAACAGGCTGAGATTGCGCAGAAGGGTCAGGTTGTGGTCCAGATTCTTGCCAAACCCGATGCCCGGATCGATGACAATCAAATCGCGGCTAAGCCCCAGTCCTTCAAGATGGGCGATTTGCCCCTCAAGGAAATCGTAAACATCCAGCAGAACATTGTCATAGTGCGGGTCATCCTGCATCGTGGTCGGATCACCCTGCATATGCATCACACAAACCGGAGCCTCAATCTGCGCGCAAAATGGTGCAAGTTTGGGATCGAAGGTAAATCCCGACACATCGTTGATCAGTCCCGCACCTGCCAGATGAGCCGCCTTGGCAACACCGGCCTTGCGAGTATCGATCGAGATCAACACATCCGTCTCGCCCCGAATTGCCTCAATCAAAGGGCGTGTGCGGGCAATCTCTTCGTCTTCAGGCACAAAATCAGCGCCCGGGCGCGTGGATTCGCCGCCAATGTCCAGAATACTTGCACCATACGCTACCATGCCGGCGGCAGCGGTCCGAGCGGCCTCGACCGAGTTATACAGCCCCCCATCCGAGAAGCTATCCGGCGTGGCATTCAGAATGCCCATGATCTGCGTTCGTGCCATATCAAGCCCGGCAATCGCTGGACGCGCGCAGGTCAGACGATCCAGCTGTTCCTTTGGGATTTCAACGGCATCGACGATCTGGGTGCTTTGCCCGCGCTCAATCCGCTCGGCCTGTGAGAACCACAGCACCTGCCCTGCCAGTGGCACCGCCCCGTCGACGCGCGTGCTCCCATGCTGGACCAATGGGCGGTAATAGACGGTCACAGTTGCGCCTGCTCCACCGGAACTGCGCGCAATGGCGTTTTGGGGGCTTCGGGCAGGTCTCCGCCAATAACCAGCATCTCGCTGGCTTCAAAGGTTGCCGCGAACCAAGCAGCCAGCGCCACCGCGTCAGACGGCGCGGCTGAGGGGCCATCGACCGCATCCAGAACAATTTTGGAGGGTGCCCAAACACAGATCTGGCCGTTTTTCATCGCCCAATCCAGCTCGGTCCGGGTTGAAACGACCACGCAACGGTGATCGCGCGCAGCCAGAACCCAGGCGTTCTGTTCAATTGCCAACAGATCTATCCGGCGTTGGGTCATTGCGTGACCCGTCTGCGGCACATCCAGATCAGACGCCCCAACACACAGGATCAGCGGGCGCTGGCGATTCTCAAGCTGGTCGATCCAGCCGGTGAGATTACCTGATGAAATCGCTGCATTCGACAGAAAGACCAACCGTGGATGTGGCCGCTCTTCTTCGGTCACATCATGATGTACCGCATCCTTGCCGCGCACGATCTCGACGCCAAGCGCGCCAGGTCCACGATCCAGTTTTTCAATGCGAACAAAAGCTCTTACGGCCTGAGGTTCAAGCAGAATGCGCTCCGCCACGCGATCTGCCAGTGTCTCGAGCAAATTTAGCCGTTCAGCAGCCAACTCGAACGCAATCGCTTCGGTTACACGGTCGTAAGACAGAATACGATCCACGTCATCATCGATGGGGTCTGTCAGCGGGCGCACCTCGACCACGATGTTAAAGCAGATCCGTTGCGTGGTACCGCGTTCGGCCTGAAACGCCCCGATCTCGACCTCAACGATGTGATCGCGCAGCGAAATGCGGTCCAGCGCACCGCGCGCGGCGGTAGCCTCGGACCGTTCGGACGGGTGCGCAAAGGCAAGACGGATTTCAGAGCTCATGCGGCGGACCTTTTCGGGCTCGGTGGACTGATGATCAGCCCACTTTAGGCGTTTCGCGGGCGTATAGCATCGCAGCAAACGCCTTTCCAGCTACGGAATGCGGCGTTACGTGACCCGGAACCAGCTCATCATACCCGATGCCGCATGGCCTAGCATGTGACAATGCAACAGCCAGTTGCCCGGATTGTCAGCTACCAACGCTACCTGCCGCACCTGCCCTCGTTCGACTAGAACAGTGTCGCGCCACGGCCCCAGTGTACCGTCCTGCAGGATAATGCGAAAATGGTGCCCATGCAGATGCATCGCATGTGGAAACGCCGTTTCATTTGCGAATTCAATCCGATGAACTGATCCCAATCGCGCATCCAGAAACGGATCATCTGGCCGCTCTGCATATCCGTTCAAAGCCCAGAATCGTCCAAGCTGAGCCAACTCGCGCCCCGACAGCTCGGAATCGCCCAATTTGGCGCTCTCCAGCCAGCGCATTGCACCCCCCTGCATCGTCATACGATGCAGAGGTGTATTCTGCAGTTCAATTTCGGGCATTCGGTTTGCTGGCAACGGTCTAACTTTTGCATTAGCAATACGCGATGATACTCCGAACACATCAAATTTGACGAGTCCGTAAGCGCCATCCCGTTCTACACTCACAATACTTGCCGTCTGGCCGGATTCCGCTGAGACATCAACGATCAAGTCAACCCGCTGCGCAGGCGCCAAAGGAAAACTGCTCTCAACTCGCAATGGAACCTCAAGCGGCATACCGTCAAGCGCAACGATCCAGCCAGCAAGCCCGTCGAGCGCTACGTCGAATACCCGGGCATTCGCGGCATTGATCACCCGCAATCGCAATCGCTCAGACGCCTGCACCGGATAAGAAGGGTCAAACTCTCCGTTCACCGTTACAATGTTGCCCAGCCGACCCGCATGGCTCAGATCATGACCATTGTCGAAATCGCTCGATATCTTTGCGCTCTCGGTGTCAAGGCGCCAATCGTCCAGCATTAAGGTCAGGTCCTGATCAACATCGGGTCCGCTGGCTTCTTCGACGATCAAAGGGCCATAAAGCCCACGCGCGACCTGCTCCATCGATTGGTTGTGCGCATGATACCAATAGGTTCCCGCATCCGGCACCACGAAATCATATTCAAAGTTGGAATCTGGCTGCACAACTTCCTGCGTCAGGCCGGGCACTCCATCCATCGCATTGTCGATCCGGATGCCATGCCAGTGAACGGTCGTTGGTTGCGGCAGCATGTTTACAAGCTTGCGGCGTACCCGAGCCCCCTGCGGAACACGGATTTCCGCGCCCGGAACACCGCCGCCATAACTCCAGACCGGAGTTTCCGGATATCCCTGGGGCGCGATCTGCTGGAGGGAAGTCTGTGCCACCAGTTCGGTGGCAGATGCCATCGCCACGCGTGGTATCATCGACAAGGCCAGGGTCGATTGCAGAAACTGTCGGCGTGTTATGGTCATTGCGAGCCTCCTGGCTCGCAACATAGTTGGTAAAACGCCTGTTGCCAGCACCCTTCCAGCGCTGGTGCGTCAATCAGTTGCTGGCCGTGCGATAATTGTGCTTGTAGAAGATATGCACGCCAATACGCGCCGTTTCTTTATAGACGCGGGACCAGGACGGGCGCACTGCCTTGGTGTGATAGTGCGTGGCACCTGCGGTCATCTCTTCAGCTACACCATCGATTGCGGCACGGGCGACTTTCGAAACGCGATCATAAGCGCGTTTTTCGTTGATAATCTCTTTCTGCCCGTCACAGGTGTAGGTGAACTGGCACTGATATTTCTTGCCCGTTCCTTGCTTTATCACACCGCACAGTGAATCCGGAAAGCGACCGCTTTCAACACGGTTCAGGATAACCTCGGCCACTGCAAATTGACCGCGTACGCTTTCACCGCGAGCCTCGAAATACAGCGCTTCGGCAAGACAACGGAAATTTTCATCTCCGGTCGCCTTTGGCTGCTGGTCCAGCCAGGCTTTGGTGTAGGAGATTTCGACTTTTTCCGGCGCCTTACGCGGCTTAAACAGTTTCAGGTAATCGCGGAAGCTTTGTGCTGGCAACTCGTTACGTGTGACCAACTCAACAGATTTTGTATCGCCTTGCCTATCGGCAAAGGACAAACTCGGTAGCAAGGCTGCGGCCCCCACGGCAACAGCCACTATGTAGCGTCTCATCAGATAACCTCGCACAGGCACAAACGCGCCATACCCTCCCCCGGCGGGCGCGTCGAGGCTAATACCCCAGACGAAGCGAGACGTCCAGTTCTGAAAAAAATGCAAGAGAAAAACCGCTCACGCCGCCAATTATTATCGACAGCGGAACGTTTCCTACGCCACTATTTCTAGGTAGGAGACAGTTAGTCAACCCCCAAGTTTGGACGAAATCGCCAGTTGAGCGGCAGACAGCCGAGCGACAGGAACCCGGAAAGGGGAACAGGACACATAGTCGAATCCAAGTGACCGGCAGATTGCGATTGATTCGGGGTTACCACCATGTTCGCCACAGACAGAAAGCGTAACGTCTGGTTGGGCTTGACGCCCGCGCTCGGCCCCCAGCTTCAGCAATTCACCTACCCCATCTGCATCCAGAACGTGAAATGGATCTTCGCCAAACACTCCTTGGCGGACATATGCCGACATGAAGCGCCCAGCGTCATCGCGCGACAATCCGTAGGTCATCTGGGTCAGGTCGTTTGTTCCAAAGCTTAGGAAAGCGGAATGTGGCGCAATCTCATTCGCGCGCAGACAGGCCCGAGGCGTTTCCACCATCACTCCCAATCGATAGTCGAACTCCTGCCCCTGCTCCGAGGCAACCTCGGCCGCTACAGTATCGATGCGTGTTTTGACCAGTTCAACCTCGCGCTTGGCCGAGACCAGCGGGATCATGACCTCGGGCACGACAGGGGCACCTTCTTTACTGGCCTCAACCGTCGCCTCGAAGATCGCGCGCGCCTGCATGTCGTAGATTTCCGGCACGGTGACACCCAGACGAACCCCGCGCAATCCCAGCATCGGATTGTACTCGCTCATCGCCTCGACCCGACGTTCGACATCCGAGATCGGCAAATCCAGCGCCTCAGCCAGCTCGCGCTGACCAGTGCGCGTAGTGGGCAGAAACTCGTGCAAGGGCGGATCGAACAGGCGGATGCAGACCGGCTGCCCCTCCATAATCCGGAACAACTGCACAAAATCCTGCCGTTGCATCGGCAGCAACCGTTCCAGCACAGCGGCACGTCCAGACGGGGTCTGCGCAAAGATCATTTCGCGCATTACGGTCAAACGACCGGGATCGAAGAACATGTGTTCCGTTCGGCACAACCCGATCCCTTCTGCTTTGAAGTTTCGTGCAGTTTGCGCGTCAGCGGGTGTATCGGCGTTGGCGCGGATGGCGATGTCCCGCTCGGCATCGGCCCAGCTCATCAGTGTCTGAAAGCAATCATCCAGCGCCGCTTCAAGCATCTCGGGTTGTCCGGCCAATACCTGACCAGAAGTCCCATCGATGGTCAGAATATCGCCTGTCTTGAACACACGCCCATCCGGTGCGCTTAGCAGCTTTTTCTTGGTCTGAAACCGCATTTCGGACGCGCCGACAATACACGGCAGACCCAGACCACGGCCAATCACCGCCGCATGGCTGGTGATCCCGCCCTTTTCGGTCAAAACAGCTACTGCGGCATGCATTCCGCGCACATCTTCTGGCGAGGTTTCTCGGCGCACAAGAATACAGGGCTCCCCCCGCGCTGCGCTGGCCTGCGCTTCGGCAGCCGTAAAGACAATTCGACCGGTCGCTGCACCGGGGCTGGCCGCGATGGCTGTGGTCAGCACATCGCGCTCGGCCTCGGGGTGGACTTGCCGGTGCAGAAGTTCGTTCAGCGAATGCGGGTCGATCCGCATCACAGCCTCTTGCGGCGGAATGATCCCGTCTTCGGCCAGGCGCACCGCGATCCGCATCCCGGCCCGCGACCCGCGCGGAACCCGCACGCCGTCCAGAATATGCACCTTGCCGTTCTGCACCACGAATTCGACCTGCATCTCTTCGCGCAACTTCTCACGCATAAGCGCGGCGTGGGCCTTGAGGTCGGCAAACGCCTCGGGAGCTACATCTTCCAGCGCCTGCCCCCGTTCATCCTTTTCCAGATACAGCGCAGCGACACCTTCCCCCAGCGCGTCGCGCCCTTGACTCTGGCTGAGATAGCGGCCCGTGATCTGCGGCATGCCCGTCGCAGGGTCAATCAGTTGCAAAACGCCCGAACCGCACTCGCCCTGGCCGACACCCGGGATCATCTCTTGGATCACCAGCCCCAAACCTGCATCCGCCGGCGCGCCCTTGGCCTGCCGCAGCAGCCGGGCCGACGTGCCATCCCAGGCACGCGCCATCGAGCGCAGAACACCAATTAGTTGCTCTCCTCGATCTTGCGGAAAGGCCTCGTCGGTTTCATCTTCATACGCCCGTAGGGACAAGCTCAGCCCTTCGCGCCCATCCGCATCGATGGTATCGAATACGTCAGGGTCCAGACGGGCAATATGGAGCGCATAGCTCTGCACAAACCGCAGATATAGCGCCGCCGCCGCATCCGCCCCCATTTCCGCAGACCGATCCAGATATCGGGCATCGTTCATGCCGATATTCAGCACCGCCCCCGGTCCACCCCAGTCAGGATCTTCTGAACTGGGCCGTACACACAGCAATGACTCGGCGTCGAACTGTTCCAGAATGGCTGCGATGTCGGGAATGTCGCCCTTGGCAATTCGCTGCACCGCGTCAAAAGAAAGCGCCACGGTCCGCGGCACCGGCATGTCCAGCCGGACCAGTCTTTGCAGGCACTTTGCCCGGCCACCATGGGTATTGGCGGCAACGGGCGCTTTTGGAGTGATAAGCGTGGTATGCGGATTATTCTGCACTGCGGCACCTTTTGGTTTCACCGCAGCATAAGCCCCTGCGCCCTTGGCGCAAGGGCGTTATCCCTCAATACGGGTCAGATCAGCAACGCTAGAGCAGACCTTACGGATCTGGCTCAGCAGGTTCAGACGGTTGCGGCGCAGAATGTCATTATCGGTATTGACCTGCACGTCCTCAAAGAACGCATCCACCGGCCCGCGCAGTTCGGCCATTGCCGCCATCGCTGTCGGGAAATCCTCGGCCTTCAGCGCGGGATCGATCTTGGCCTCTGCCGCGTCAAGCGCTGCAAACAGTGCCTTTTCGCTGTCAGTTTCAGCAAACTTCACATCCGCGCCGTAAGAGTATTCGACTCCATCCTTCTCTTCCGCCTGAGACAGGATGTTGTTCGCACGCTTGAACCCCTGCACGAGGTTCTCTCCATCCTCGGTCGCAATCACCGCATTCAGAGCGCGGGCGCGTTTGACCAGCAGGTTGAGGTCGTCATTCCCCTCCATCGCGATACAAGCGTCGATGACATCATGGCGGATGCCTTCGTCTCGGAGGAAGACTTTGAGGCGGTCGTGGAAGAAAGAAAGAAGATCGTCAGACGCGTCAGGAACCTTTTTCTCAAGCTCAAGAAATGCTGTTGCGGGCGATCCTTCAAGCTTTTCTTTGACAGTCTGGAATGAAGCACCAAAGACACCATGTTTTGCGATTTCTTCCAGGAGATCGCGGACATTCGCTTCGGGCAAAGCCTCATTGATAGCGCGTTCTGATCGAACCAGTTGACTATCGAAAAAACGGTCCAACCGAAGACGCAGATCATTATTCACGATTAGTCGAATTACCCCTAACGCCGCACGACGCAAAGCAAACGGATCTTTCGAACCCGTGGGTTTCTCATCTATCGCCCAGAACCCGGTCAGCGTGTCCAACTTGTCGGCTAGCGCCACTGTCACAGACAACGGTGCGGTCGGAACATCATCCGACGGCCCCAACGGCGAGTAATGCTCCTGAGCCACAGCAGCCACGGCAGCGTCTTCGCCCGCCGCATCGACGTAATATCGCCCCATAAGCCCTTGAAGTTCAGGGAATTCATAGACCATTTCGGAGTTCAGATCAGCCTTGGCCAAACGCGCGGCTTTCTCGGCCTGATCCGCATCCGCCCCGACCACCGGGGCCAGTTCTCGGGCCAGCGCGGCAATGCGGTCGATGCGTTCCGCCTGAGTGCCCAGCTTGTTGTGGAAAGTCACATTCTCCAACGCGCGGGTCCATTGGGCGATGTCCGACTTGGCAACGCGCAGGTCGTTCTCCCAGAAGAATTTCGCATCGGCCAGACGGGCCGACAAAACCTTCTGGTTCCCCGCCAAAATGGTCGCGCCGTTATCGGCGGTCTCGCGATTGGCGACGGTAATGAAGCGCTCGATCCGCCCCGTCTTGGGGTTCTTCACAGAAAAGAACTTCTGATGCTCTTTCATCGAGGTCTGCAGTACCTCGGGCGGCAGCTCAAGAAACTCCTCGTCGATCTGCCCCATCAGCACAACGGGCCATTCGACCAGACCGGCAACTTCTGCCAGCAGACCCTTGTCGTCGACGACTTCCAGACCTGCGGCGAAGGCCATGTTCTGGGCATCGTTCCAGATATGTTCGGCGCGCTCTTCGGGCGACAGCACCACGAAGGCGCGTTTCAGCTTGGCGGCATAATCCTCGAACGAGGTCACCGTAAACCGGTTCGGGGCCATAAAACGATGGCCCTCAGTCGTATCACCGGACGTGATCCCTTCGATCGCAAGCGGCACGACCTGCGCACCTGCTTCATCGGTCAGGATGCACAGGATCGAGTGCAAGGGCCGTACCCACCGCATCGATCCAGCCCCCCAGCGCATGGATTTGGGCCAGGGGAAGTTTCGAATGGTAGCTTCTAAGACCTCGGCGATGATTTCAGCTGCTGGACGACCCGCCTTTTCAATGGTGGCGAAATACACTGCGCCTTTGGGCGTGTCGCGCTCTTCCAACTGGTCTCGGGTCAGTCCCGCGCCGCGTAGAAAGCCTTCGATGGCTTTGTCAGGCGCGCCGACCTTTGGGCCTTTGCGTTCTTCGTGGATTGTCGGGCTTTCCGCCAGCAGGCCTTCAACCGCCAGCGTCAGGCGACGCGGCGTCGTCAGTGCAGCGGCAGAGGCATAGGTCAGACCGCCTTCGACCAGACCATCGGTGATCCGCTTTTTCAGGTCTTCACCGGCGCGGGTCTGCATGCGCGCGGGGATTTCCTCGGAAAACAGTTCGATCAGCAGGTCGGGCATTTTCGGTCCTTAGAAATTGACAATCGTCTGAATGACGATGGCATTGGCGATGTCCACAAAGAATGCGGATACAAGGGGCAGTACGATAAAGGCAATAGGCGACGGGCCATATCGCTTGGTTACGGCGGTCATATTTGCGATAGCTGTGGGGGTAGCACCCAGAGCGAACCCCCCGAACCCGGCGGCCAGAACGGCGGCGCGGTAATTCGATCCCATCAACGGAAACAGAACCCAGATCACGAACACCACGGCAAAGAGGGTCTGGGCGGTCATGATTATTGCTATCGCAAGGCCCAGTTCGGCAATGGTCCACAGTTGCAGGCTCATCAGCGACATCGCCAGAAATGCACCAAGCGCGAATTCCGAGATCAGCGCCAGCGAGGGCGTGCGTGAGACCGGCTTGGCATTCGGCGCGAACATGGCGCGGAGATTGGCAATCACGATCCCCATGATAAGGCAGGGCACAAACAACGGCAGTTTCAGCCCTGCGGCGCTGATTGCTTCGCTCAGGATCGCGCCTGAAATGATCGCGAGGTTGAGGTACAGCAGCACCCGCATGATTGTCAGATGATCAATCTCGGATTTCTGGTCGACCTCATTGGGCAAACCCACCGTATGCTCTTCCCCGGGTCGTTCGGGGCTGAGCTTGCGTCCTTCGATCAGCAGCCGCGCAATCGGCCCCCCGACCAAAGCGGCCAGCACGAGACCCAATGTGGCCACGGCCACCCCCAACTCGGTTGCGCCACTCAAACCGGTGGCGCCCGCAACTTCGGGGGCCCAGGCGATCGCAGTTCCGTGCCCCCCGATCAGCGCAGCAGACCCGAACAGCACCCCGGCTTGCGCCGGATAACCGAACATCGCGGCCCCCACTGCGCCGATCACGTTTTGCGCAACGATGGTCAGAAGCGTCAAAATCAGAAGCAAAAGCAAAGGCTTGCCGCCCGCGATCAAATCGGACAGACGGGCATTTAGACCAATCCCGGCAAAGAACAGAACCAATAGAAAGTCTCGTGCGGTCAAGCCAAAGGATAGCTCAATGCCGAAACCAAGATACAGCGCCAATACCACGAGCGAGGCCAGAAGGCCCCCGGTTACCGGCTCGGGGATGTTGAAGCTGCGCAATTGTGCGACACGGGCGTTGATCTCTGCCCCCAGCAGATAGACCGCAAAGCCCAGCGTTGCTGTCAGGAACTCCGGTATCTCAACGACCATCTGCATCAGCCCTCGGGCCTGGGTGGGCACTCCTCGCCCACAACCGTGCCGTCATAGGCCTTTTCACCGCAATTGTTCAGCGCATGCCAGACGTAGCCTTTGCCATCCTGTGTAATGGTAACGATCCGGTCGACACCATAATGGATGTTCTTGGTGCCCAAGAAAGCCTGTGCTTGACCCGATTTCAATACGTCGGCCAGCGCAACTGCGTCGTAGCAATCAAACCACCCTGGCGCGGTCAATGGCTCGGGGTTCTCGACAGGGATAAAATCCACCATTTGATCCGGCCTCAACTCGGTTTCGAAACAGGCCCGATACCGGATCGGAGAGCTGTCGGCGTCAATGGCCTTAAACCCAGTATAGGCGATGGCTTCGGGCGCTTCCGCCCCTTGCGCCAGCAGGACCACATCCTGGCCCGGGCGCGGTTCTACCTCATAATAGAACCCATAAACCTGCAGGTAATACATGCCAGCACCGGCCAGAACGCCAGAAATCAGAAGGATTAGCGCAACCAATTTTCCAGTCATCGTTTACGCCACCTCTTTCAAGTTCATAGAAAATAAGACAGGTTCCCAAGCAGTACGGTCAGAAACGAGGCTACTCGCATGGAAACCACTCTTGCCGTCGGATTCTTTGGCGCGCTTTTTGCAATCATGAATCCGATTACCAACTTGCCTGTGTTCCTGAGTGTTACGCAAGACCTGCCCGTTTCGGATCAACGCAAAGTGGCTGTGAAGACTGCGCTTTATTGCACGATCCTCGGTGGCGCCTTCGCTGCGATCGGCAGTCAAGCGCTTGGGCTCTTTGGCATCAGCGTCGATGACCTGCGCGTCGCCGGTGGCCTTGTTGTACTGATGATCGGCCTGAACATGCTGAACGGGAACGAGAGCAGCTCGCATCACGGAACCGACGGAGAAAAGAAATCCTATCCCGCGCCCGAGACCGTTGCGTTCTATCCCTTGGCTTTTCCCATTCTGGTCGGCCCCGGAACAATCACAACACTGATCCTTTATGCGCACCACATCAAAACCCCGGTCGAAACCGTTGTCTATGCAGGTGTATTTCTGTTCGTGGTGGCCTTGCTTTTGATCACGTTCTGGAACGCATCGGCGTTGGCTAAGCGGCTGTCGGACAATGCCCGAGTGATAATGAGCCGCTTCATGGGCATGATCCTTGCGGCTATCGCAATCAGCATGATCGCAGACGGCCTGAAGGCGTTGTTGCCCGGACTGGCCTAGGCGCTGCATCAAGCTTCGAACCCGGCAGCCTCGGTCTGCACGAACGCATCTGCGCATTGCTTGGCCAATGCGCGAACGCGGCCGATATAGGCCTGTCTTTCGGTAACCGAAATCACCCCGCGGGCGTCCAGCAAGTTGAAGATGTGGCTGGCCTTGATGCACTGATCATATGCGGGATGCGCCATGATGATGCGCTTGCCCGTCTTCGGGTCGTCATGTTCCTGCGCCAGAATGGTCGCGCATTCGGTTTCAGCCTCTTCGAAATGGCGCAGCAGGACCTCGGTATTAGCAATATCGAAGTTCCAGCGGGCGTATTCCTCTTCGGTCTGCTTGAAGATGTCGCCATAGGTCAGCGGGCTGGGCGACTGAGGATCGTTGAAGGGCATGTCCATCACATGGTCGATGCCCAGCACATACATGGCCAGACGTTCCAGACCATAGGTCAGCTCACCGGAAACCGGCGCACAGTCATGGCCGCCGACCTGCTGGAAATAGGTGAACTGGCTGACTTCCATGCCGTCACACCAGACCTCCCATCCCAGACCCCACGCACCCAGAGTGGGGCTTTCCCAGTCATCCTCGACAAAGCGGATGTCGTGCAGATCCATGTCGATGCCGATGGCCTCAAGGCTGCCCAGATACAGCTCTTGCAGATCCGGCGGGCTGGGTTTGATCAGCACCTGGTATTGATAGTAATGCTGCAACCGGTTCGGGTTTTCGCCATAACGTCCGTCTGTCGGGCGACGCGAGGGCTGAACGTAGGCCGCTGACCAAGCCTTGGACCCCAAAGCGCGCAACGTGGTTGCCGGATGGAACGTACCTGCGCCGACCTCCATGTCATAGGGCTGTAGGATCGCACAACCTTTCGACGCCCAATAGGACTGAAGCCTTAGGATAATCTCTTGAAATGAACGTGGTGCGCTATTGGGTTCGGTCATGACTATTCCCTTGGACGCCCAAGCGCCCGGTTCCGGTGGGTTCGGCCCTTCCTATGCAAGGCATCCAAGGGCGTCAACGGGCCAATCGGCCACTCTGTCGCTGAGCGGCCACACACAGAATTCCCCGTATTCCGGGCATGGCAATCGGACCGCGATTCCGCGTAATCTGCGCCAAAGTGAAAACACTGCAGAACACGGGCAGACAATGACACGCGTATTTACGGTTATTACATTCTTTATCCTCTTCGGCCTGCGCGCCGCTTTTGCCCAGCAAGATGCGGGCGTCTTTGTTCAGATCGAGGCGCAGCCGTCGCTGCGCGAGGCGCAGGAACGGGCGCAGGTTTATGCGAACGCGCTGCCCGATGTGAACGGGTTTCGGCTGAATTCCGGCTGGTATGCCATTGTTATCGGGCCCTATTTACGCGACGACGCCGAACAGGTGCTGCGCGTTTACCGGGCCGAGCGTCAGATCCCATCGGACAGTTTCATCGCATTCTCCAGCGCGCTGGGGCAACAGTTCTGGCCCATCGGTGCCAACATCCTGAACCGCGGCGTCGTCACCGCCCCGATCCAGCCCGAGCCGCAACCAGAGCAGCCCTTGGCCGGTCTTACCCTGCAGGACGCAGATGAAACCCGTTCGCAGGCTCTGCAGGGCGAACGCCTTTTGACCGCGCAAGAGCGCAGAGACCTGCAAACTGCGTTGCAGGCAGCCGGGTTCTACAATTCAACAATTGACGGAGCCTTTGGTCAGGGCACCCGCCGCTCGATGGGCGATTGGCAACGTTCCAACGGGTTCGACGCGACTGGCGTTCTGACCACGCTGCAGCGCAAAACCCTGATGGATGACTACAACGCTCCACTGATCAGCGTCGGGATGGCACGCTATTCCGACCCGCAAGCCGGGATCGAACTGGACATGCCAATAGGCGTCTTGGGCTTTGACCGTTACGAGGCACCCTTTGCCCATTTCAACCCCACTTCTGATCTGGACGCCAAGGCGCTGCTGATCTCGCAGGAAGGCTCTGCCGCAACCCTGCGGGCGCTCTATCAAGTGATGCAGTCGCTTGAAATCGTTCCTCTGGACGGTGAGCGCAGCCTGCGCGGCAACAGCTTCACGATTGAAGGACGCGGAAATGGCATGGCCTCGTTCACGCAAGCAGCTCTGAAAGACGGCAAGATCAAAGGTTTCACGCTGGTCTGGCCTGCCGGGGATGAGGCTCGCCGTGCCCGAGTTCTGGCCGCGATGCGCGCAAGCTTTGCCACGACCGATGCCGTACTGGATGCCGGTGCCGGAGCGGATGCCGACCAGCGCATCGATTTGATGTCTGGACTGCAAATCCGCAAACCGCGGCTATCGCGATCGGGCTTCTTCGCCGACGCTGGTGGTACGGTTCTGACGGTCACCGAGGCCGCTGAAAGCTGCACCCGCATCACGCTGGACGGTGACCAAGAGGTTCAGCTGGCTTGGCAGGATGCCGATCTTGGTGTCGCTGTGCTGCGTCCTAGCAAGACCCTAGCCCCGATCAGTGTTGCCGAGTTCCGCGCGGGCGTTCCGCGTATTCAGTCTCAGGTCGCTGTTTCGGGCTTTTCTTACGAAGGCGCATTGGGTGCCCCTACTCTGACCTTTGGCGAAATCGCTGATATCCGCGGCCTGAATGGAGAAGATGGCGTCAAACGCCTTGCACTGTCCGCCCAGCCCGGCGACGCGGGAGGACCTGTCTTTGACGATAGCGGCAGCGTTGTTGGCATGTTGCTACCTGCCCCTTCCGATGGGCGTACCCTGCCCGACTCGGTCAGCCTTGCGGCGAATGTGGCACGTCTGACCGAAGTTCTGACCAAGGCGGGCATCTCAGGTCAGCCCGCGCAAGGCTCAGCCCAGATTTCACCCAACGAACTGAGCCGCAGAGCCAACGGAATGACCGTTCTGGTGCACTGCTGGGACTGAACAATCAGGTTCAGGGAAAAGGCGCTGCACGAAGGTGCACGCCTTTTTTCATAGGTTTACAGGATATCCGGTGTGACCCATATCAATGTGGGAACCTCGGCCTGAAAGGCGGCGCGCACTGCGGCCTGCATCTCATCCAGCGTCTTCGGTGCAGCTGACAGCGCCCCGAACGCCTCGGCCAGTTTGCAGAAATCCGGGTTTCGCGCGATCACCGCATTGGGCGCGATCTGTCCGCGCACCATGCTCTCTTCAATCTCTTTGAGTTTACCATTGTCCCACAGAATGATGGGTAGCGGCAGGCCGAGTTCGACAGCAACCCCAAGCTCTTGCATTGTGTAGTGAAAACCATAGTCACCCGCGATGACCGCTGTGGGTTTGCCCCGCCGTGCTACTGCACCACCGATCCCGGCTGGCAGGGCGTAACCCAGCGTGCCAAATCCGGTCGGGTGGTGCCAATGATAAGGAAAGCCCATGTCCCAGACTTCTTTCGCGACATACGCGAATTGGGTCATGTCCGAATAAATCATCGTATCCAAGGGCATGGCCGCCCTGAGTGCATCGACCACGGGGACAATGCCCGGGCGCTCGGCATCTACCTCGGCCCGCCAGCGTGCGCGCGCCTCGCGCACCTCGTCCGCAGACCAACCAGCGGCTGGTTTTACCTGATCGGACACTGCCCACAGCGCATGCGCAAAACTCTCACCATCTGCCTGCAGTTTGACAGCCGCACGATTGTGGTCTGACAGCACTTGCGGGTCCAGATCAACACGCACCATAGTTGCGTTGTGGCCCAGATCATGGCGCCACAGATCAACCTCGCCCAATTCAGCACCGACAACAACGACAAGATCAGCCGAGGCAATTACTTTGGCGCTGCCCGGTCGTGGCAGCATCGATCCGAAATCCAGCGGATAATCGGACCCGGCCAGCCCGCGACCGGCATATGTCGTGAAGCACGCCGCCCCCAACTGGGTCAGGATCTGTCGCCAAAGGTTAGACCGGCACCCGCCGCCTAATATGAACAACGGCCGCTGCGCGATATTCAGCAGCGACAGAACCGGTGCCACATCCGGTGGAACAGTCTGGTTGCGCAAGGCAGGCTGGTTTGGAAAAGGTGCAGGCGCTGCCTCGGCCTCCAATTGCGCGATGGGTACCTGAATGTGTTTCGGTCGCGGGCGCGACAGCTCAAACTCTTCGAAGGCGCGCTCGATCAGACCATAGGCAGCCTTGGCATCGTTCGCCTGACAGGACCAGTCTGTAACTGTCTCGGCCGCAGCGCGTTGATCCTTCATCTGATGCAATTGGCCACGCAGTGCTTGTGTCTCTTCGAGACAAGAAGACAACACCAGCATCGGCACCGAATCCGAATAAGCCTGCCCCATCGGCGTCATTATGTTGCACAGGCCCGGTCCGGTGATCACATAGGCCACCCCCGGCTTGCCAGACGCGCGGGCAAATCCATCGGCCATGAAACCGGCCCCCTGCTCGTGTCGGGCCAGAACATGCGTGATCCCGGCCTCTTCGATACCGCGATACATCTCCTGATTATGCACGCCCGGTATGCCAAAGATCACGTCAACGCCACGATCCTTAAGCATGTGCGAGATCTGCGCCCCAAGGGGTCGTTTCATTAGCCTCTCCAGAATTGAACGGTAAAGATTGCGTAGACAGCCAGCAGTTCAAGGCGTCCGACCAGCATCCCAATCGTCAGCAGCCACTTGGCACCGTCATTCAGCCCCGCAAAGTTGCCTGCTGGCCCGATCTGTTCCCCCAGCCCCGGCCCCACATTAGCCAGTGCCGTCGCGGCCCCCGATACCGAGGTGATAAAGTCCAACCCAGTCAGGGCCAGCGCCCACGACAGAACCCCCATCGATAGTGCAAAGAACATGAAGAAACTCATGACCGAGGTCAGCACGTCGCGACTGATCGGTCGTCCATCATAGCGCGGCACGAACACACCATGCGGCGAACGAATTCGGCTGAGCTGGGTTTTAATCGACGCAAACAGCAATTGATAGCGGAACACCTTGATCGAACACGCGGTGGACCCCGCGCAACCGCCAATCAATCCGATCAGGAAGAACAACATGACCGGAAAACTGCCCCAGCCCATATAGTCGACACTCGCGTACCCGGTGCCCGAAATGATCGATGTGATGTTGAACAGCGACTCGCGGAACGCCTGCTCCCAATGGTGCGGAAAGACCGAAGTCAGGAAGATCGACATAATCACAACCAGAACCACGATGGTTGCCAGAAACGCCCGAATCTGGCTGTCTTTCCACAACGAGCTTGTGTGACCATTGGCCAATTGCACATACCGCACAAATGGCAGCGCCGCGAGGATCATGAAGATGGCAGCGGCATATTCCAGAGGTCCCGAAAACCGGGCGAAAGAGCTGTCATAGTTTGAAAACCCGCCCGTAGCGATTGTGGTCATGGCATGCACGACGGCGTCAAAAAAGCTCATGCCGAAACCGGCATAGACCAATGCGCAGACCACCGTCAGAAATACGTAGATCAAGGAAATCTGCCCGGCGATCTCTTGCGCACGGGGCAGAATTTTTCCCATGGTTTCAAACCCTTCCGAGCGGAAGATCTGCATCCCACCAACGCGCAGCTCGGGTAGGAACACCATCGCCACGACGATGATTCCGATGCCCCCCAACCATTGCAAAACGCCCCGCCAGAGCAACAAGCCCTGTGGCAGTTCGTCTAGCCCCGAGATCACGGTTGAACCTGTGGTGGTCAGCCCCGACATCGCCTCGAAATAGGCATCGACGAAACGCAGTTCAGTTTCGCCGAACAGAAACGGAATTGCGCCAAAAACCGGCAACGCCACCCAGACACCCGAGGTCAGCAAGAATGTCTGACGGATGGTCAGACCTTCGCCCACCCCGTTGGAACAGCTCATCGCAAGAACACTGCCGGTCAGCAGTGTGATGACCGCGCTTTCAAAGAAAACATGCCACTCGCCCCGCCCCTCGATCATGTCGACAAGCATAGGCAGCAGCATGGTCGCCCCTAGAATGGCGACCAGCAGGCCAATCACATATCCGACCGGGCGAAGATCCATCATGACGGGCAGCGTTGGCGCGCCAGCCCGACGGTGTCAAGCAGATGATCCGTGTTAACGGTCGGATTTTATCTCAACGCCCGGCATCGCGGGTGGCTTCGACGGGGCGCGTGCACGACGCGGTGCCGGTTTGGCCTGCTCAGCCGACGCAGCTGCGGGTTTCTTCGTCGCAGGTTTTGCAGCGGCAGGTTTCGGAGCCGCTGTGGCCAGAGGCGCAGCTTTTGCCGGGGCGGGCTTAGCTGCCGCAGGTGCCTTGGGCGCCGCTTTTACCGTGTTTGCTGATGCTTTCGGCGCTGCGGCTGCCGGTTGTGCCTTGGCTTGTGCGGAAGATTTAAACTCCGCAACCGGCTTGGCCGCCGTTGATACTGGCTTGGCCGCTTTCGAGGCGGATTTCGCAGATACTTTGGCCTTCGCCGGTGCTGCTTTCACAGCCGTTTTGGCGGCCGGGGCCGCCTTGGGTGCAGCGGCCGCAACCTTAGGAGCCGCCGTTTTCGGCGCTGGTGCCGCCACAGGCTTAGCCGCCGCCTTCGGCTTTGGTGCTGCTTTGGGTTTCGGCGCGGCTTTAGGCTTTGCTGCAACCTTGGCTTTTGCAGCCGGTCTTGCTGGCTTTCGCGTTGCTGGGGTCGCCGCTTTGCGGGCAACCGGTGCGGGTGCCTCGGCTGTCTTCAATCCGTGCAGAGGTGTCATCGGCAGATCAAACGCCGCGCGGGTCATGATCTGCATGATCTCAATCTGACTGGCCATTGCGTAACCGGCCATCCGGATGGCCGCTGCCTGAAACTCAAGCGGTTGAGTAATCGGATTCATTGCATGTCTCTCCTGATAAAACCGAGGCAGCGGGTAGATGAGTAAAGGACCCCGCCCGCCCCAATCGTCCGGGCGGATTTGCAGGTTGGCGGTCCAAGGCGTTGCACGTCCCGGTTTCCTTTCGGGCTGCGCGACCCGGTTTTTACGGATGCGCAGCAGCTGCACTCGGGGACAATCTAGCGCAATTCAGGGTGCAGATGCAGCAATTCCTGCTGCATTGCGGCAAAAAAGCGCCCATGCAGGATTTTTGACTGTTTTTCCAGCAGCTTCCGCAGGGTCAATCAGCCCACATGAAACAGCGTCGTGAACAAACGCGGGTCCAGGCTCGCGGATTCGAAGGTTGGACCTTCGGTCAGAATCGAGACCGCATCATGGCTGTGCAGGCTTTCCTGATGGCTGGCGATCACACGGAAATCGCCGACATGATGATCGGCCTGCAGCTCGGCGCAGAACAGACGCGCGGCATCTTCCACGAATATGGGATTGGCCGCGTTCAGTTCGGCAAAGGCCTGTTCATCTTCGCGCTTGACCATCACCTGAGTTTCGGTTGGCACCGCGCGGCGGCACAGCGCGATCAGATCTTCGAACCACAGGCAATCGGCGTTGCAATCGATAACCACCGAAATCCGCGCCACCGAGCGCTGGGAATGCGGCGTCGCCAACTGCCCGCGGGTTGCGCGCGCGTGTTCGCTCAGTTCCAATGAACAGGGGCAAGTGGACGAATAGACATAGTCCAGATGCATAATCTTCAGACGTTCCCCGCCTTGATCAACCAGTTCCAGCGCGATGTCGTAATACTGATATCCGGACAAGCCCGAACGCAGGCTCTCAATCCGATCGGGATAGGAAAACCGCATCTGTATGCGCGCATCCAAACTATCCAGATCAGTCAGATAGTCGTTCAGCGCTGCCTCCATCACCTCAAAACTAAAGGTGCGCTCGGCGTGCTTGTAGAAGGACCGCATGATCCGAGACATGTTGATGCCCTTCTTCTCGGCCTCAAGGCTGACAGACCCGGTGACCGAGGTCTCAAGTGTCAGCTCGGCACCGCTTTTGCGATGGAACCGGATCGGCAGACGGAAATTCGAGATGCCGACATGCTGGATCTGCTGCATCGAACCCCGGATCAGGCTGGACGGACCGTTTTGCAGATCCGGCAATGTGGCCTTGTAGGCTGCATCCGCCTCGAACCCTTGGGGATATTCGCGCGAGAGGGCTGGATAGTTTGACGGCAACAGCCCCGGGACAAGCTGCGCAATGGCCGGGTCCAGTTGACTGATCTCGGCCGCCGAGGCTGATTTCGCCCATTCGCGCAGCACCTTGAGCGCCGCTGCGGCCTGATCGTGATCGGGTGTCTCGTTGATGTCGCGCGGATGAATGTTCATTGGCACGGATCCCTTGCTAGGCCGACGGTTATATACCACCGAGGTTTAATTACCAGTCCTGAACGATACGCGCGGAATAGCAGTCCGGATCGAAATTCGAGGCAAGAAATCGTCATTTTACAACCAAATGCGCCGGATCAGGCGGATCACATCCGCCTGATGGTGCATTCCCGGCGCAACACTAGCCCTGAGATACGTCTAGCGCGCGCTGGATATCCGCCAGCAAATCACCGGCATCCTCAAGCCCAACCGAAAGGCGGATCAGGCCCGGCGTGATACCCAACTCATCGCGTTGTTCGTCACTCAGACGCTGGTGCGTTGTGGTGGCCGGGTGCGTTGCGATCGACTTGGCATCGCCTAAATTATTCGAGATCACAGGGATCGTCAGCGCATTCAGGAACGCAAACGCTGCCGCTTTGCCGCCCTTGATGTCCAGCGATAGAACCGTACCGCCCTTGCCGCCCAGCTGCTCTTGCACCAACGCGTTTTGCGCATGGGTTCTCAGCCCGGGATACAGAGTCCGCTCCAGTGCAGAATGCCCTTCTAAAGCTTCTGCGATCGTTTGCGCGCTATCGGCTTGCGCGTTTACGCGCAGGGCCATGGTTTCAAGACCTTTGACCATGATCCAAGCGCTGAACGGGCTAAGCGCACCGCCGGTGTGCTTCATGTAAGGCTCGACCGTGCCACGGATGAATTCCTTGGTGCCGATGATCACGCCGCCCAGCGCCCGGCCCTGCCCGTCGATATGCTTGGTCGCCGAATAGACCACCACGTCGGCTCCCTGTTCGATCGCGCGCGAGAACACGGGTGTCGAGAACACGTTGTCCACGATTACAACCGCACCCACCGCATGGGCCAGCTTCGACACGGACGTGATGTCGATCACTTCAAGCGTCGGGTTCGACATGGATTCAAAAAACACTGCCTTGGTGTCAGGCCGGATCGCGGCCTCCCACGCGTCCAGATCGGTGCCGTCTACAAAGGTCACCTCAACGCCATAACGCGTCAGGATGTTTTCGAGGATATACAGACAGGACCCAAAAAGCGCCTTGGCTGAAACCACATGGTCGCCCGCCTGCAGCATCGAAGTCAGCGCACCGTTCACAGCGGCCATACCTGAAGCGGTGGCAAACGCATCCTCGCCGCCTTCCAAAGCTGCGATACGCTGCTCGAACATCGACACGGTGGGGTTGCCGTAGCGGGCATAGATGAACTCATCCGGGCCGCTTTCGATAAACCGGGCCTCGGCCTGCTCGGCGTTATCGTAGACAAACCCCTGCGTCAGAAAGATCGACTCAGAAACCTCATTGTACTGACTGCGACGGATGCCGCCATGGACGGCTTGGGTGCGTTTGTTCCAGCTCTCGCTCATCTCATTCCTTTCAGCCCCGCATTGGAGGCAAACAAAAAACCCCAGACGCGGCCAAGCGAAAGGGGTCTTTCATCCTGACCTTTTAGCGGTGTTGTTTAACGTGGCCCGCAATCCGGTAACAAATCGCCACATGAATGAAGATGCGTTTACGCCCCGCCCCGGAACACGTCAAGCCCGACTGATCACCGGTCACGCTTTCGTAACACGGCCGTGCGCGCTCTTGCCGTTTGTGCAGAAAGCTTCATGATCGCCCAAACTCAAGGAGGCCCCATGATTGAACTCTATTTCTGGCCCACGCCCAACGGCTGGAAAGTGTCCATCGCTCTGGAAGAGATGGAGCTGCCCTACAAAACCCACCTGATCAACATCGGCAAGGGCGACCAGTTCGATCCCGAGTTTCTAAAGATCTCGCCTAACAACCGTATGCCCGCCATCGTCGACCCGGACGGCCCTGACGGCGCGCCTGTTTCGGTCTTCGAAAGCGGCGCGATCCTGATGTACCTCGCCCGCAAGACCGGGCGGTTCTACGGCAATACCGAACGTGACAGGATCGCAGTCGAGGAATGGCTGATGTGGCAAATGGGCGGCGTAGGCCCGATGGCCGGCCAAGCGCATCACTTCCTTAAATACGCCCCACATCTGGACCCGCCACAAGACCATCCCTATCCGAAAGACCGCTATCGCAGTGAGGTCGGGCGTCTCTACGGCGTGCTCGACCGCAGGTTGGCCGAAAACGAATACGTCGCGGGCGATTTTTACTCCATTGCCGATATGTCGATCTGGGGCTGGGCGAGCCTGTGGGAAGGCCAACAACAAGTGCTGGAGGATAAACCGCATTTTACCCGCTGGCTGGACATGATGAGCGCTCGTCCTGCGGTAATAGCAGGCCGCGCGTTGCACGCAGACCTGCGCGGAGATCATCGGGATCAGAAATCACAGGGCGTTTTGTTTAAACGGTAAGCAGTGGGTATGTTTGGATCGTAAGTCATGTTTTCTGGATGCTAGAATCAGGAGTGACTTTTGACTGCGATAGTACAATCGGCTTCTAAATCTGTTCCGCCCGAGACACTCGCCGATCTTCTTTGGAGCACAGATCCAAAACTAAACGGCTACATGTTTGGTAAAATGGATGTCTTGCACAAGATCATCGGAACGGAATGGCCTGCGCAACAGGGTTTGTATTCATACAAAAATGCCTTTACGGCCATGCAACACGACAAGGTTGCGGGTCTCCTTATTGGGCATACAGACGAAGAGTATTCTGCGAATTTCGATTTTTCCGTGGATAATCAGGCTAATGCTCTTGGCGAAGATGAAGCGCTTCATCTAAAATCTGCCTTGCATTGGATGGATCGGTTGTTTCCTGCCCCGCGTCAAAACTCCTACTACATTCTCGAATTCGCCGTGAGTCCAGATATGCATGGCACTGGTATTGCCGGCCAACTCTTTGAAGTAGCAACAAAACGAGCTTTGGCGGGCGAGTGCAATCAGATATGCCTTGACGTAGCCGCCAACAATGAAGCCGTTAGTTTTTATGAGCATATTGGATTTAACGTCGAAATTGAAACGCGCGTGCCCGTATTGGACAACGAATATGGAATAGGTGTGCACCTGCACATGGTCCACGAGATCGATCAAAGCCTCTGACATCGGCTCAGGCTCAATTACAATATTGTTGATAAGAACATTCATACGCGACCGTTCAAGTCGCAATTCCCTCTAGAAACACTTAACTCGCTTCACTAAGGAAGAATTCGACAACCGAAAAAGGAAGACGCACGCAATGGCAAAGATCACCTATGTCGAGCATGGCGGTACCGAACATACAGTCGAGGTCGCCAACGGACTGACAGTCATGGAAGGGGCCCGTGACAACAACATTCCCGGCATCGAGGCCGATTGCGGCGGTGCCTGCGCCTGCTCGACCTGCCACGTCTATATTCATCCTGACTGGGTCGAGAGAATCCCCGCCAAGGACGACATGGAAGAAGACATGCTTGACTTCGCCTATGAACCCGACCCGGCCCGCTCGCGCCTGACCTGCCAGATCAAGGTCACCGACGCGCTGGATGGTCTGGTTGTGCAGATGCCCGAAAAGCAGATCTGATGCACTCTGATGCGCCGCGTCAGCCCAACCGCCTTTGGCACCGTCGGGCGCGTGGCGCTGTTCTGATGGTTTGCATTTGGCTAACGGGGAATATGCCCGCAGCCAGCGGCGAAACCAAAGTATTTGCTCGCTTCACGGAACCAACAACACGCTACGCCCATGGGGTGCTTGGCGACGCCATCGAATACGGTGCTTTGGAAATCGGCGTCGGTACAAGTCTTTCCTCGGCGGTGCGGCGAAAAGTCGATAGCTCCAAACGCTCGACCGTTACAATACGTCTGCCTGAAGACCGCGTATTCGAAGATCTTGCCCCACGCCTGGCCGATATCGATCAGGACGGGTTGCCCGAAGTCATCGTTGTAGAGACCCAGCAGCATACGGGTGCTCAACTGGCGATCTATGACGTCAATGGTCAAAAAATCGCCGCCACCCCCCATATCGGCAAGCGCAACCGCTGGCTCGCCCCCATCGGTGCCGCCGATCTGGATGGTGATGGACATGTCGAGATCGCCTATGTCGACCGCCCACACCTTGCGAAAACTCTGCGCATCTGGCGTTACAAAGACGGTGAACTCATTGAAATCGCGACAATCCCTGGCCTTACCAATCACAGGATCGGAGAAGATTTTATTTCAGGCGGTCTGCGCCAATGCGAAACGCACCCAGAGCTGATCCTCGCCAGCGCCGACTGGTCGCGGATCATAGGCGTCTCGTACAGCAAAGGCTGGCGACAAAAAGACCTCGGACCACTCAACAGTCTCACAGATCTGGCCAACGCACTAAAGTGCTGATCCGATCTTCATCTGGCCATAAATACCTCGGGGAGCGCGAGGGGCTGGCCCCTCGCCCCGAAATCATCAAGCCGGGCGCAGCCCGACCGCTAACCTACAGCGCGCGCCAGCCGATGTCGCGACGGAAGAACCCTTCAGGCCAATCAACACCTTCAACCATGCCATACGCCCGGTCGCGTGCGTCTTTCAGCGTTTCCCCACGCGCAGTCACATTCAGAACGCGGCCACCCGCGGCCTGAACCTTGCCTTCAGCCGCTTTTGTCCCCGCGTGGAATACCATGTTGCTACTATCCTCGGCCAGATCGCCCAGGCCGTTGATCACAGTGCCTTTTTCATAAGAACCAGGATACCCCTTTGCCGCCATCACGACCGTGATGGCGTGATCGTCGGCCCAGTTCACCCGCGTCTCAGCCAAGCGACCCTCGGCCGCCGCGTGCATCAGGTCCATGGCCTGAGCGCCAAGGCGCATCATCAGTACCTGACATTCGGGATCTCCGAACCGCACGTTGTACTCCACCAACCTGGGCTGACCATCCTTGATCATCAAACCGGCGTAGAGCACACCCTGAAACGGTGTCCCGCGCCGCTTCATCTCGGCCACCGTCGGGTGCACGATCTGATCCATCGCAAGGGCCTCGATCTCGGCGCTTAGCACCGGGGCCGGAGAATAGGCGCCCATCCCGCCAGTGTTCAGCCCTGTATCGCCCTCGCCAACGCGTTTGTGGTCCTGTGCGGTGCCAATCGACAGGATATCCTCTCCGTCACAGAGCACGAACAGAGACGCCTCCTCGCCCTCCATGAACTCCTCGATCACCACTTCGGCCCCCGCGCCACCAAAGGCTCCGCCGAACATGTCGTCAATCGCGTCCAGGGCGGTTTGCTCGTCCATCGCAACGATCACGCCCTTCCCGGCAGCCAGCCCATCGGCCTTGACCACGATCGGGGTCCCCTGCGCACGGATGTATTCCTTGGCGGGCTCAGCCTCGGTGAACCGGGCATAAGCCGCCGTCGGCGCGCCGGATGCGTCACAGATTTCCTTGGTGAAACTTTTTGAGGCCTCCAGCCGCGCCGCTTCTGCCGAGGGCCCGAAAACCAACACACCCGCTTCCCGCAGCCGGTCAGCAACCCCTGCGGCCAAAGGCGCTTCGGGGCCAACGATCACGAAATCAATCGCGTTTTCCTCGGCAAAGTTGACCACAGCACCGCCATCCTCGATATCCAACGCCGCGCACTCTGCGATCTGGGCGATCCCGGCATTCCCCGGCGCCACAATCAGGCGATCACATTTGGGGTTTTGCATCACCGCCCAAGCCAGACTGTGCTCGCGTCCACCGCTGCCGAGAATGAGGATATTCATGAAACGCTCCGATCTGCTTGGCCTTGCCTGCGCGGCGTTCTAAGCTGCGCAGAGATTTGACACAAGGCGCTGAAATGTCCGACCTGCTAGATGACCCGATTCCGGGTCAGAACACCCCTGAATACACTGTCTCGGACATCTCGGGCGAGGTGAAGCGCACGCTCGAGGGAACCTTTGGCCGAATCCGTGTGCGTGGAGAAGTGGGCCGCGTGTTCAAGGCCCGCTCGGGCCATCTGTATTACGACATAAAGGACGACCGGAACGTGCTGGCCTGCACAACTTGGAAAGGGCAGATTTCTGGTCTTTCAGTTGTTCCCGAAGAAGGCCTCGAGGTTGTCGTCACCGGGCGCCTGACAGCTTTTGGAGCCCAGTCGAAATACAACCTGAATGTCGATGAAGTCGCCGTCGCCGGGCAAGGCGCGCTGATGGCATTGCTGGAAAAGCGCAAAAAGCAGCTCGAATCCGAAGGCTTGTTTGCGGCTGAACGCAAGAAACCCCTGCCCTACTTGCCGCAGATCATCGGCGTTGTCACTTCGCCCTCCGGTGCGGTGATCCGAGACATCTTGCATCGGCTGCGTGATCGGTTCCCGCGCAAAGTACTGATCTGGCCCGTCGCGGTTCAGGGGGCAAACTGTGCCCCCGAAGTGACCCGCGCCATCGAAGGCTTCAATCAACTCACACCGGGCGGGGCCCTCCCGCGACCCGACCTGATTATCGTCGCGCGCGGCGGTGGGTCCATAGAAGACCTCTGGGGCTTCAACGAAGAAAGCGTCGCGCGCGCGACTGCAGCCTCAGAAATCCCGCTGATCTCGGCCGTCGGGCACGAGACGGACACCACCCTGATCGACTATGTCTCGGACCGCCGCGCGCCTACGCCAACCGCCGCTGCCGAACTTGCCGTACCGGTCCGCATGGAACTGCTGGCTTGGACCAACGAACAAGGGGCCCGCCTGTCGCGCGCCTCCACGGATGCCGTGCAACGCCGCAGCCAGCGTCTGCGCGACCTGTCCCGAGCCCTGCCCCGCCCCGATACACTGCTGGAAAGCCCGCGCCAAAGGCTCGACCAAATCTCGGAACGCCTGCCCAACGCGCTGATCCGGGGTGTTCAGAACCGCCGCGTCAAACTGCTGGACAGTGCGGCGCGTCTGCGCCCCTCGACCCTGCGCAGCTTTGTCGAAACCCGCCGCGATCGCTGGCGCAACCTGTCCTCACGCCTGTCACTGCGCCCGATCCAGCGCGAGCTGGAAACACGGCGCGACGCTCTGAATCGCCTATCCGAACGCCTGAACACCGGGCAATCCACGCGATTGGACCGCCTGCGCCAGCAGATGGACGCCACCGACCGCCTACGTGAAACGCTGAGCTACAAGGCGACGCTCGGACGTGGCTACGCCGTCGTGCGCGCCGAAGGAGAGGTCATCACAACCAAAGCTCAAGCCTCCGGTCACGCTGTTCTTGAGATCGAATTCGCTGACGGTCGCCTCAGGACCGGGGCTGCGGGCAAGGCGCCACCCAAGAAATCCAAACAGGCACCTCCTGATCAGGGATCGTTGTTCTGACCGATGTTGACGATCTGGGGCCGTAAAACATCCTCGAACGTTCAGGCCCTAATGTGGTGCGTGGGTGAGCTTGGCCTAGAATACCAGCGTCACGATCTTGGCCATCGCTTCGGCGGGCTGGACACTGCAGCGTTTCGGGCACTGAACCCAAACAAAACCATCCCCGTCCTGCAAGATGGCGACAACCCACCGCTTTGGGAAACCGGCGCCATCCTGCGATATCTGGCCACCCAATATGGCGAACAGGCATTCTGGCCTTCAGATCCTACCCGGCGCGCCACGATCGACAAATGGGCCGAATGGGCGAAACTCAACGTGGCGATGGCGTTTACCGTTCCGGTGTTCTGGCAAATTGTGCGAACACCCGTTGAACAGCAGGACCAAACAGCGATCCATCGGGCCGTCAGCGATTTGGAAATCAAACTGGCAATCGCAGACAAGGAGCTGGACCAAAACACGTTCCTTGCGGGTGAGCATTTTACACTGGCGGATATACAGTTCGGCCACGTCCTTTACCGCTACTACGATATCGACATCGTCCGCGCACCGTTACCGCATCTGCGTCGATACTATGAACGGCTAACCGAAAGGCCCGCGTTTCAACATCACGTCATGCTGGACTATGAAGACCTGCGACCATTTCAGACCCCGACATCCGGTCCGTAGCACAACATCTCTTCGCCAATATCCTCGGCCTCGTACAACTCGGTCGCTGTCGGATCGCCCTCGAATTGTGCGATCAAACCGCCCCCGGATTGCCAGAAAACCCAGCATTGCGGCGCCAGTTGATCCTCATAGATGAAACAGATCTGATCTTCCTGCTCGTACCAAACTCCGTTCATGCAATTGCCATCCAGAAATGACCAGATGACTCGGCGGTCTGGCAGATACCGTTCAACCCCGTAGGCCTGCCCATCGAACCCGTAATACAAGGTCTTCCCACGCGTATACGCATCGAATTCAGGCCCTGTCAGAGGCGACTGTGCCGCAACGGGCTGAGCGAAAAGGGTCAGCAGAATCATGCAAGTTCGGATCATGGTCACACTGTGTCAGAAGCAACCAACAAGTGCCATTCAACCTTTCCACATCGTGGCGATCGGCAAGATAACTCCACGTCACGCCTTGATGCACCGCCGAGATCATGGCGATGATTGCCTCAAAAACATCGGGGACGCACCATGACGACACTTCTTTTCTGGATTGCGGCGGCCTGCGCGCTGACCTACCTGCCACTTACTACGCGCCCGGCCGGCACCCTGCGTAGCACGCTGAAAACAGCATCGGTCGTGCTGCTGGCAGGTGTCGCCATACTGGCAAGCGCGCCATGGCTCCTGATCCTCGCCCTCACCTTCTGCGCGATAGGCGATGCCCTTCTGTCACGCGAAGCCGACAGCACATTCATGGCAGGCATCGGTGCATTTGCTGCGGGGCATATTGCCTATATCGCCTTGTTTTTGATGAGCCCCAGCAGCAACCCTGAACTGATCTTCGACCACCCCGCGATCTTCTGGTCCCTTATCATCCTGGGCATCGTTATGGCCACGCTGCTCACCCCCCGCGCCGGAGACCTCAAAATCCCCGTGCTCGCTTATATTCCAATCATCCTGGGCATGGGCATCACCGTTCTTGCCCTTCCCGAAACTGGAGCCTTACGCTGGGCCCTTCCCGCCGCGATGGCCTTCATCGCCTCGGACCTGGCGCTTGCGACTGAAAAGTTCCTGCTACCTGCCAATCACCCGACCCTGAAGCTTACGCCCTATCTGGTCTGGCCGCTTTACTGGGCTGCCCAAGCCGGGTTTCTGATCGCCTTCACCTGACCCTTTGCAACTGCCTTCAATCCACATTAGGTGAGGGGAACACCTGCGGAGATCAAAAATGGCGTTTTTCTCAAAGCTCAAGGACAAGCTGTTCAAATCCTCATCGCGCCTCGAAGAGGGGCTGGATGCAATTGTCGAGGATGGCGGCGAGGAAACCCCAAATCCTGATCCGGTGATCCCCGAACCTGAGCCCGAACCGCAACCGGTTCCCGAAGTGCCGGAACCCACGCCCGCGCCCCAACCGGTCGAGCCTCCCGCTCCGATCCCGGCTGATCCCACACTGGCGCCTCCACCCCCAGAGGTTCCAGAATCCAAGGGTTTGATGGGTCGCCTGTTCGGCCGAAATGAATCCAAGACCGTTGTCCGCCGCACGCTGGATGACGACATGCTGGAGCAACTCGAAGAGCTTCTGATCGCCTCGGATATGGGCGTCGACACCGCCTTGCGCGTTACGTCCAACATGGCCGAGGGCCGCTTTGGCCGCAAACTCTCGACCCAGGAAATCAAACAGCTGCTGGCGCAGGAGGTTGCCCGCGTGATGGAACCCGTGGCCAAACCAATGCCGATCTACCCCAAACGCCCGCAAGTGGTGCTGGTTGTTGGCGTCAACGGTTCGGGCAAAACTACGACAATCGGTAAGCTTGCCAGCCAGTTCAAAGCCGCCGGCAAGAAAGTCGTCATCGCCGCCGGAGACACATTCCGCGCCGCCGCCGTCGAACAGCTGCAGGTCTGGGGTGACCGCGCAGGCGTGCCCGTATTGACGGCACCCGAAGGGTCCGACCCTGCCTCGCTCGCCT
The DNA here is from genome assembly GCF_019904295.1 of Ruegeria sp. SCSIO 43209. NCBI lineage: Bacteria > Pseudomonadati > Pseudomonadota > Alphaproteobacteria > Rhodobacterales > Roseobacteraceae > Ruegeria > Ruegeria sp. SCSIO 43209. The sequence goes on from NZ_CP065359.1 coordinate 1,798,358, forward strand.
TCGATGCACTGACCAAAGCCCAGAGCGAAGGTGCTGACCTTCTGATGATCGACACCGCAGGCCGCCTGCAAAACCGCGCCGACCTGATGGAAGAGCTGGCCAAAATCGTCCGCGTCATCCGCAAGGTTGACGACACCGCACCGCACAACACTCTGCTGGTGCTGGACGCCACCACCGGGCAAAACGCCCTCAGTCAGGTCGAAACCTTCCGCAAACTGGCCGATGTCTCGGGCCTCGTGATGACCAAACTGGACGGCACAGCCAAAGGCGGCGTGCTGGTCGCCCTCGCCGACAAGTTCGGCCTTCCGATCCACGCCATTGGTGTCGGTGAGCAAATCGACGACCTCGCCCCGTTTGATCCCGAAGAATTCGCCGCCGCCCTGACGGGCCTACAATCCTGATCCGCCCCTTCATCTGGCCGAAAATACCTTCGGGGGGCGTGGGGGCAGACAGCCCCCCACTCTCTCCGCCCAAGCGAAAGCCCCGATTTGAGCGACTGGCTGATCTCCCTCGAAGGCACCGAAGCAGGCCACCAACTCGCCCTCGCGCTCGCGCTGATGGCGGCCTTCCTGCATGCGGTTTTCGGTGCACTGCAAAAAGGCCGCCACGACCCGTGGATGTCGCGCGGGGCGATCGATGCCTGCTACTGCCTTATGGCGATGCCATTCGCCTTCTTTATCGTGCCATGGCCCGAACCATACATGTGGCCGATCTTTGGCGTCGTTTGGCTGATCCATATCGGCTATAAGGTGCTGCAGGCGATGGCCTACACCAAAGGCTCCTATACCGTTGTCTATCCGGTCGTGCGCGGTACTGGCCCGCTCTTCACCGTGATCGGAGCCTATCTTTTGTTCGGTGAAACCTTCTCGGCCATCCAATGGCTTGGAGTGGCGACGCTTCTTGCGGGTATCTTCGGCCTTGCCGCCTATAACCTGCGCTACCTTGAGACTAATCGAGATACGCTGCAAATCGCGCTGGTGCTAGCGGTCGTCACGGGCCTCTTCGTGGCGCTCTATACGACCTATGATGCCTACGGTATCCGCGCTACGGCCGACCCGTTCACCTTCCTTGCGTGGTTCTTCATGATCGACGGGGCCGCGATGCCGATCTATGCTGCGCTCAGATACCGCGCAATGATCCACCGCCCTGCGCTTGGACCTCTGATGCTTCGCGGGTTCGCGGGCGGCATCATCGCGCCGATGTCCTTCGGTGCCATCATGCTCGCCACGCGACTGGACAAGGTCTGAGAGGCGGCGGTCCTGCGCGAAACCTCCACCGTTTTCGCAGCACTCATCGGCTGGCTGGTGCTGAAAGAAACTGTCGGCCCCAGACGCATTGCGTTGATGGCATTGATTGCACTCGGCGCAGTAATAGTTGAAATGGGCGGGTAAGCAGCAGGTTGGAATCATGGCAGAGAAAAAAGACATCAACCCATTCCTCAAACAGGTACTGGAACTTGGCCCCCCACTGGCTTTCTTCTTCATCTACCTGCGCCTGCGTGATGACAATTTCGTGATCGGCGGCACCGAGTATTCTGGGTTCATCGTCGCCACCATCCTGTTCGTTCCGCTGATGTTGGCCGCCATGGGCATCCTCTGGTACCTGACGGGCAAACTCAGCCGGATGCAGATTTTCACCGCATTCATGGTGATTTTCTTCGGCGGCCTCACCGCGTGGTTTAATGATGAGCGGTTTTTCAAGATGAAAACAACGCTGGTCTATGGCTTCTTTTCCGCCATCCTCGGGATCGGGCTTTTGCAGGGGAAATCCTACCTGGCATATGTTCTGGACGAGATGCTACCCATGCAGCACGAGGGCTGGATGATCCTCACCCGGCGTCTGTGTGCCTGTTTCGCAGTACTGGCCGCAGCCAATGAATTGGTCTGGCGCACGATGTCAACGGACCTATGGGTCAAGATCGAAACCTTCGGCTTTCCCATTGCCTTGATGGCGTTTCTGATGATGCAGTTCAACCTGCTGCAAAGCTATATGGATGATCCCGACAAGCAATAACTGTTCTTGCCCAAGCGTAACAAGCTAACAAAATTTCTTGGCTTAAGCTTGAAGCTGTGAAAAGTTGGGTCACCACCCGCACCACTCAACCCCGGAGATCAGCGCCCGAATGATGGCATTTCCCAACAGTGGATTCCTGTCCGAAGCCTCTGAAGAGCTGCGCACCATGTTGGCAGCCCAGGCCACCGAAGTCACATTGGATCGAGGCGATGTCCTGTTCGAGCAGGACGATGAAGGCGATGCGCTCTATGCCATTCTTTCCGGTGCGCTCGAAGTGTCATTTCTTGCGTCGAGCGGGCGCAAGCTGTCTCTCAGCATGATGCGCCCAGGTGAGGTGTTCGGGGAAATCGCGTTGTTCGACAGCGGTCCCCGCACCGCAACCGTTACTGCAGCTGAGCCCTCCAAAGTCCTGCGCGTTCGCCAGAAAGACATGATGGCGCAGATCCGGGAACATCCTGACCTTGCGGTGGATCTGATCCGCTTGGCCGGTCTTCGCATGCGTTATATGGGCGCTCAATTGAACGAGCAGGTATTCCTGCCGATGCCGATCCGACTGGCGCGCAAGCTTTTGCACCTGGCAGGACAACAGGACAGCCCAACGGCACGTATCACGCTTTCGCAGAGCGAATTGGCCGAATTTGTCGGTGCGACGCGTGAGGCAGTGTCAAAGACCATTTCGACATGGAAACGCGACAATGTCGTCGAAGCTTCGCGCGGCGGGCTGCAGATCCACGACTTTGACGCGCTGCGGCAACTGGCCGAATCCGATTTAATCTAAATTTTCGGCACAGATGTGATCCGCTTCACATACGCAGCTTTAAGATTGCCCTAAGGTCAATCCCGTTACCGTAGGAGGTCGGTTTTATCATCCCCGATATCTGTCCACCGACCTCTCCCTGTACAGAGCCATATGCCTTCCCCGGCATATGGCTTTTTTCTTTACAAAGTATGAAAAAGGCCGGGAAAATATCCCGACCTTCTAATTTCAGATCTGTTCGCTGAGTTTATTATTCTAGGCTCAGCGCTACGAACCGGGGTTCCCCGCCCCGCCGCACCAGCAGCAACAGAGATTTGCGTCCTGCTTCACGCGCCTCATCCATCCGCGTCTCCAGATCAGTGATCGAAGTCACCTTCTGCTGCCCCGCCTCAGTGATAAGATCACCGGCGCGCAGACCCTTTTCAAAGGCTTCCGAAGATTCATCAACATTGGTCACCAACAATCCTTCGGCGTCGGCATCCAGACCCAATTCCTCGCGCTGGCTATCCCCCAGCGGAGCGATGGTCAGGCCAAGAATATCCTTGTCTTCCTCCGTCGGCGTTTCGGCTTCCGGCTCTTCGCCGTTCTCGGCACGTTCGGCGTCTTCGCGGCGGCCCAGCGTCACCAGCACGGTCTGGGTGCCTCCATCACGGTGCACGACCACACGCACAGATTTGCCAACGGTGGTCTCTCCCACCTGCCGCACAAGGCCGCGTGTATCCTCGACCTCGACGCCATCAAAGCTGATGATCACGTCTCCGGCCAGCAGGCCCGCTTCTTTTGCCGGACCGTCCGGTACATCGCTGATCAACGCACCTCCGGGTTTGTCCAGCCCCATCGCCTCGGCCATATCCTCGGTCACGTCCTGAATGCGCACGCCCAACCAACCGCGGCGGGTCTCCCCGAACTCACGCAGTTGATCAACGACCTTGATCACCACGTTCGAAGCCATCGAGAAACCAATCCCGATCGAGCCGCCATTGGGCGACAGGATCGCAGTATTCACACCGATAACCTCGCCATTCATGTTGAACAGCGGCCCACCCGAGTTGCCCCGGTTGATCGCAGCATCGGTCTGGATGTAGTCATCATATGACCCGCTCAGCGCCCGATTCCGGGCCGAGATAATCCCTGCTGACACCGAAAAGCCCTGCCCCAGCGGGTTGCCCATCGCGATCACCCAATCGCCCACGCGGGCAATGTCGCTGTCACCGAACTGCACGTATTTCAGCGGCCCTTCAGCCTCGACTTTCAGCAGCGCGATGTCGGTCTTTTCGTCCCGGCCGATTACCTTGGCAACCAAATCTTTCGCGGGCTGGCCATCACCGGGAAAAAACTCGACCAATATCTCATCGGCTTCGGCAATCACGTGATTGTTGGTGACGATATAGCCGTCTTCCGAGATCACGAAGCCCGAGCCCAGCGCATTGCTGCGACGTGGACGATTTTCATTGTCCCCGCCATTGCGATCCTGAAACTCTCGGAAAAAGTCTTCGAATGGTGAGCCCTCAGGCACGATCCCTTGCGGGCCAGTCTGGCCTTCGATCAGCGTCGACGTGGTGATATTGACCACCGCAGGGCTAATCTGTTCAGCCAGCGGCGCCAGGCTATCACCCCGCGCCTGCGCGGACACAGATTGAGCCAAAACCAGCAGCACCCCCACTAAGGTCAGCCACATCAGCCGCATCTTCGTAACAAAATCGTCCCGTCGGACGGACACACTGCGCGCCTTAGCCTGCACTTGGGGTCTCCTTGTTGACTAATTCTCTGTTGGCATCACCCGGATGCCCTTCTTTGCAACCAATGTAGTCAGTTTGTCCCGGCCCGCAACTCGGGATCGCGGGGAAATCACCCGTGCGTGAAACCATCGCATCAAAAACCGACCTGATATGCGCCCCACAGCAGCACCAGCCCACTGACCACACAAAGCAGCCCGACCAGCCGCCGCGCCTGTTCCGGCAACGCGCGCAGCGCCTCAAGCATGCGTTCTATAAGCGAAGGGGCCAGCGCATAGGCCAGCCCCTCGACAATCAGTACCAGCCCGAAGGCCAGAAGGATCATGCCCATCACTCAGCGGCCGCAGCTGCCGGTGCCCGACGCCCGGTCGGAGAAGCAAGGTAGTTGAAGAACTCCGAGTCCGGGCTCAGGATCAACGAGCTGTTGCTGCCTTGCAGGGCATTCTCATAGGCGGTCAGCGAACGGTAGAATTCAAAGAACTCCGGATCGGCACCATAGGCTTCGGCGAAGATCGCGTTGCGTTCGGCATCGGCCTCACCGCGAATGATCTCGGCCTCACGGTTGGCGTCGGAAACCAGTTCAACCACGGTCCGGTCGGCCTGCGCGCGCACACGCTGCGCGGCTTCGTTACCGCGGGCGCGTTCGTCGGTCGCTTCACGTTCACGTTCTGCCTTCATCCGGTCAAACGTCGCTTCAAGGTTGGCCTGCGGCAGATCGGTCGCCTTCAGACGCACGTCGATTACGTTCACGCCCAGCGCACGTGCCTGTGCAATCGCGCTGTTGCGGATACGCAGCATCAGTGCGGCACGATCCGAACTCAGGATGTCACGGGACGAAACCGAACCCAGTACCTCGCGGGTTTCGGCGCGCAGAATGCGGTCCAGACGATCCTCGGCAACCGGGATACCGCCGACACCAACGGCCTGACGGAACTGTTCCAGATCAGAAATCCGGTAGCGTGCGAAGGCATCGACCACCAGACGACGATCGTCCAGAGGCGTCACTTCCAGCGGCTGAACGTCAATCGACAGGATACGGTCGTCATACCGCACCACTTCCTGAATCAGCGGGATTTTGAATGCCAGCCCCGGATCTTCCTTAACCGCAACAACGCGACCAAATTGCAGAACCAGAGCGCGCTCACGCTCGTCCACGATGAAGATCGAGGACAGAACACCGACTATCGCAAGAAAGATGATCGGCAGAATAAACGTTGTCTTACGCATCAGTTGCTCTCCCCTGCAGGGTTACGGCGCAACTCGTTGAGCGGCAAATAAGGCACAACGCCCTGCCCCGATCCTGTCGAGTTTTCATCCAGAATGATCTTGTCCACGTCACCCAGCACCTGCTCCATGCGTTCCAGATACAGACGTTTGCGGGTCACATCAGGTGCTTTGGAATATTCCTCCAAAACCGCGCTAAAGCGGCTGGCTTCACCCTGTGCACCGTTGATCTGCTGGGCACGATAAGCTTCAGCCTCTTCCAGTACCTGCGCGGCTTCACCACGCGCCTCAGCGAGAACGCGGTTGGCATAGGCGTCAGCGACGTTCTGCAACCTGTCACGCTCCTGCGCGGCGGCCTGAACGTCGCGGAACGCGGCAATCACGTCCTGCGGTGGATCAGCCTTGTCAAAGTTCACACGAACGATGTTTACACCCGAATCGTAGCTGTCCATTGTCTCTTGGATCAGTTCCTGCAGGCGATCAGCAATGATACCGCGATCCCGGTTCAGGATCGGCGCAAGTTCGCTCTGCGCAATAATCTCGCGCATCGCCGATTCAGACACGGCGCGGATTGTCTGGCGCGGATCACGCAGGTTGAACAGAAATTTCGCCGGGTCATTGATGTTCCAGACAACCTGATAGTCGATATCGACCACATTCTCGTCGCCGGTCAGCATCAGACCATCGTCGCTGCCACGGGCACCGCCCATGTCTTCGTTCTGTTCGCGGGTGACCGGAATGACCTCGGCGGTCACAAAAGGCCAAGGCGCAAAGTTCAGACCCGGATTTCCGACAGCCGAGAACTCACCCAGAAACAGTTCGACAGATTGTTCTTCGGGTTTGACTGTATAAAAGCTTGCTAGCCCCCACAGACCTGCCGCAACCAACAGACCGATCGCAACCGTCCCTTTGGTAAACGCGGGGCCACCGCCGCCGCCCGAACCATTTGTACCACGGCCACCGCCGCCACGACCGCCCATCAGGACGCGCAGCTGTTCCTGGCCCTTTTTCATCAGCTCATCGATCTCGGGGATCTGCGGGCCGTCACCTTCGGGGGGCTTGCGCCCATCCCCGTTGTTTCCCCGATTTCCTCCGCCTCCGGATGAGCCTCCGCCCCCCCAGGGGCCGCCGCTGTTGCCCGCCATATGTATCTTTTCCCTTGTGTTGGACCGTGTGATCACGGGTTCCCTTGTAACGTGTGTGCGCGCGCTTGCAAATCAAGCCGTGCGCACAGGTTGCCGCATTGTCACCAGTTCTTCGGCCATCACCGGATGAACTGCAACCGTACGGTCGAAATCTTCTTTGGTGGCACCCATCTTTACGGCAATTCCGGCAAGTTGGATCATCTCACCCGCGCCCGGCGCAACGATGTGACAGCCGAGGATTTTCCGCGTCTCTTGCGACACGATCAGCTTCATCAGCACGCGCTGTGTGCCTCCGGCAAACGCCTTCTGCATGGGCTTGAATGAGGTCGCATAAACCTCAATCGGTTCCTGTTCCGCAGCCGCTTCCTCGCTGAGGCCCACAGTACCCATTTCCGGCTGGGTAAAGATCGCGGTCGGGATCAGTTCGTGATCAACGGGCGTTGGATTGCCTTTAAAGACGGTCTCGACAAAGGCCATGCCTTCGCGGATCGCCACAGGGGTCAGGTTCACCCGATCCGTTACATCGCCAATGGCAAAGATCGAGGGCACGCCGGTCTGGCTGTACTCATCCACGATGATCTCACCCTTGCGACCGCGCGCGACGCCCAAAGCCTCAAGCCCCAGATCATCCGCATTCGGCGCGCGGCCCGTGGCATACATCACAACGTCGAATAGCTGCTCGGAGCCATTTGTGGCCTTCACCCAGATTTTGTCGCCTTGCTTTTTCATCTCAAGCACGTTGGTACCCAGATGCAGGTCGATCCCGTTCTGGCACATCTCTTCACTGATCAGCCCGCGCGCCTCATCATCAAAGCCCCGCAGAATCTGCGCCCCGCGATAGAACTGAGTCGTTTTGACCCCCATCCCATTCATGATCCCGGCAAATTCACAGGCGATATATCCACCGCCAACGATCAGCATGGATTCGGGCAGTTCCTCCAGGTGGAAAATCTCATTCGAGGTGATCGCAAGATCAGATCCCGGGAACTCGGGTACAACCGGGCGACCGCCCGTTGCGACAAGAATATGCTTGGCTGTCTTGCGGGTACCATCAGCCAGTTCCACCGTATGCGGATCAACGACATGGGCGCGCTGGTCGAAACTTTCGACACCATTGTTCTTCAGGATATTGCGGTAGATACCTTCCAACCGATCGAGCTCTGCGTGCAGCTTAACTTTGAAAGTGTTCCAGTTGAACGCACCCGGCTGCATGTCCCAGCCATAAGCCTGCGCGTCCCCAACCGTATCCGCGAACTCGCTAGCGAAAACCATCAGCTTCTTGGGTACACAGCCACGGATCACGCAGGTTCCGCCGTAACGATCCTCTTCCGCCAGAGCCACCTTGGCGCCGTTTTCACCCGCCGCCACCCGTGCCGCGCGAACTCCGCCCGAGCCGCCTCCGATGACGAACAGATCATAGTCAAAGCTCATGTACGAGTTCCTTTTATTCCGCGTGGCCAAAATTCACTGGATATCTGGGCGCAAATCCTGAACTGCCAACCCCTGGCGCGGGAAATAGTGATTTTTCTTCTGCAGTTTATCGCGCTACTTGCCTGATCTTTAGTCCGCCAGATCGGAAAACAGGTTGTCCCCACCGTCACCCAGCATATCGGTCAGGACTGTACCCTCATTGATATCACGCAATTCGACCCGGCCATCGCCATAACCAATGACAACCTTGTCGCAGATATCAATGAACAGCCCATTTTCGACCACACCCGGGATCTGATTCATTACCAGTGCCAATTGGCGGGCATTGCCGATCCGCTTGAGATGCAGGTCCAGAATGTGATTGCCCTCATCTGTAACCTTGGGCGCCTCACCGTTCATGCGCAAAGTGACCGAGGTGCCCAGCACATCCATTGTGTCCAGCGCTTCTTCAATCAGGGTGCGGGTGGTCTGCCAGCCGAACGGGATCACCTCAACCGGCAGAGGGAATGCGCCCAGCGTCTCAACCTCTTTGCCTGCATCCGCGATCACCACCATCTGATCGCTGGCTGTGGCCACAATCTTTTCCTGCAACAGCGCAGCACCACCGCCCTTGATCAGGTTGAACTCGCCATCAAACTCATCCGCGCCGTCGATTGTCAGGTCCAACCAGCCGGCCTGATCCAGCGAGACGACCTCGATCCCTTCTTCCCGCGCCAATTGCGCCGTCGCGGTCGACGTCGGAACGCCCTTGATTTTCAACCCCTCGTCGCGCACCCGTTCACCCAGGCGGCGCACCAACCATGCGGCGGTCGAGCCTGTCCCCAATCCCACACGCATCCCGTCCTGAACAAGATCGGCGGCGCGACAGGCAGCAACGTATTTCGCTTTGTCGATGGGCGACAAATCTCTGGTCATGGCAGCTTCCCCCAAGAATACTGCCAGACTTATACGGAATGCCCCGCGCAACTGCGAGAGGCAAAACACGCCATACCTGTGCTAACATGTCGCTGAAATACGCGTTTCCGATAGGAAACGTCGCAATCAGCCTCTATTGTGATCGCCAGACCCCCTAGATAGTCGCCATGGAATCGCCATACCGCCTGCACTACGCCCCCGACAACGCCTCGCTGGTGATCCGACTGGCGCTGGAACAGATGGGCCTACCCTATGAGACCGTATTGGTCGATCGCGCCAGCGATGCACAGAATAGTGCGGCGTATCGGGCGTTGAATCCGAACGGGCTGATCCCGGTGCTGGAGACGCCCCAGGGTCCGATCTTCGAGACCGCCGCAATCCTGCTGTGGCTGGCTGATACGCATGGGCAATTGGCCCCGACACAGGTCAGCCCTGATCGGGCGGCATTCCTGAAGTGGCTGTTCTTCGCCTCTAATACCCTGCATGCCGATCTGCGAATGCTGTTCTATGCCGAGAAATACATCGCGGCAGATCAAGCCGATACACTACGCTCCGGCATCCGCCCGCGGCTGCGGCAGCACCTGAATCTGCTGGATGCTCAAGCCCAAAAAGCGCCCGACTGGTTCAGTGCTGATCACCCTTCAGTCCTGACGATATATGTCGCCTGCATGATGCGCTGGATGGCGCTTTATCCCGCTAAGGCGGACCGCAGCTGGTATCAACTCGCCGACACGCCTTATCTGCAAAAAATCCTGGTGCAGCTAGAATCAAACCCGTCGACCCGCGCAGCTATTGCCGCCGAGGGGCTGGGGGTCACTCCCTTCACCTCGCCGACCTACGCCAACCCTCCAGAAGGCTCAGCTACCTGATATGTTTCTCTCTGTCTTCGATATGTTCAAAGTGGGCATCGGCCCATCTTCTTCCCACACCATGGGTCCGATGGTGGCCGCCGCACGGTTCCTTGACCTGATGCGCGCCTCACCGTTCGAGTTTTCGGGCCTGCGCGGCTCGTTGCACGGCTCGCTGGCCTTTACCGGCGTCGGCCACGCCACCGACCGCGCTACCATTCTGGGCCTCGCCGGGTTTGTGCCCGATACCTATGACAACGACAAGGCCGAAGCCACACTGGCAGCTATCGCAGAATCCCATACGGTGACACCCGAAGGCCTGCCGACGCTGAGCTTTGATCCCAAAGCCGATCTGATCTTCGACTACGACAACAATCTGCCCGGTCATGCCAATGGTATGATCCTGATGGCCACTGACGCACAAGGCGATGTCATCCTGCGTCAGGTCTACTACTCCATCGGTGGAGGATTTGTTCTCACGGAAGAGGAATTGGCCGAAGGCAAGGCAACTGACGAAGGTGCGCCTGTGCCCTTCCCGTTCAAATCCGCCGCCGAAATGCTGCAAATGGCCAAAGACAACGGTAAAAGCATCGCTCAGATGAAGCGCGAAAATGAGATCGCGCGCGGTTGCGCGGATAGCTTTGCCAAAGGCACCGCGCGTCTTTGGCAGGTCATGAATGACTGCATCGAGCGTGGGCTAAAAACGGATGGCATCCTGCCCGGTGGTCTCAGCGTGCGCCGCCGCGCCAAAGGCATTCACGATGCCCTTCTGGCAGAACGCGGCATGAACCTGAATGCCCCGCATACGATCAACGACTGGATGAGCGTCTACGCCATGGCCGTGAACGAGGAAAACGCAGCCGGTGGGCAAGTTGTCACCGCCCCCACAAATGGCGCGGCAGGCGTGCTGCCATCAGTTCTGCGCTATTACCTCGATCACGTGCCCGGCGCGTCCGAAAGCCATATCGAGGATTTCCTGCTGACCGCCGCCGCCATCGGTGGTCTGGTCAAATTCAACGCTTCGATCTCGGGCGCTGAAGCGGGCTGTCAGGCCGAGGTTGGCAGCGCGTCAGCCATGGCTGCGGCAGGCATGTGCGCCGTGATGGGCGGTACGCCTGAGCAGGTTGAAAATGCCGCCGAGATCGCGTTGGAACACCACCTTGGCATGACCTGCGATCCAGTCGCGGGCCTTGTGCAGGTGCCGTGTATCGAGCGTAACGGATTGGGCGCGATTAAGGCCGTCTCGGCGGCCTCGCTGGCCCTGCGTGGCGACGGCAAGCACTTTATGCCTTTGGACGCGGCCATTGAAACGATGCGCCAGACCGGCGAGGATATGCACGAGAAATACAAAGAAACATCTTTGGGCGGGTTGGCCGTCAACGTGCCGAACTGCTGATCTGACAGCAAGAACAAGTGGGGTGACATGCGCGGACACTGCCTGTGCGGCAAGATTGGATACGAGGTTGATCCTCCGGTTCTGTCCTGTGTCACCTGCCATTGTGACAGCTGCCGTCGCCAATGCGCCGCTCCGATGACCACCTATTTCGGCGTGCGCGACGGCAATTGGCGCTGGATCGGGGAAGAACCGAAACGCTTCAACTCCTCCCCCGGGGTCGAGCGCAGCTTTTGTCCCCATTGCGGCACACCGATATCCTTCCGGTCGACGGTGATGTCGGATGTGATGCATCTCTACGTCGCGACACTGGAAAATCCCGAAGTACTCAGCCCGACCTTGCATGTCGCGCACGAGGAAAAGCTTAGCTGGCTGCAGCTTGGTGACGGCCTGCCCACCTGCATCGGCCCGGATTACACCAAAGTCCAACCCCTGCCCGACACCTGAGATCAGAGCTTCCCCCTGTGCCGCTAAAGCGCTAGCGTCGCGCACATGACTCAGGATCGTCCCGTTCTCGGCATCATTTTGATGCTCGGTTTTTGCGTGCTCGCACCGCTGGGTGACGGGATGGCAAAGCTGTTGGGTGAAACCACAGCTTTGGGACTGCTGGTACTGGTGCGGTTTGCTGTTCAGGCGATGATCCTGATCCCACTGATCGCGATGACCGGCAAGCCATGGAAGATGATGCCGCGCGTTTTGCGCCTGACGATGATCCGCACCCTTCTGCACATCATTGGTATCGCAGCGATGTTCACAGCGCTGCAATATATGCCGCTGGCCGATACCGTGGCCATCGCCTTTGTAATGCCCTTCATCATGCTGCTTTTGGGCAAATACGTACTGGGCGAACAGGTCGGCCCCCGACGTCTGGTCGCCTGTGTCGTGGGATTCATCGGCACCTTGCTGGTCATCCAACCCAGCTTTGCACAAGTGGGCGCGCCCGCCTTGCTGCCCCTGATCGTTGCGGTGGTCTTCGCCCTGTTCATGCTGGTTACGCGGCAGATCGCCAAGGAAACGGACCCGGTTGCGCTGCAGGCTGTATCGGGGGCCATGGCAACCGCCTTTTTGCTGCCGATTGTCCTGCTGGGTTCCCAGATCGGCCTGCCCGCAATGTCCCTGACAATGCCCACTGGCGAGACACTCTGGCTGCTGCTGGGAATCGGTGTGCTGGGCACCGTGGCGCATCTACTTATGACATGGTCTCTGCGCTATGCGCCGTCTGCGACTTTGGCCCCGATGCAATATCTAGAGATTCCGGTCGCCACCCTGATCGGCTGGCTGATCTTCCACGATCTGCCAAACGGGCTGGCCGCGCTAGGCATCGGCATCACAATCGCGGCCGGGCTCTACGTTATCCTGCACGAGCGGGCCAACGCTCGGTCCGGCCCGACTGAAACGCCTGCATGACCTGATCCAACGCCGCGCGCGGCAGGATCGTCAGCAACCCGGGTCCATCGACCTCAAGCGTTAGCGCTCCTAGCGCTCGGTTTGAGGTTCCGACCTGCCCGTCCGGTTCTAGCACCAGATCATCAATCGGCCATTCCAGCCCCTCGCTGCGACCGGTCACCCGCCGTAGCGGAAACAATGAAACCGTGTCTCCTGCCGTGAGCTCCAGACTGATCCTGGGTGGCGCATGAAAGACAATTTCTCGTGCACCCAACAGGACACAAGGCCGATCCTGCAACCGAACCAGAGTATTGAACGCCACCAACTGATGATCCACCCGCGCGCCCAGAAATCCTGCTGCCAGCACCACAGGCGCATCCATATTGCGCAGCGCCTTGTCAAAATCGGTGCTGTTCTGCTCGGATATCCGGAACAACCGATCCTTGGGAATCCGGGCCCGATATTCTGCCGTAATCGAGTCCAAATCGCCGATCACTGCGTCCGGCATCCGTTCCGAATCAATCAACGCAGCCGCACCGCCATCCGCCGCAACGGCAGAATTGACGCGATTTAGCACCAGATTCACATCCTCTGAACAGATTTCGCCCCCACCAAACAGCCCGATTGGCCCGCCAGAGCGAACAATTGCCCCATTTTCCACAAGATTGACCATATTTTCCAGTTTTGGACATAATGAAACCACAAAATGATAGCTTCATGGCTAGAGTTTCGAGTCGGTTGCCCCTGCTGTGTCTGGTAGTCGACCTGGTAGTTTGTAAAGGACATGCGTCTGATGGTACAGAACAACAAGGTACTCACCGTTTCATACGGCACCTTCTCGTGCACCCTCGAAGGCTTTGACGATTCATTTGAAACAATGAAGGCGATCGCCGAGTATTTCCGGGACCTTGCAGCGGATGACCGATACTTCGGATCGGAACCCCCTCAGCCTGACGCCGAGATGCTGACCCGGATCGCACAGCGGGACGCCGCACAGAAGGTTGAAGCCAGCCAGAACGAGACCGGCCTGTTGCTGCGCGCAACGGAAACCGCCCCGGTTGCAGCACCGACCCCCGCTGCAATTGCGCCAGCCACAGCACCTGAGCCTGTTCAGCCTGTCGCGGATGTTGTTCCCCCTGCTCCGTCTGCTCCGCAATCCGAAGATGCTCCCGCCGCTGACAGTATCGCAGCCAAGCTGCAGCGAATCCGGGCTGTTGTTTCGCATTCCGATGCTGCCCCTGCCGGATACTCTGAAGACGAAGACGTCAGCTATCTGCAGCCCGTGAAGCCAAAGGTCGATGCAATTTCTGCTGCTTTTGAGTCCGGCGCGCTGAGCCCGACCGATCTGGAAGACACTGCTACGGACGACGCTCCGGCAACGGCCCCGCAGGTCGAACAGCCTGCCGAACCCGAGCAAATGGCAACGATCGCTGAGCTGCCCGTTCAGGACGAAGAACCACTCGCGCCTGCCGCCATCAAGCAGGACGAAGTCGAAGCAGCCCCGATCATCTCACCGGCGATCACTGCCGAACTTGAAGACGAGGACGAAGCGCCCGAACAGCCGGCAGCCTATGTCACGGACAAGGACGTGTTGTTCTCGGACCTCGACGACGACCCTGAAACTGAAGACGAAGGCCCGTCAAACATTCTGAATGGCCAGGACGACACCGACGAAGACGACACCGACGAAGATGAAACATCACCGGATCTTACCGGCCTCACCCATGGCGTCATCTCGGCCGAGGATGAGGCGCTGCTGCTTGACGAAATGGCGCTGGTAGAAACCGAGCTGGCGGCAAACACGACGGCTGAGCTGCCCGATATGACGGGTCTGGATCAGGACGTCTCGCGCCTGATGGACGAAGCGGGCGCCCATATGGATGATCCTGCCACCAGCGGCCAGCGCGAAACATATTCTCACCTGCGCACTGCCGTTGCTGCAACCGAAGCAGACCGCGAAGATGGCGCAGACAAATCTCAGACCCCCGAGGATGATTATCGCGGTGATCTGGCCTCGGTCGTCAATCCACGCCGACCCGAGATCGAGGTCACCAGTGAACGCCCCACCCCGGATGCTGCCGCACCATTGAAACTGGTGGCTGAACAGCGGGTGGATACCGAAACGGCTGACACCGGCCCGGTGACACCGCGCCGTGTCACCTCGGCGGACGAGGAAACTGCAGATGAAGAAGGTGGTTTTGCAGCCTTTGCGCAAGAACAGGGTGCCCAATCACTACTCGACCTGCTGGAAGCTGCCGCGGCTTATCTGTCCTTCATCGAAGGTCAGGAGCAGTTCTCGCGTCCACAGCTGATGAACAAAGTTCGCTCGCTCAAGCAGGACTCGTTTAACCGCGAAGAAAGCTTGCGCTCATTCGGTCAGTTGCTGCGGGACGGCAAAATCGAAAAGGCCGGAGGTGGCCGTTTCGCCGCCTCAACCCAAATCGGGTTCCGCCCGAACGACGACGAGCGTGCCGCTGGCTGACACCAAGATCCCCCAAATACCCCCTCAAGACAAAATTGGGCCAGAGGAAACTCTGGCCCTTTTTCGTTCCGTGGCTGGCAGCCAAAAAGCCAATCAAGTTCAGAAGTTGAACGCCAGCGCCACGTAAGGGCCGGTCAGGATCAGATCAATCACATCGCGCCCGTCTTCAAACTCAACATCCAGATGGCGATACCCGCCCGCAACGTTGATATTCTCACGCCAATTCCAACTAGCCTGCACCAGCGCCTCCCACTGGAATTCCGAGCCATAACCGAAGCCGCCGATATTGCCCATCGCTGTGAGGCTCCAGCGATCATTCAGCGCGTAGTTATAGCGTGCGCCGATCAACGGGTCGGTCCAGCTTTGATCTGTGCTGAAGGTGCGATCCAGCACGGTGGTCGAAACATCCAGGTCCCAATGGCGCAGCCCGGCCAACGCTTCCAACCGTGACCGATCATCCTGATAGACCGCATAGCTGGCCGCCAGTGAGACCATCGTGCCCTCAAGATCCCAACTGGCTGCATCGTCAAACCGACCGACCGAGACATCGTCACCCAAATTGAGATAATTGAACTCACCACCAATGGTCCAACGCCCATTTCGGGCCTGACCAGCGATCAGGAACGCGCCCTTCAGAATGTCGAAGATCGAGGTATCCCCGTTCACCGGCGGGTTTGGTCCCACGTCCAGTGAGGTTCTGAATTCCGGCCCCCAGAAATAAGGCGCAATGGTATAGCGCCAATCATCGGCCTGAGCGCTGCTCGCGATACATGTTGTGGTAACCGCCGCTAATACCCGGTTTTTCATGCCCTATCTGCCTCTGGTTGCCGCGAAAGAAAGTCGCAAACATCGTGCCACGCAGAAGACACCAAAACAATCGGGCGGCTTAGCTTTGATCTTGATCCGGGTCCTCTTTGCCCACCCCGCGGAAGACAAATTTGAACGGCAACGCCCAGACAATGCCAAGCGCGACATATACCAGAAGTTCCAGCCAGATCGGCGGGCGATCCAACCAGTTCACGATTGTCACAACCGCAACGATATAGATGGGGAGCCCGATCAGCAGCAGCACCAATGACCACCGCCGACGTGCCTTATAGCTGAGGCCGGGTTTGTCGTTGCTGCTCATCAATCTGCAAACGGGTCGGTCACCAGAATGGTGTCCTCCCGCTCCGGGCTGGTGGACAAAAGGGCGACCGGACATTCGATCAATTCCTCGACGCGGCGCACGTATTTGATCGCGTTCGCAGGCAAGTCTGCCCAACTGCGCGCGCCTTCGGTGGATTCGCTCCAGCCCGGCATCTCTTCGTAAATCGGCGTGCAACGTGCTTGCTGGTCGGCGGCGGTCGGCAGATAGTCCAGACGATCGCCATCCAGCCCATACCCGACACAAATTTTCAGCGTCTCGAACCCGTCCAACACATCCAGCTTGGTCAGGGAGATGCCGTTCACACCGCTGGTCGCGCAGGTTTGGCGTACCAGACAGGCATCGAACCAACCACAACGGCGTTTGCGCCCCGTCGTGGTGCCGAACTCATGCCCCCGTTCGCCCAGGCGTTGGCCATCTTCGTCGTCTAATTCGGTTGGGAAAGGCCCCTCACCCACGCGGGTCGTGTACGCCTTGACGATGCCCAAAACGAAGTCGATCGAACCCGGTCCAATCCCAACGCCTGTCGAGGCCTGGCCCGCAATCACATTCGACGATGTCACAAACGGATAGGTCCCGAAATCGATATCCAGCAGCGCACCCTGTGCGCCTTCGAACAGGATTCGCTTGCCTGCCTTGCGCTTCTCGTTCAGCACCTTCCACACCGGTGCTGCGAAAGGCAAAATCTGCGGCGCGATCTCTTTCAACTGCGCAATCAATGCATCGCGATCAATTGGTTCCAACCCCAGCCCATTGCGCAGCGCATTGTGATGGACCAAGGCCCGATCGACCCGCAGCGCTAGCGTCGCATCATCAGCCAGATCAGCCACCCGGATCACACGCCGACCAACCTTGTCTTCATAGCATGGACCGATCCCGCGACCGGTCGTGCCGATCTTGGCCACCGAGTTCTGGCTTTCGCGCGCACGATCCAGCTCGCCATGGAACGGTAGGATCAGCGGGGTGTTCTCGGCAATCATCAGCGTCTGGGGCGTGATATCGACACCCTGCGCGCGGATCGTACCGATCTCTTTGATCAGGTGCCAAGGGTCCAAAACGACCCCATTGCCGATCACGCTCAGCTTTCCACCGCGTACGACGCCCGAAGGTAGCGCATGCAGTTTGTAAACCTCACCCTCAATGACCAGCGTGTGCCCGGCATTATGTCCACCCTGAAAACGCGCGATCACATCCGCTCGCTCACTGAGCCAGTCGACGATCTTGCCTTTTCCTTCGTCGCCCCACTGGGCGCCGACAACAACCACGTTGGCCATATCCGGTCCTTTTGCGCTGAATATTCAAACCCGGCTCATATAGCCGGGCACAGACGGCAGGGAAACCGATATTTCGCCGCAGACACAAATCGTGCTGCGCGCGATGCCTCCGGTGGAGGTGATTTTGGCCAGATGAAGAGCGGATCCCCTGCTTCATCTGGCCAAAAGTACCTCGGGGGAGTCGCCCGGACGGGCGGCGGGGGCAGCGCCCCCTCTGCTTTTAGCGCAATTGTACGGGATGACCGTGGGGTGTTGTCAGGTAAGCCTCTTCCCATGCATTGCGAAGATCCTGGACATCATCAGTGGGCGCTTCCCCCTGCTCAGCCAGCAGCGCCTCCAAGGTCTCCAACCAAGCGTGAAAGTAATCGTCCCCACCATCCAGATCTTTTTTGAGGCCGTTCCGTTTCAAAGTATTGGAAAACCGTTCCGCCCAGTCCGGCCAATCAAACCGGCCCGCTTCGTTCAAGGCCACTGTTACCGCAAAAACCTGTGCGTGCCAAGGCTCAGCAAAAACCGGCTCGGGGGCCGAGTGAGTGATACAATCGCTCATGCGGGCTCCAAATAAGACTGCCAGAGGTCCAGCACGACTTCATCCGCCGGGTGCTCAGGGTTTGCCCAAAGTTCTGAGGCGGGAAACACGACCGCATATAGCGGCTCGGGGGCTTCACCCAACCCATGGGCGTTGGAATCCGGCAGGACATGAGTGCCATGCAGCCTGAGGATGCGACCCGTTGCACCCGCGGCATAGATCGGCAACCGGGTGTGGCCGCCATCAACCAGTCGATTGGCGCTCTGGCCCAGGGTTCGAACGGCTTGCCCGGTTTGAAACCGAACTGCGACGTTCGACGCGCGATCTGCGGGTCCGCCCTTGGCCAAGGCGCCTGCGACGGCGTCAGCCTTCAGGGTACGCTCAGTCAGAGGATGAACACCATCCCCGTCAACACCGCGCAAATCATCAAGCGTCAGTACCCCCTTTTCGACCAGAAGATCAGCCAGACCGGACATCCATTTCTCATAGTAAGAAAACCGCGCGTAGTCCGTAGGAGACAACCTTTCGCGCGCGTGGCGTGAGACATCGATATTCCATCGCCCCAGAAACCCCGCAGCGAGCGTTACCGCCAGCGCCCGACCGTGCCAGTCTTCGGCAAACACCGGCGCGTCTTCGGGTTCCGGGTTCACCGGACCATCACCAAAGCGCCCTCCCATATCATGTACGCGCGTCATGACGGCACCTTGGGTAGCCCAGTGCCGACCATGCTGTCGCGGGTGACCAGCGCCGCCAATTCGTCCGCGTTCAATCCTTCTGTGCCCTCTGGGCGCATCGGCAGGACGAGGTAACGAATTTCGGCCGTCGAATCCCAGACGCGAACCGATGTACCTTCGGGCAAGGTAACACCAAACTCAGACAGGACCTTGCGTGGCTCACGCACGGCACGGGCGCGGTAGGCGTCAGATTTGTACCAGCCGGGTGGAATTCCTAGCAGCGGCCACGGGTAACAGCTGCACAAGGTGCAGACGACCATGTTGTGCTGTTCAGGCGTGTTCTCGACGACCATCATATGCTCACCCTGACGACCGTAAAACCCCAGATCGGCCACGACCGATGTGGCGTCTGCCAGCAGTGAGGCTTTGAAATCGGGATCACTCCAAGCCTTTGCAACAACATGCGCGCCGTTCTGTGGACCTATCTTGTTCTGATAAGTATCGATGATTTCATCCAGCGCTGCAGGATCAATCAGACCCTTGCGGGTCAGAATCGTCTCAAGCGCTTTGACGCGCAGCGCGGGTTCGGGAGGCAACAGGGCGTGCGGGTGGTCGTGATCATCATGTGGCATGAGGCGCAGCCTGCGCGACAGAACAGCGCTCTGTCCAGTCTCTTTGGTGTGATATGAAACATCACCGCACGTGATGCCAACTCGTGACTTGCCCCCGCTGGCAAACTTGCATAAGTACCACGCGATACACGCCACGCTGTACAGGACCACCATGGAAAACGTCGTTCTCATCATCCACCTTCTTCTGGCCTTGGGCCTGATTGTCGTTGTGCTGATGCAACGTTCCGAAGGCGGCGGCCTTGGTATGGGTGGCGGTGGCGGCGGGGCCATGACGGGCCGCGCGGCAGCAACGGCGTTGGGCAAGCTGACATGGATCCTGGCCGCGTGCTTTATCGTCACCTCGATCACGCTGACGATTCTGGCGGCCCAGAAATCTTCTGGCAGCTCAGTGATTGACCGTTTGGGCGTGCCTGCCCCGGCCCCGGCTGAGGAAAGCGCTCCGGCAGTCCCATCGGCAGATGAATTGTTGCCGCCGGCGCAAGGCGACAATGCTCCGCTGATCCCGCAGGCTGGCGACTAAGCCACAAAACCTAGAAATTCATAAGGGAACTGCAACAGCATCTTGCGGTTCTCTTGCGCTATGTGCGCGAATCCTTTATACGTGAAGTCCCGTGATGCAGCGGTTTTTTCGAACCGCCGGGCAGCTAATAATGACGTCTCACGGGAGCAGCCGAAAAACATGGCGCGTTTTATTTTCATCACTGGTGGTGTGGTTTCGTCCTTGGGCAAAGGACTGGCTTCGGCGGCGTTGGGATCGCTGTTGCAGGCCCGGGGATATTCGGTGCGTCTGCGCAAGCTGGACCCCTATCTAAACGTCGATCCGGGCACCATGTCGCCCTTCGAACATGGCGAAGTATTCGTCACCGATGACGGCGCTGAAACCGATCTGGACCTTGGCCATTACGAACGCTTCACCGGTGTGGCGGCACGTAAGACCGACTCGGTCAGCTCGGGGCGGATTTATTCCAATGTGCTGGAGAAAGAGCGCCGTGGAGATTACCTCGGCAAAACCATTCAGGTGATCCCGCACGTCACGAATGAGATCAAGGATTTCATCGCGATTGGCGAGGATGAAGTTGATTTCATGCTCTGTGAAATCGGCGGCACCGTAGGTGATATTGAGGGCCTGCCCTTCTTTGAAGCGATCCGCCAGTTCAGTCAGGACAAGCCGCGCGGTCAGTGTATCTTCATGCACCTGACGCTGCTGCCCTATATCAAAGCATCGGGCGAGTTGAAAACCAAGCCGACCCAGCACTCGGTGAAAGAGTTGCGCTCGATCGGTCTAGCCCCCGACATTCTGGTCTGCCGGTCCGAGGGACCGATTCCAACCAAAGAACGCGAAAAGCTGGCCCTTTTCTGCAATGTCCGCCCTGACAGCGTGATTGCCGCACAAGACCTCAGCACCATCTACGACGCCCCGCTGGCCTATCACCGTGAAGGTCTGGATCAGGCGGTTCTGGACGCATTCCAGATCAGCCCGGCCCCCAAGCCCGATCTGGCCAAATGGGAAGACGTCAGCGACCGCATTCACAACGCCGAAGGCGAAGTGAAAGTAGCCATCGTCGGCAAATACACCCAGCTTGAAGATGCCTATAAGTCAATTGCCGAGGCCCTGACCCATGGCGGCATGGCCAACCGCGTCCGCGTCAAGATCGAGTGGGTCGATGCCGAGGTGTTTGACAACGAAGACGCCGCACCTCATCTGGAAGGCTTCCACGCCATCCTGGTCCCCGGCGGCTTTGGCGAGCGTGGGACAGAAGGCAAGATCAAGGCCGCTCAATATGCGCGTGAACACAAAGTGCCCTATCTGGGCATCTGTCTGGGCATGCAGATGGCCGTGATCGAAGCCGCACGCAACGCGGCGGGAATCACCGAAGCCGGGTCCGAGGAATTCGACCACGAGGCTGGCAAAAAGCGTTTTGAACCCGTTGTTTACCACCTGAAAGAATGGGTGCAGGGCAACCACAAGGTCGAACGCAAAGTCGGAGACGACAAGGGCGGCACCATGCGTTTGGGCGCCTATGATGCGGTTCTGGCCGAAGGCTCGAAGGTCGCGGAAGTCTATGGCGGCACCCAGATTGAGGAACGCCACCGTCACCGCTACGAGGTCGACATCAAGTACCGCGACAAACTGGAAAAGGCAGGCCTGAATTTCTCGGGCATGTCCCCGGATGGTCGCCTGCCGGAAATCGTCGAATGGTCGGATCACCCATGGTTTATTGGTGTTCAGTATCACCCGGAACTGAAATCCAAACCCTTCGACCCGCACCCCCTGTTCCGCGAATTCGTGCGCGCCGCGAAAGACACCTCGCGTCTGGTCTGATCACGGGCCGATAACAGATTTGTACCAGTCGGCGCGAAATATCTTTACGCGCCGGCGGTTTGCACGGTTAACTGCCGCCATAGCAGCGACAGGAGACCGGCCATGACCGATCAGATTACCCAAGCAGAAACATTTGCCGCCCTGCACAAGAAGGGTGATCCGGTCATCCTCTATAACATTTGGGACCCCGGCAGCGCCGTCGCTGTACGCGATGCAGGGGCCAAAGCGCTGGCGACTGGCAGTGCTCCGGTCGCGATGGCGCAGGGGTTTTCGGACGGCCAGAACATCCCGTTTGAGTTGGCGTTAGACAACGCTCGCCGCATTGTCGAGGCGGTTGATATACCGGTCACCATGGACCTCGAAGGCGCTTATGCCGAGGATACTTTTGGCATATCGGCCAATGTCAAACGCGCGCTGGAAACCGGAGTAATCGGCTTTAACTTCGAAGATCAGGTCGTTGGAACTAAAGATCTTTATGACATTGAAACACAGGCAGCGCGTGTCGCTGCGATGCGCGAAAGCTGTGACGTGGCCGGTGTTCCCGCCTTCATCAACGCCCGCACTGACATCTTCCTCAAAGCCGCTCCGGACACGCATGATCAAGCGATGCTGGATGACGCCATGGCCCGCGCGGCAGCCTACGCCGATGCCGGAGCCAGCGGGTTCTTCGCGCCGGGCCTGAAAGACGAATCCATGATCGGCCAGCTTTGCGCGGCCACCGACTTGCCGGTCAACATCATCGCCCTGCCCGGCACGCCTGACACGCCGACGCTGGCGAAACTCGGCGTGGCCCGGATCAGCTATGGCCCGGTTCCCTATCGGCAAATGACCGCTTGGTTACAGGATTCAGCACGCGCCGCGCTGCAATCCGGTGGATGATCCACTTTTAGGGGATTGCATTTCAACCTGTTCCTCCGCACCTTGCATCCGATACCAGCGGAGGACACCTTGTGGCCAAAGGATACTGGGTTGCCCATGTCGATGTAGACGACATTGAAACCTACAAATCTTACATTGCTGCCAATGCGGCCCCATTCGCCGATTACGGGGCCAAGTTTCTTGTACGCGGCGGCGAGAGGAGCGAGCCCGAAGGCAAGGCTCGCGCCCGCACAGTTGTCATCGAATTTCCCAGCTATGAACAGGCGCTGGCCTGCTATGAAAGCGATGCCTATCAAGCCGCCAAGTCCTTGCGCGATCCGGTTTCGACCGGCGATCTTGTGATTATTCAGGGCTATGAGGGCTAGCACCGCTTGGCGCGCCTCGAATTACGGAATATCCTGCCGATATGTTGAAAAAATTCTTCCAGGCCTTTCGGCCGCCGCAACATGACAAACTGCCCGATCCCGATGCCGAACTGGCCCTGGGGGCATTGCTGGTACGTGTCGCGCAGGCCGACCGCGACTACAAGCTGGAAGAGATCAGCCTGATCGACCGCATTCTTGCGCGACTTTATCAGCACAATGCGATCGAGGCCGCCAAGGTCCGCGCCACCTGCGAAAAATTGCACGCAGCTGCTCCGGAAACAGATACATTCGGCAAACTGATCCGCGAAACCACCGATCTTCAGGAACGCTTGGCCGCGCTTGACGCCCTGTGGGAGGTCGTGCTGGCCGATGGCAACTCGGACGAGGGCGAGGTCAAGATCGTCGAAGAAGCCCGCATTGCCATGGGCCTCAGCTTCAACGACAGCAAAGCGGCACGCGAGCGGATACAAAGCCGCTTGGAAGCGACCTAGGCTATCTCTATATAAACGCTTATGTTCAGTGATTTCCTGTCCCGGCTCACGCAGCCGCAGCCCGACCCGCTTGTCGAAGATGATGCCCGTCTGGCCCTCACCGCCCTGTTGGTGCGTATCGCTCGGTCCGACAACGACTATGCCGATACCGAAATGGCCCGAATCGACCGCATCTCGGCCGAACGCTACGGCCTGTCGCCATTTGAGGCCGCAGCCCTGCGCGCCCGCGCCGAAGACCTTGAAGCCGAGGCGCCCGACACCGTCCGCTTTACTCGCGCCATCAAAGAGGCGATCGCCTATGACGACCGCCTGGCCGTTGTGCAGGCCATGTGGTCGGTCGCACTGGCGGATGGGCACCGCAGCGGTGAAGAGGATTCTCTGCTACGCCTTGTCGTCAGCCTGCTCGGCGTGAGCGATGTGGATTCGGCGCTTGCAAGACAAAAGGCGGCGAAGGTCTGATCAACCGGCAAGCCTTTGGGCGTTGTCAGCGCTATGAATCGCTGCCTTCAAGCTCTTTCAGAAACTTGTAGTCCGTCGGTGGATCGTCACAGATGCCAGGCCCACACTCCAAAAGCGCCGAACCAGCGTTCGCGACGGCCAATGCCAAAATCAGGAAAAACGCTGTTTTGGCCAATGTACTTCCTCCGAAGCGTTCGGTTGCCCGAACGTCTGACGCAAGATCATACTGCTTCTCGAATACCAGCATGATTGCGGTGCCAAGGATGATCAAACCAAACGCGACTCCCGCCCAGGTATAGAAGTGTAGGCCCAGAACCGGGGAGCCATAGTGCCCTGTTCCGGGCACGATATGCAGCAGGATCTGGCGGATCGAAACACTGATCCCAAAGATCGCCGCCACCAGCACGATGCCATAGTTTCTGGCGCGCGTACCCCATAACAGGTTCAGAGCAAGCCCGAACCCAACGGCCACGAATCCCACGCGTTGGAGCAAACATAACGGACAGGGCAGTTCGTAAAGGACAAGCTGAAAGTAGAAGGCAAGCACCAGAACCAGGCAAACCGCCAGTGCACCAATCGCATTCATGTTACGAGCAAATTCAGGTGACATTGGACGACCTCACAGTTGAATCGTTAAGGGGGTCGTGGCGTGAAACTTCAGCCAGTAGGCACTCGCCAAAAGCGTCAGCACGAACAATGCGTATGAAATTCTGACCAGCTTAAAGTATGCCAGCACCATCGTGCCGGCGAACAATGCAAATAATAGCGCGATCACAAGAAGCCCCTTACGTGAATTGAATTCGTATATTTCAATCTTTAACTCAAAACGAATTATTCCCAAATTCAAACAGTTTTGGTGATTGGATCAAGCCAGTTCAATAAATTTGGTTTCGCTGAGGATCACCTCGGTTGATCCGGAATCCTGTGACCTGAATCTCTGGGCCGCAATCAAGAGATTGATCTGGCTGACCTGTCGATAATGGTGCATCGAGTCACAGAATGCGCCCAACAAACTGACAGTTTAGACAGCGCGACCGCCCGATTTGGCAATTTCGCAGCGTGAACTTGTCAATTGCGCATTGCATTAGCCCGATTTTTCAGCCCTATTACCGCACCAACACCAATCATATCTGGACTGCCCGTGACAGACGCCGCTCCCGTCATTGAGATCAAGAACCTGCACAAAAGCTTTGGCCAACTCGAGGTGCTCAAGGGCGTGGACATCACCGCGCATCGCGGCGACGTCGTGTCGCTGATCGGATCATCCGGCTCGGGGAAGTCTACCCTGCTGCGCTGCTGCAATCTGTTGGAAGACAGCCAAGAGGGCGAGATTCTGTTCAAAGGCGAGCCCGTCCGTTGGACTGGCAGCCACAATCATCGCCGTCCCGCCGATCCCAAGCAGGTGTTGCGCATCCGCACAAATCTGTCGATGGTGTTCCAGCAGTTCAATCTGTGGGCCCATATGACCATCCTGCAGAATGTGATGGAGGCTCCGGTCACTGTCATGGGCCGCGACAAGGCCGAGGTCGAAGACAGCGCGCGCAAATATCTGGAAAAGGTCGGCATCGGCGACAAATGCGACGTCTATCCGGCGCAACTATCGGGCGGACAGCAACAACGCGCCGCAATCGCACGTGGGCTGTGCATGGAACCTCAGGCGCTGCTGTTTGACGAACCGACCTCAGCGCTCGATCCCGAACTGGAACAGGAAGTGATCAAAGTGATCAAGGATCTGGCCGCAGAAGGCCGCACCATGATCATCGTGACCCATGACATGAAGATGGCTGCGGATATCTCCAGCCACGTTGTGTTCCTGCATCAGGGCCTGATCGAAGAAGAGGGTTCAGCCGAAGACATTTTCACTGCCCCTGAATCCGAACGGCTTCAGGGCTTTCTCTCCGCCACTCAGGCGGCTTAACCAACGGACAGAACCAATAAAGGGGAGTAACTCATGAAAAACCTGATTCTGACCACCGCAGCACTGGCGTTGACCGCCGGTATCGCAATGGCCGAAACTGTGCGCATGGGCACCGAGGGCGCCTACCCTCCGTACAACTTCATCAATGATGCTGGTGAGATCGACGGCTTCGAGCGTGAAGTCGGTGACGAGCTGTGCAAGCGCGCTGGTCTGGAATGCGAATGGGTCAAGAACGACTGGGATTCGATCATTCCGAACCTGGTCTCGGGCAACTACGATACCATCATCGCCGGCATGTCGATCACTGACGAACGCGATGAGGTCATCGACTTTACCCAGAACTACTACCCGCCGACCGCCTCAGCTTACGTAGCTGCTTCAGATGGCGCTGACACGAAAGGTGGCATCGTCGCTGCACAGACCGCAACCATTCAGGCCGGTCACGTTGCTGAATCCGGCGCGACTCTGGTCGAATTCGCCACCCCCGAAGAAACCATCGCCGCCGTGCGCAACGGCGAAGCGGATGCGGTGCTGGCGGACTATGACTTCTTGGTCCCGATTGTTGAGGAATCCGGTGGCGAGCTGGTCTTTGTCGGCGATCTTGTCCCGCTGGGCGGTGGCATCGGCATGGGCCTGCGCGAGAGCGACGCAGAACTGCGCGGCAAGTTCGATGACGCTATTTCGTCCATGAAGGCGGACGGCACGCTCAACGAGATGCTGGTCAAATGGTTTGGCGAAGGTATCGCTACATACAACACAGACGGCTCGGTCGTAACCAACTAAGCCCTCCGTCCAATTGTCCGGCGCGTGCGCGCGCCGGACCTGCCGGACCTGAGACCGGCCAGACGTTCGAAAGACGCCTTATGTTCTCCTACTGCGCTGATCCTGACACGCTGGGCACGTTCCGCTGGTTCTCGTGCTATCTGACCAATGGCGTCCACTGGTCGTTCTACTTGTCGTTCTTCAAGGTGCTGGGTCTGCTGGCCGTCACCGCCCCGGTCGCCCTGAGCTTCGGTTTTGCCGGCGCTATGGCAGCGCGATCGCATTTCCCGCCGCTTAGCTGGCTGGGTAAGGCCTATATCGCCATCGTGCGTGGCGTGCCTGATATCGCTTTCTTTCTGTTCTTCGTGATCGCTCTGGATCAGGGCTTTGAATGGCTGCGCCATAAAGTGCTCTGCCCCGAATGGACCGATCCGGTGCGGCAGGGCAACGACTTCATCGTCTGTCAGGCCGCCAAGCTGCCGCTGGGCACTGCACCCGAATGGGTGCATGAAACCTACGGCTTCTTCCTTGCCGTCGTCACATTCTCTATCGTGTTCGGCGCGTTTGCCGCCAACGTCCTGTTCGGCGGCATGCGCGCTGTACCACACGCCCAGCTTGAGACGGCCGCAGCCTACGGCATGACACGCCGCCAGACCTTTTGGCGTATCCTGGTGCCGCAAATGTGGGTCTACGCCCTACCTGGCCTATCGAACCTGTGGATGGTGCTGATCAAGGCCACACCACTGCTTTTCTTGCTGGGCATCGAAGATATCGTCTATTGGGCTCGCGAGTTGGGTGGCACAAAAACATCCCGCTTTACCGATTACCCTCATGGCGACTGGCGCATGTGGTACTTCCTCGCCCTGCTGATCTTCTACCTCGGCATGACCCGCGTCTCGGAAATCGGGCTTGAGAAACTGATGCGCCGCCTGTCCCATGGTCAGGCCACATCGGGCGGAGAGCTTCTGCGCAAGGAGACCACCGCATGAGCTGCATCCAGACCATTCAAGATTACGGCCTCCGTTCGCTGGGCTTCGGGGAACGCCTGCTGCCCAAAACCGATTTCACCCTCTGCGAGCACTTCACGCTGATCGGCTCGGGCATGATCTGGAATATCTATTTCGGGATCATGGCGATGGTCACGGGGTTCTTCCTCGCCACCGCGTTGGCCGTCGGCAAAGCCTCGTCGAATAAATGGCTGCGTAAACCGTCCGAGTGGTTCATCTTTTTGTTCCGCGGCTCGCCGCTGTTCATCCAGTTCTTCTTTGCCTATTTCTTCTTCCTTTCGCTGAAGAAGCCCTATCCGATGTTCGACGCCTTCACCTCGGCCTGGCTGGGGGCGCTGATCGTGCTGTTCCTGAATACTTCCGCCTATTCGGGTGAGATCTTCTATGGCGCCCTTCGTTCAATCCCCAAGGGCGATATCGAAGCCGCCGACGCCTATGGCATGTCCGGTTGGTCGCGCTTCCGACGTATCGTTTGGCCCACAATGCTGCGGCTGGCGTGGCCCGCCTATACGAACGAAGCGATCTTTGTCTTCCAGTCCACCACACTGGTCTTCTTCTCGGCCTTCCCAGCCTGGCAACAACGGGGCGACGCGCTCTACTACGCCAGCTACTTCGCGGACAAGACGTTCAACCCGTTCATCCCCTACCCGATTCTGGCGTTCTATTTCATCCTGCTGACGCTGGTCATCGTTTGGGGCTTCGGAAGGGTCAACAAACGCCTGAACCGCCACCTACCGGCCGAGCGGAAAGCCAAGATGCGCTTCCGACTAAATTTGGCGCGCTAAGCCCACTCCACCGGGTTCAGCCGGAACAGTTTCGAAAGCTGCTCATAGACCTCGGGCACCTCGTGCTTCAGCGCTTTCGGGCGCTCAAAGAACACTTCGACCGAGACGGCAAAGAACTCTTCATGCCCGGTTGCGCCATAGGGGTCGATAACCGTGTGCCGCCCGCTTTCAACCGCGTGAACATGCGCGTCATAGGCGGTCAGGAATACCTTTTCCCATTCGGCAAAGCTCTGCCCTTCACTCAGGATCGGTACGCCATTTGTACCCCCGGACAAATCATCGATCTGATGCGCAAATTCATGCAGCACTACGTTCTGCCCGTCGCGATCATCCAGAGCGCCCTGCTGGCTGTGTGCCCATGATAAAATGACCGGTCCGCGATCCCAGCTTTCCCCGGTCCGCACGATCTCTTTCTCGGACACGACATAGCCCGAGCGCCGCTGCTGCTTTGACTTGAACGCATTGGGATAGATCAGAATGGTCGTCAGATTGTCATACCAAATGTCGCTATTGATCACGAGCAAACAGGCCTGCGCCGCAATCGACAGCTCCATCTCCTCAGTCACTTCCAACCCGTCGCAGCCGTAGAAGCTCACTTGATCCAGAAACAGGTTCACCTTGCCATCCAAGTGGCTGCGCAGCCCGGCGGGCAGCCGCCGGATGATGGGAACTTGCTGATCAATGATGTCCCGTTGATCCGAGGTCAGACGCGTCGCCAACAGCGCCGCGCGGGCCTGTCTCTTGGACCAGACGTAATAGCCGACCCCGCCTGCGATCAGTAACACTATGGTAAGAAAGATGAACATATATGAGACTATAGGCATCGCTACGCCCGGCACAATCGGGCACCTGAATGTTGTACAACTCGGAAGACAACGGTCTCGACCACTGTACAAGTCGGTTGATTTTCAACATCGCGCCTCACCGCAAGCGACGCCTGTTCGTAATTTGATCAAATTTCGTGACAAGACGCTAATCCTGATTTAAACCTCTCGTGACTAGACCACGGAGCCCCCAATGGACCTGAGCGCCCTGCATACATTCCGCGTCGCCGCCTGTGACCTCAACGGTCAGATGCGTGGCAAACGCGTGCCGCCCTCATACGGTGCCAAGTTGGACAAAGGCGCCGTACGCATGCCGTTCTCTGCGCTCAATGTCGATCTCTGGGGCGCTGATATCGAAGGCAGCCCGCTTGTCTTCGAAAGCGGTGATGCAGATGGTGTGTTGCGCCCCACCGGGCGTGGTCCGGTTCCCATGCCCTGGCTGGATACACCCACCGCGCTGGTGCCCATGTGCCTCTACCACGATGACGGCACGCCTTTTGCAGGCGATCCGAGACACGCGCTTTCTGCGGTTCTGGATCGATTTTCCGAACGGGGCTGGTCGGTCATCGCCGCTACCGAACTCGAGTTCACTCTGCTTGACGCCTCAGGCGACCAACCGCAGCCTCCGATCAACCCGGTCACGCGCCGCAGGCTGCGGGACGAAGCCGTTCTGTCGATGGCCGAAATGGACGCGTTTGATGCGTTCTTCACCGATCTCTATGATGGTTGCGCCGCTATGGGTATTCCCGCTCAGACTGCAATATCTGAAAGCGGGATCGGCCAGTTCGAGATCAATCTGAACCATCAGGACGCCATGCGCTGCGCCGATGATACGTGGCTTTTCAAGACCTTGGCGCGTGGCGTGGCACGCAAGCATGGCTTCACAGCGACCTTCATGTCCAAGCCCTATGCCGAGGATGCGGGCAACGGAATGCATGTGCATTTCTCGATCGTCGATGTCGATGGACGCAATGTCTTCGATGACGGAGGGGCCGAGGGAACCGATGAACTGCGCTCGGCGGTTGCTGGATGTCTGACCGCGATGCCCGGCTCTACGCTGATCTTCGCTCCTCATGGCAATTCTTACACGCGCCTGGTGCCTGGTGCCCACGCACCCACCGGAGCAAGCTGGGCCTATGAAAACCGCACAGCGGCCCTGCGCATTCCGGGTGGTGCCCCTGCCGCCCGACGGATCGAACATCGCGTTGCTGGCGGTGACATCAACCCCTATCTCATGCTGGCCGCAGTTCTGGGCGCGGCAATGGTTGGGATCGAGGATGGCCTGCGACCGCCCAGCCCGATTTCGGGCAATGCCTATGAGTTGACGGATCTGCCGCAGCTGGCAGCAGACTGGCCGTCGGCCATCTCTGCTTTCGAAACTGACCCGGTAGTTGCGCGCATTTTCCCGGACGATCTGATCCGCAACCTGGTAATGACCAAACGGCAGGAAATTGCGCGATTCGCGTCCCACCCCCCTGACGAGCACTGGCTCAGCTATCTTGAGAGCGTTTGAACCTCTTGCCCAGCTCGCTTCGCTCCGTTAGAATAAATTTGATCAAATTTGGTGAACTATGAAAATCGGCATCCTTGTAACCGGCCACCCACCCGATGAATTGCATGAACAATTCGGGGAATATGATGGCATGTTTCGCGCATTACTGGGTGGGAACGGCTTTGAATTCCAAACATACGCAGTGGTCGATGGTGAGTTTCCGGAAGACGCGCATCAGGCCGACGGGTGGATCATCACCGGATCTCGTCATGGCGCATACGAAGATCACGCTTGGATTCCCCCGCTTGAACAGCTGATCCGGGATATTCAGAAGACAGGGAACCCCTTGATTGGTGTCTGCTTTGGACATCAGATCATCGCGCAAGCGCTTGGTGGAAAAGTGGAAAAGTTTGATGGTGGCTGGGCCGTAGGACGCACGGATTACAGCTTTGGCGATCAGACTGTCACCCTGAATGCTTGGCATCAGGATCAAGTGACCAAACTGCCCGCAGGTGCGGTGGTCACCGGTACGAATGACTTTTGCCAAAACGCCATGGTCACCTATGGCGATACGATCTGGACCGTGCAGGCCCATCCTGAATATGAAAATGACTTCATACAGGGCTTGATGGAGACCCGAGGCAAAGGCGTGGTTCCCGATGCGTTGATGCAGGCGGCAGCGAACCGGAAAGATGCCCCGGATGATAATGCCAAAATCGGACACCACATGGCAGAGTTCCTAAAGAAAGTGAGGGCCTGATGGCCGACTGGACAGATCAGCTGCCTGAGGCGGCGCGCACCTACTTTGAAGGCAGACGGCTGGATGAGGTTGAATGCATCATCTCTGACCTGCCCGGCATCGCCCGCGGCAAGGCGGTCCCGGCGTCAAAGTTTGCCAAGCAATCCTATTTTCACCTACCCGACAGCATTTTCTACCAGACCATCACAGGGGATTGGGGCGAAGCTGCAGGTGAGGACGGTTTCATTGAGCGGGACATGATCCTGAAACCCGACTTCTCAACTGCGTCGGCCGCTCCTTGGACGGGCGACTGGACCTTGCAGGTGATTCACGACGCGTTCGACAGAGATGGAGAGCCGATCCCCTTCAGCCCCCGCAATGTGCTCAAACGCGTTGTGAAGATGTATCACGACAAAGGTTGGAAGCCGGTTGTCGCCCCCGAGATGGAGTTTTTTCTTGTCGCGCCAAATGTAGACCCGGCGCAGGGTATCAAGCCGATGATGGGCCGCTCGGGCCGACCTGCGGCGGCGCGGCAGGCTTACTCGATGACAGCGGTGGATGAATTCGGGCCGGTGATCGACGACATCTACGACTTTGCCGAATTTCAGGGGTTTGAGATCGACGGGATCACGCAAGAAGGCGGTGCCGGACAACTAGAGATCAACCTGCGTCATGGCGATCCGGTGAAGCTGGCGGACGAGGTATTCTATTTCAAACGCCTGATCCGCGAAGCCGCGCTACGTCACAACTGCTTTGCTACGTTCATGGCAAAACCGATCGAAGATGAGCCGGGGTCGGCCATGCACATCCATCACTCGATCATCGAAAAAGAAACGGGACAGAACATCTTCTCCGGTCCACAAGGTGGCGAGACGGATGCGTTTTATCACTTCATCGCCGGCTTGCAGAATCACCTGCCCGCAGGGCTGGCGGTGATGGCACCGTATGTGAATTCTTATCGCCGCTACGTCAAAGACCATGCGGCCCCGATTAATCTGGAGTGGGCACGCGACAATCGCACAACTGGCATTCGCGTACCTCTGTCCGGCCCCGAGGCGCGCCGGGTCGAAAACCGCATCGCAGGCATGGACTGCAACCCCTATCTGGGCATCGCATTGTCGTTGGCCTGTGGCTATTTGGGCCTGACTCAGCAAGAGCGCCCACGCCGCCAATTCTATGGCGACGCCTATGAAGGCGACGGCGATATCCCTCAGATCATGGGTGAAGCTCTGGACCTGTTTGATGAAGCGACAGCCCTGCACGAAGTTCTGGGTCCCGAGTTCGCCCGTGTCTACGGCATCGTCAAACGTGCTGAGTACGAAGAGTTCCTGCAGGTCATTTCCCCGTGGGAACGCGAGCATCTGCTAATGAACGTCTAGGGCAAAGACGCGATGAACCTGCTGTATTCTAATGACCGCAAGGCGGAGTATCCGCCTAGCTGGTATGCCGCAACGGCGCACACCTTTGACCGCCACCCAGCGCTTGAAGGCGACCATACCGCAAACGTCTGCATTGTCGGAGGCGGATACACGGGCCTTTCGGCAGCATTGCACCTGGCTGAGGCTGGGTTCGATGTTGTCCTGCTGGAAGCTCATCGCGCGGGCTTTGGGGCTTCGGGTCGCAACGGAGGCCAACTGGGCAGCGCGCAGCGTTTGGATCAAGAGGATCTTGAACGGCTTGTCGGCGATGAAGATGCGTTAAAGCTTTGGGATCTGGCCGAAGAAGCCAAGGATCTGGTCAAATCTCTGATCTCAAAACATCAGATCGATTGCGACCTGAAGCCCGGCATTGCGGTTCTGGGCTTTAACAACTCGGAGCGCGCAGAGCTACATGATCACGCGGCGCATCTGTCGGGTAAATACAAATACGACCAAATCGAAACTTTAGATGCCGATGCCGCGCGCGGGCTTTGCCCCTCACCAGCCTATGCGGGTGGGTATCTGGACAATGGTGCCGCGCACCTACACCCGTTGAACTACGCCCTCGGCCTTGCGCGCGCCGCTGTCAGAGCCGGGTTAAGACTGCATGAAGACACCGAAGTTCTTGGCATCGATCAGGGTGCTCGTGTCACTGTACGCACTGAAAAGGGCAAGATCACTGCCGATCACGTTATTCTGGCCTGCAACGGATATCTTGGAGATCTGAACCGGCAAGTTGCATCGCGCGTGATGCCCATCAACAATTTCATCGCGGCAACCGAACCTTTGGGCGCTGAAGTGCAAAAAGTTTTGGCCAAAGATATCGCCGTTGCTGACACCAAGTTCGTGATAGACTATTTCCGGCTGAGCGCCGATGGCAGGCTGCTGTTTGGAGGTGGCGAAAGTTATGGTTATCGTTTCCCCGAGGACATCGCCGCAAAAGTCCGCAAGCCGATGACCGAGATTTTCCCGCATCTGCGTAACGTCAAAATCGACTACGCATGGGGCGGAACGCTGGGCATCACCATGCGGCGCATGCCCTATTTGACCCGGGTTGCGCCAAATATCCTGTCCGCCTCGGGTTATTCTGGCCACGGCGTCGGCACCGCGACCCATGCGGGGCAACTCATGGCGTTGGCGATCCAGGGGCAGGCTGAGGGGTTCGATACCATGGCCCGCGTTCCTGCAGTGCCCTTCCCGGGTGGTCCTGCTTTGCGGACGCCGTTGCTGATACTGGCCATGACTTGGTATGCGCTGCGTGACAGGCTGGGTATCTGAACACATTCTTTACGACGAATTGGTGAAATCTCGCTGACGATGCGAATTGGGACTTGGCTTGCCTGCATATCGAATTTATATTTCCCAAAGATAAAATTCGGGAAATCCAAATATGACGCTTGTACCCAACGTTCATGAAGCCGAACCCATCCCCGCAGCCGCCCGAGACGCAATCGACGCCCTGATGAAGTCAGGCGATCTGTTTCGCTATACCGCACCTCAGGATGCGCCCGTTGCTCTCCTGGAGGCAGAGTTTGCCGAACTGCTCGGCACAAAATACGCGCTGGCGGTCTCTTCCTGTTCTGCCGCGCTGTTTTTGTCGCTCAAGGCGCTTGGGCTGCCCCGCGATGCGCGGGTTCTGATCCCCGGATTTACCTTTGCCGCCGTGCCGTCTTCAATCGTGCACGCGGATTGCATTCCGGTTCTGTGCGAGGTCGGGGACAATTATCGCGTCGATATGGCCGATTTCACGGCCAAGCTGGACAGCGTGCAGGCAGTGATCATCAGCCATATGCGCGGCCATACCTCGGACATGGACGCGATCATGGAGCTGTGTGAAGCGCGCGATATCCCGGTGATCGAAGACGCCGCCCACTCATTGGGCACAACCTGGCATGGGCGCAATATTGGCACCATCGGTAAGGTCGGCTGCTTCTCGTTCCAGTCCTATAAAATGATCAACGCAGGCGAAGGTGGCATTCTGGTCAGCGACGATGCGGATCTTGTGGCGCGCGCTGTTATCATGTCGGGCGCATACGAACACAACTGGAAAAAGCACTCTGGCTCACCAGAGCTGGAACAGGCCTTTGCCAAATGGCAGAACCAGTTGCCACTGTATAACCTGCGCATGAGCAACCTCAGCGCTGCAGTCATTCGTCCGCAAATCCCCGAATTGGCACGCCGTGTTCGCGACGGGCTGGCAAACCATGACTATGTGGCTGATCGTCTGAACACATCGCCCTACATCGATGTCCCTGCCCCTCTGACACCCGAGCAGCGCGCACCGGATTCGATCCAATTCAATCTGGTTGACCTCAGCGACGATGAAATCCGCGCCTTTGCCGCCGCAGCCGAGGCACGCGGTGTCAAGGTGCAGGTCTTTGGCCTGAGTCAGGATAACGCTCGTGCCTTCTGGAACTGGCAGTTCCTACCCGAACAGTTCGACCTGCCACAGACCCGTGCGATGCTGATGAAGGCCTGCGATGTACGTCTGCCCGTGCGTTTGACGCGCGATGAACTGGACGTAATCTCGGACATCCTGCTGGCTTCTGTTGGCGAGGTTGTCGGCCCGGTGCCAGTCTACGGGACCTGATCGTCAGTTCTATTGCAGATCAAGGTCGTTAATTGAAAGTAACAATGCGTCGATCCCGTCGGGGGTTGGCGCGACGCGCGACAAAATCCCGGCAACGGCAAGCCCGGTTTCTGTTTGCGTCAGAAACGGTGCACCGGAATCCCCCATCATGACGGGGCAGATCGCGCGCATCAGCCCCTGTCCGGCCTGTGCGGCATTACAGCTATCGGTGCGACTGAGCACGTGGGGCCGCAATCCGGGATAGCCCGCGAACGTGCCCATCTGCGGGACAGTCCGGGAAACATCGAAAAAACCAACCTGCTCTCCAATTGGCTCGGCCAACTCCAACACGGCCCAATCCAGATCGGCGCGATTGTTGAATACACCGTCGCGCCCCTGTTCCGAATCCAGCCGATAGGCCAATACATTGGACACGGCGGCAGCCTCGCCGCGCTGATACCCTGCGGCAAACCGGATACTGGCCGGAGGAATCCAGCGGTTGCGCGCGCTGTTGTACAAGCAATGTGCCGCAGTCAAAACCAGCCGCTCAGACACCAGCACGCCTGTACAATGGGACCGCTGACTGCGGCTGGCAAAATTGACCCGGCCAATGGCGCGCCAGGGCGGGGTCGTTGCATCCAGAATTTCGCGCGCGCGAATCTCGTCGCAGCCCGCAGCCGTATCCCGACCCATTGTGCAGATAGGTTCCCACACGGATGTAAACTGGCCTTGGGCCTGTGCAGTCTGGGCCCAGATCAACGCGCCCAGAACAGACAGCCAGCGCATCGGTCAGGCTAGCTCAGCTTCGATAGTTTTTGCTGCAGCTCGGCAAGTTGCTTTTTGATGTCGTCCAAATCCTCTTTGGGTTCGGGCGATGTTTCTTGTTCATCATCCGGCCCCGACCAGTTCCCCGACAGACCACCGGTCATGGCTTTTAGAAAGGCCTTTTGCTGCGCTTGCATCGCCTCGAATCCCGGCATCTGGGACATCGGGTTCATGGCGCTCATGTTCTCCATCATCTTCGATTGGCTTTCGCGCAGCATCTCGAATGAGCTTTGCAGGAATTGCGGCATCATGCCCCCGCCTGGCACCATGTAGCTGCGCACCAGATCGTTCAGCACATTAATCGGCAGAACATTTTCGCCGCGGCTTTCGTGTTCGGCAATGATTTGAAGCAGATACTGACGGGTCAGGTCATCACCGGTTTTCAGGTCGATGATCTGAACCTCGCGGCCATCGCGTATGAAACCGGCTATATCTTCAAGCGTCACGTAATCGCTGGTCTCGGTGTTATACAGCCGACGGCTGGCATAGCGCTTGATCAGCAGCGGTTTGTCTTGTTCCGACACCCTGTACCCTCCCCAAGGATGATGCGTTGCAGCAGAGGTTATGCGACTGCAGAACAAAAAGAAAGGGCAGGTCCTAAGACCCGCCCTGATGCGATCACACCGCTTGGGAGGAATGGGTGCTGCGTCGCAGAATTACCTTACTTGGCAGTTGCTGCTTTCTTGGCTGCAGCAGTTACCTCGTTGGTGGCTTTTTTGACGGCTGCGGTTGCATCTTCTGCAGCGTCTTTGCCAGCTGCCATCAGCAGCTCAACGGTTTCGGTCTGAACTTTTTTCGCGATCTCAGCGAAAGCAGCCAGGTTTTCGGCAGCAACTTCAGCCGACGCGCTTGCGAAATCGGTTGCAGCTTTTGCGTAATCCGCAGGCTCGGTTTTTGCTTTCGACATCTCGGTCAGTTTGGCCAGGGTTTCCTTGGTCCATTTGTTCGAGATTTCAGCCGATATTTCAGCTGCGTCCAGAGCAACACCCGACAGCTTTTCGTTCAGAGAAGCGGTCGATTTGAATGCGTCTTCCAGAGCGGTTGTGTCAACCGGGAACGCGCCCATCATGTCTTTCAGGGTCGCGGTAAAGTCTTGGGTCTTTGCCATTGTCCTAAATCCTTCTAGCCGTTCCGGGCCCACCCCGGTTCTCATCAGCTTGAAGGCAATATGATTGCTGCATTGCAGCATTGCAAGTTTTTTCTTGCTGCAATGCAGAAAAATTTGAGTTTCAAAATGATATCAGCGGTTTGCCTTGACCAAAACATAGGTACCCGGAGCCGGGCAAAGGCGCGGATGATCCGAATCGCCGGTATCGCGCGCGGGAACCTGCTTGCCTGATCGCTTCTTTAACCACGCTTCCCACATCGGCCACCATGAACCTTCGTGGAAGTCAGCTTCTTTCAGCCATGTATCAGCATCACACTTCAGCTCAGGATTGGTATAGTGACCATATTTTTTCTTACTGGGCGGGTTCACAATGCCCGCGATGTGACCGGACTCGGACACCACAAAGGTCTTCGACTTCGCGCCCATCTGCTGTACCCCGCGATAGCAATCCTTCCACGCGGCAATATGATCCGTCTCGCAGGTGATCGCCATCAAAGGCACATCGACATCCTTGATATGCAGCTTATGGCCAAACAATTCGAACCCGTCGTTGACGAAATCGTTGCTCTGACACAAACCGCGCAGATACTGGATCGCCATCCGGCCTGGCAGGTTGGCCCCGTCGCCGTTCCAGTACAACAGGTCAAACGCTGGCGGTGTTTCACCCATCATGTAGCTGCGGATCGCCGGAGTATAGATGAGATCTCTGGATCGCAGGAAAGACATCGTTCGCCCGATGATCCATGCCTTTAGAATACCATCCTTCGAGACCTGTTCTTCGATGCCATCTACAAAGTCATTTTGCAGGAACGGCGTGAACTCCCCCTGCTCACCAAAGTCTGTCAGGGTGGTGAAGAAAGTGGCAGATTTGATCGACTTGTCACCGCGCTGCTTCATCAGCGAAAGCGTCAGGCTCAGCGTCGTACCAGCAATGCAATACCCAACTGCATTGACCTGCTTGACCTTGCAGATTTTCTTCGCCTCTTCGATGGCGGTCAGGAACCCTTCCTGAATATAGTCCTCCATCCCAATATCGGCGTGTGAGCTATCGGCATTCACCCAGCTGACCACAAACAGGGTATAGCCCTGCTCTGTCACCCATTTGATCAGGCTGTTCTGAGCCTTCAGGTCCAAGATATAGAACTTGTTGATCCATGGCGGGAACAGAACGATCGGCGTTTCGTGCACCGTCTCGGTCACCGGTTTATACTGGATCAGTTCCATCATTCGGTTGCGATAGACGACGTCGCCGGGTGTAGTTGCGATATTCCCGCCAATCTCAAAGGCACTTTCGTCAGCAAGTCTGACAACCATTTCGCCGTCATTGGCCTCAAGGTCCGACACGAGGTTCTCCAGCCCCTGTATCAGGGACTGCCCTTCGGTCTCGATCGCCTTTTCCAGCGCATCGGGGTTGGTGGCCAGAAAATTCGTTGGCGCCATCATATCTATGATCTGCTGCGAGAAATACTGCAGACGCTGCTTATCCTTGGTTTCCAGATCGTCAACCGATGCAACGGCCTGCGCGATCGCTTCGGCATTGGTTTGGTACTGCTGGCGAATGAGGCGAAAGTAGGGGTTGGTTTCCCACATTGGATTGGCAAACCGTTTATCTTTGGCAGCGGCTGGGGGTGCATCCCCGTCGCTTTGGGTCATCGCTTTCTGCGCTTCCGCAAAGTTGAGAACCGATTTTCCCCAATACTCAATTTGCTGCTCCAACAGCTTTGTGGGGTTTTGAAACGCTTCAGCCCAATACGCAGTTGCTGCTTTTGCAAAAAGCTCTTGATTCGGGCCATCCAGAGCGGGGGTGTGCGGCGTTTTTCCGGCCATGACCTCGACCAGGCGTTTGGACAGTTCTTCTACTTTGTCCATATTTTCTTTAAGTCGTTCAATATGTTCTTCGGTCAGTTTTGGCGTCTGGTCTTCGGTAGTTGTCATTTTAACAATTCCCCCCTAGTCTCGCTGCTGTGCAGAATAACGTCGTTGGCGTCGGGGGGCAAAGCGGCGAATGGTCCGAATTCTCAGGCTGATACTCAGGAGGCACATTCGATGCGCTACATGATGACCTATGACCTGATGGAAACCATGCGTAACACCAACCAATGGCTTGGTGCAACCGCAAGCGCGATGGCATCCTACCCCCTGTTCTCGATGACACCCAACCCGGCCTTCAACTGGATGGCTGCATGGGGCGAAGTAACCGAGCGCACATTTCAGCGTATGGTCGTCAAGCCTGATTGGGGCATCCGCACCTTTACCTGCGAAGACGGCAAGGACCATCTGGTCGATATCACAACCGTGCTTGAGCGTCCTTTCGGCGACCTGATCCATTTCCGCGTTAATGGACGCACAGAACAGCCACGCAAGGTGCTGCTGGTTGCGCCGATGTCGGGGCATTACGCGACCCTGCTCCGCTCGACCGTCAAAAGCCTGCTTGTCAATTGTGAGGTCTACATTACCGATTGGCATAACGCGCGCGACATTCCCGTGTCCGAAGGCAAGTTCGATGTCGAGGATTACACGCTCTACCTTGTCGATTTTATGAAAGAGCTCGGCCCCGAAACGCATGTTATTGCGGTTTGTCAGCCCGCACCGCTGACTCTGGCCGCAACCGCCTATCTGGCCGAGGTCGAGCCGAAGGCGCAGCCAAGTACCCTGACGCTGATCGGCGGTCCCGTCGACCCCGACGCAACTCCGACCGAAGTTACGGATTTTGGTCGCCGTGTAACGATGGGTCAGTTGGAAGAAACGATGATTCAGCGGGTTGGCTTTAAATACAAGGGCGTAGGCCGGATGGTGTATCCCGGCTTGCTACAACTGGCTTCGTTCATGTCAATGAATGCCGAACGTCACAGCAAGGCGTTCTCGGATCAGATTCAGCGCGTTATTCGTGACGAGGCATCCGACCACGATGCCCATAACCGGTTCTATGACGAATATCTGGCGGTGATGGACATGACTGCCGAGTTCTATCTTTCGACCGTTGAACGTGTCTTCAAAAACCGTGAGATCGCGCGCAACGAGTTCGTTGTAGCCGGCCACAAGGTAGATATCGGCAAGATCACTGATGTGGCTGTGAAATCGGTCGAAGGCACGAATGACGATATCTCAGCCCCCGGGCAATGCATTGCGGCGCTGGATTTATGCACGGGTCTGCCCGACAGCAAAAAGGCCAGCCATGTTGAACCCGGCGCGGGTCACTATGGCATTTTTGCGGGCCGCAGCTGGCGCGACAACATCCGTCCGCTAGTGATTGATTTCATGAATGAAAACAGCCGCAAACCCCGTCGACGAGCCGCCAATAGCAACAAAGTTGCATGAGCCGCGCAGCGGCAGGAGACCTTCCTTTCCGTTGCAATTGCGGCGCCCTTTCGGGGCGCATTACTGAACACGGCGTCGTATCCGGCACTCATGTCGTGTGTTTTTGCCATGACTGCCGCGCGGCTCAGCTGTATTTTGAACAGCCCGACCCTGCACCCGGCCCAGTCGAGGTGTTTCAGATGTCACCGGAAGACATCAAGATCGATGCAGGGGTCGAGCACTTGGCAGCCATGCAACTTAGCCCCAAGGGCATGTTGCGGTGGTGTGCCAGATGCTGCAACGCGCCGCTGGCCACGACGCCGACAACTCCAAAATTTCCGTTCGCGGGTTTTATCGTCAAACGTATTCCCCACCCCAGCAGTTTGGGTCCCATTACTACGCGTGGATTTGTGCCAAGGGCTGACGGCAAGCAGTCTCATGAGAAAATCCGCTATGCCGCTATGGGTCTGCTTAAACGCGTACTAAAATCGCGTCTGTCCGGGAGCTGGAAGAAAACGCCATTCTTTGACTCTGAAACCGGTCGGCCGGTGGTGCAACCAACTGTTCTGACCAAGAACCAGCGCGCGGTTTTCTACGACTAGGTCAGCCGCAGTGGTTTCCGGAGCCAATCCTGCAGCATCGCAATCACGGATTCGGGTGCTTCCAGTGTCGGATAGTGCCCGGCCTCATCAATCACGCGCAACTCTGCATCCGGAATGAGATCAGCCATGAAGGTATTCTTGCGGACCGGATTCTCCGCATCATGGGCACCGCAAATGATCAGCGTGGGCATCCTGATCCGGCGCAGCGTGCCTTGTTGGTCCGGACGGCGTTGCAGGGTTCTTATCTGACGCACAAACACATCCGAGCCCAATTCCTCGGCCATCTGCAACACTTCGTTCAAAATCGGGATGCGTTGCGGACCGGGAGACAACATGTCCGAGCCGATCAGCTTGCGCATCACTTCGTCCAACCTCCCCGCCTGCGCGCCAACGATCAGGTCTTCGCGACTCGCCGCGATATGAGGTGTGTCGGCCTGCGCATCCGTCGCCAGCAAGGCCAGTCGTGTCACCCTCTCAGGTGCTCGCCGCACGATCTCAAGCGCGACGCCACCACCCAGACCAAACCCGCACAAAGCAAACCGGTGCGGCAGTTGATCCAGCAAGCCCGACGCGATCTCTTCGAACCGTTCACCGCCGGTGATCGGTGCGACCATAACTGCACGTTCACGCGACAGCGCGGTGATCTGCGCCTGAAACAACCGTGCATCGCACATCAATCCGGGTAGCAAAACCAACGGCTCGATCACCTCGGTGCCCTCCGCTCGTTGTTATTGTTTTGTTACAGGATGAGAGGTTTGCCAACGGCGGGCAAGCAAAACTTCACGGATAGCTGATCGCCCGAAACGGTGGGAAATCCGCATAGCGTTCCTGCCTTTGGCCCAGCGGTTCATCTGGCTCCGCCCCGGCCCGCAACAAGCAGCCGCGCGGGGCGATGTAGCTGTCGATCCGCCGTACAGGCTTGGGCCGCCAAACCAGATTGAACGCGCATAATTTGGGAAAGAACCAAATCTCGGAATAATCCAGATGGTCATGCATCCACCACGCCAGATCGCGCCAATCGCGCCCCTGCGCATAGCGGTCTGCAAACCACGGAATTACCACCGACGCCCCTGCTACACGTGCGTCACCTTCGCCCCAATCCCAAATGTGGCACTCCAACGGGTTGTCATTGCGGGCACAGTTCAACCTGTTCTCGTTCCCGAACCGGTTCAGTGATCGCGAGCGATAGCCCGAGCGCACCGCGATACGACCAAAGGTTTCTTCCAGCGGATCCAGCAGGGTCTCGCAAAACGCGCGCCCGGTCTCGATCGCAAGATCAGGGTTGTCGGGAATATTTTGCAATGCGTGAAAGTTCCCGATCTCGGTATATAGGAAATCACGCATGAAAAAATGCCGGGATAGTCGCACGCGACCCAACGTCTCAAGGCTCCACATACTGCCCGGTCTACGCATATTCAGCCACCGCCTTGCCTCTGAATCCCCTGCTCTGACAGCCACTCCAATATGCCCGCGACCGCCGCGTCGGTCTGACCCGGTGACATCAGACGCCCCGCGACCACGTGTGAGGCCGGATCATCCCCGGGCC
This sequence comes from Ruegeria sp. SCSIO 43209, assembly GCF_019904295.1. NCBI lineage: Bacteria > Pseudomonadati > Pseudomonadota > Alphaproteobacteria > Rhodobacterales > Roseobacteraceae > Ruegeria > Ruegeria sp. SCSIO 43209. Next base: position 1,841,353 of record NZ_CP065359.1, read on the forward strand.
CCATTGTCACCAATGAAACCATCGCCTGACCACCCCAGGTCTTGGCCGCCTCATGCATTTTATCCGGACGCACCACCTGATCATCATCAGAAAACCAGAACAGCGCCGGAACCCGCGCGCCCGAGAAGTCCAGCGCATTGACCGCATCCACAAGGGCAAACATCGGCACGACCGCCTCCCATGGATAAACGGTTGTCCAAAAGATGTTCTTCTCGGGATCAGTGCTTGAGACATCCCGGTCCTGTCCCATCAAAGGCGGCAGCCAATGCCGGGCCCACGGCAAAGATGGCACCCAGGAACCAGCCGAGTTTACGCCAAAGTTCGGCGACACCAAAACCAACGCAGCCACATCAGTGCTCAGTTCCGTGTCCATCGCAGCCGCGGCGGCCAGGGTCGCCCCCGTCGAGGTTGCGATCACAATGACTTGCTCACCAACAGCCCTGGCGGCAGCCAACGCCTCTGCTGTATCCTGCATCCAGCCCGACGCCGTACCTTCGGCCATTGCGTCCCCATCACGGCCATGCCCCTGAAGCCTTGTGTAGACAAGGTTGGCACCCAACGCGTCCGCAACGCGATCAGGTACTGGCCTGATCTCCTCGGACGTGGCGGAAAACCCATGAATGTAGAGCACTGCATAAGCTGTCCGCTGTTCGACAAAACCATCTTGCCAGACCACGCGCTTTTCAACACCTGGCACGATGTCATCATAGGCGGATTCGATGCTTTCAAAGTAAACCTGAACGCCTTCGCCAAATTTGCGCGGATCGAAACGCGGATGCAGGTCCACTGGCTCGCGCGTGCCAAAGGCGTAGATCAACACACCAACCAGCGTCAAACCCACCAGCACCCGCCCCACAACCCAGCCGAGGCGACGCATCAGGTGCCTTCCAGGACTTCTCGCAGAGCCTGCTCAATCAGCCCGAGGCATCGCTCATCCGAGAACCTGTGATCCGCATCTTTGACCAGCAGCAGTTGCATGTCCGGACCAGTGGCATGATCCAGCAGGCGCACCGCCGTATCGGTCGAGACGGCCGTATCTGCTGTCCCCTGCAGGAGACGCACAGGGAAAGGCAGATCAAGCGAAGCGCGCAAAACCAACCGCTGCCGCCCATCCTCAATCATCCGCTTGGTGATGACGTAGGGCTCCATGTAGTCCGATGGCAGTTCTACATGTCCAACCGTCTCTAGTTCAGATTTCTGCTCGTTCGAAAACGACGCCCAATACCCATCCTCGGTAAAATCTGGGGCCGCCGCAATTGTCACCATACCTGCGATCCGTTCGGGCATGACACGCGCCAGCAACAGCGCTTGCCACCCGCCCATCGACGATCCCACAACAACCAGCGGACCATCAGTTAACCGAGAAACTGCGGCCAGCGTATCCTCGTGCCAGTCCCCGATACACCCGTCAGTAAAGGCGCCCGAGCTTTCACCGTGCCCCGAATAGTCAAACCGAAGGAACCCCTGCCCGCGCGCGCGAGCCCACGCTTCCAGGTGCAGCGCCTTGGTGCCCTCCATATCTGATTTCAAGCCACCTAGAAAAACGATGGTCGGCCCGCGCCCATCACTCTTGTGATACGCCAGACGTCGTCCCTGCGCGGTTTCCAGAAATTCTGCCTCTGCCATGCTACCCTCATTGCTTGTCAGCCCATCATGCATGTCACGCACCTCTCTGCAATTGCCCGATCCTTCTTCATCTGGCTAAAAATACCTCGGGGAGTGCGAGGGGCTGGCCCCTCGCTCCTGCCCTTGACACCTGTGTCCCCACCTGCCACATGAGCCGAGCATACATAACCCGCAACCGGGCGTTCAGTGGGCGCCAAACCGACGAGGAGAGCCGATATGGCCCTGGACTCACAGTCAGTCTCCCTTACCTTTCCCGATGGCAATTCCCGATCCTATGAAGCAGGCGTTACGCCCGCACAGGTCGCCGCCGACATCTCGACCTCGCTGGCGAAAAAAGCCATTTCTGCCACGGTGAATGGACAGCATTGGGACCTGCAATGGCCAATCGAAGCCGACGCGCAAATCGCTATTCATACCATGAAGGACGAGGCGCAAGCCAATGAGCTGATCCGACACGATCTGGCGCATGTCATGGCCCGCGCCGTGCAAGAGATTTGGCCCGCAACCAAGGTCACCATTGGCCCCGTCATCGAAAACGGCTGGTACTATGACTTTGACCGTGAGGAACCGTTTACGCCCGAAGATCTCGGCCTCATCGAGAAAAAGATGAAAGAGATCATCAACAAGCGTGACCCGGTGACCACCGAGGTCTGGGACCGCGATCGCGCGATCGAGTTCTACAAGGCCAATAATGAGCCCTATAAAGTTGAGCTGATCGAATCCATCCCGGGTGATGAACCACTGCGCATGTATTGGCACGGACACTGGCAGGATCTCTGCCGTGGCCCGCACTTGCAGCATACCGGTCAACTGCCGGGCGACGCGTTCAAGCTGATGTCAATCGCCGGGGCTTATTGGCGCGGCGACAGCGACCGCGCAATGCTACAGCGCATCTACGGCGTGGCCTTCACCGGCAAGGAAAAGCTTAAGGCTCATCTGCACATGTTGGAAGAAGCCGCCAAGCGCGACCACCGCAAGCTGGGTCGCGAGATGGATTTGTTCCACATGCAGGAAGAGGCCCCAGGGCAGATTTTCTGGCACCCTAATGGCTGGACCATCTACACTCTTCTGCAAGATTACATGCGTCGGCAACAGCGCAAAGGTGGCTATGTTGAGGTCAACACCCCTCAGGTCGTCGACCGCAAGCTGTGGGTAGCCTCGGGTCATTGGGACAAATACCAAGAGAACATGTTCATCGTCGAAGTGGACGAGGAACATGCACGGGAAAAGGCGGTCAACGCCCTGAAACCGATGAACTGCCCCTGCCACGTGCAGATTTTCAATCAGGGTCTCAAATCCTACCGCGACCTTCCTCTGCGCATGGCCGAGTTCGGATCGTGTAACCGGTACGAACCTTCAGGCGCGCTGCACGGCATCATGCGCGTACGCGGCTTTACCCAGGATGATGGCCATATCTTCTGCACCGAAGACCAGATCGAATCCGAGACCGCTGAATTCATTCGGTTCCTGTCCGGGATCTACAAAGACCTCGGGTTTGAGAACTTCTCGGTCAAATTCTCGGACCGGCCGGAAAAACGCTCAGGATCGGACGAAGTTTGGGACAAGGCTGAAGCCGCCCTGCTCAGCGCAACCCGCGCGGCTGGGATCGAGCCGGAACTCAACCCGGGTGAAGGGGCATTCTACGGCCCGAAACTCGAGTTTGTTCTGACCGATGCGATCGGGCGGGATTGGCAATGCGGCACGCATCAGGTGGACTTTGTTCTGCCCGAGCGACTGGACGCCACGTATATCGGCGCTGATGGTGGCAAACACCGCCCAGTTATGTTGCACCGCGCGACCTTGGGCTCGTTTGAACGTTTCATCGGCATTCTGATCGAAGAACACGCGGGCAAGCTGCCGTTCTGGCTGGCCCCGCGCCAAGTCGTTGTGGCCTCGATCACCTCCGAGGCCGATGAGTATGTGGCCGAAGTGGTCAGCACCCTTCGCGCAGCAGGCATCCGCGCCGAGGCGGATATTCGCAACGAGAAGATCAACTATAAAGTCCGCGAACATTCGGTTGGCAAAGTGCCGATCATTCTGGCCGTCGGTCACCGTGAAGTCGAAGATCGCACGGTCAGTGTCCGTCGCCTTGGCGAAAAACAGACGCAGGTCCAATCGCTTGAGGCTGTAACAAATGAGTTGAGCGTGGCTGCAACGCCCCCCGATCTGCTGTAACATTCGGCAGCAAACCGCTAGAAATCCGGCCCGGTGTTTTGGGCCGGATTGAAACAAATATCATTTTTCAATTCAAAAACAATTTGTTAACGTTCAAGGGTGCATGACGACCTTTGACGGGGTTGTGAGACACGGGCTCGTGAATTCAACTGCTGCCCCTGAACCATTACCTTGTCGTTGTCACAAGCAGACATACGCAGTCATTAACAAGGATTACCAAGATGTCGAACACTGCAAAAACACTGGTTATCGCAAGCGCAGTTGCTGCAGCCGTTTCCGGCGCGGCCACAACCGCAACAGCCCAGGCCAAAGAAAAGTGCTATGGCGTTTCTCTGGCGGGTCAGAACGACTGTGCAGCCGGCCCCGGCACAACTTGCGCGGGCACTTCGACCGTCGACTATCAGGGCAACGCATGGACCCTGGTTGACGCAGGCACCTGCGCCGACATCGAGCTGCCTAAAACAGCAGACGGTGCAGATCGCAAAGGCTCGCTTGAGCCGCTGGAGCGTGACCTGCCTGCATAAGGCTTTTCCGAATGAACCAGAAAGGGCGGGCAGGATCGCCCGCCCTTTCCACGTGATCAGGGGATTTGCAAATGTTGGACAATGCGCTCAGATCGAACCGGCTGCCTGCAGCACCGGGCGTTGGTTACAAACCACAGCATTTCTCGCAGATTCTTGAACAGGCCAAGCCTGTGGCGTGGCTAGAGATTCATGCCGAAAACTACATGGGCGATGGTGGCAGACCTCTGGCACAACTGCGTCACCTGTCCGAACAATTCCCGATTTCAGTGCATGGTGTCGGGCTGTCGATCGGCGGCGAAACGCCACTTGACCCAGATCACCTGGACCGCCTGAAGCATCTTGTCGGCTGGTTGAACCCGGCCAGCTTTTCGGAGCATTTGGCATGGTCAACCCATGACAGCCACTTCCTGAACGATCTACTTCCTCTGCCCTATACCGATGCGACTCTGGCCCGCGTTTGCGACCATATCGATCAGGTGCAAGAGGTGGTCGGGCGGCAAATGCTGTTAGAGAACCCCTCAAGCTATTTGGCTTTCGAGGAAAGCACATGGTCCGAACCTGATTTCTTGCGCGAAATCACCCGGCGCACCGGCTGCGGGCTGTTGCTGGACGTGAACAACGTCTTTGTTTCAGCCACCAATCTAGATTTCTCACCGCAGGGCTATATTGATTCCTACCCGCTGGACCAAGTCGGTGAGATTCACCTGGGCGGTCATGACGAAGACGAAGACGATCATGGGCATCCTTTACTGATCGACAGCCACGGGCGCGAGGTCGTTGATCCGGTCTGGTCCCTGCTGGACTACGTTCTGGACAAATCCGGCCCCAAACCCCTGTTGATTGAATGGGACACCGATGTGCCGGACTGGCCAGTGTTACGGGCCGAAGCCGAGCGCGCGCAAAAAGCGCTGGATCGCGTGCCCGCATGAGCGTGTCGCAAACGACATTCCACATGGCACTGCTAGATGCCAACAAGCCCATTCCCGATGGGTTGCTGGACGCCGAGGCGCAGCCCGCTGGTCGTCGCTTCAGCGTCTATCGCAACAACGTCGCCGTCTCGCTGACCGAGGCGATGCATCAAGCCTTCCCGGTCATCACAAAACTTCTGGGCCCCCAGAATATGGACGGGCTGGCTGGAATATTCTTGCGCCAGCACCCGCCGTCCTCACCCCTGATGATGTTTTACGGCGAGGAATTCCCTAAATTTCTGGAAGGAATGGAGCAGTTGTCGCATCTGGGCTACCTGCCGGATGTTGCCCGTCTGGAACTGGCGCTGCGTAGGGCTTACCACGCCGCTGATCGACAACCCATAGATGCCGAAGCGCTCAGCTTGCCACCGGAAGATTTGATGCAAGCCAAACTGACCCTCGCGCCGTCGGTGCAGGTGTTGCGTTCAAGCTGGCCCGTACATTCGATCTGGCTATTTAACACCGAAGAAGGCGCGCCGAAACCTGAGGCGGGCGCTCAGGATATTTTGATCATGCGTCCCGAATACGACCCTGCCCCACACCCATTGCTACCGGGTGGTGCGGCATGGATCGCGCTGATTCAGGATGGCAAATCCATCGGTGAGGCATTTGAATCCACCATGGCCGAAACACCCGAATTTGATCTTGGAACCACTCTGGCACTGCTTTTGCAGGGCGGTGCAATAACTTCTGTGACTATCGAAAGGCTGGACACATGACTGCCCTGATCTCAACTTACAATAATGCGATGGAAAAAGCGGATCACGCGTCCGGTTGGCTGACACCAACCCTGGCTCGGGTGGTCTTTATCGCCGTGTTGTTCGTCTACTACTGGAACTCGGCCACGCTGAAAATCGACGGCTCAATCTTTTCGCCATCGGCCGGAGCCTTCGGTCAGATCTTTCCCAAAGCTGCAGAGGCGGTGCTGTATGATGTGACTCAGATGACCTTTTTCCAGCGGGTCGTCATCTTCTTTGGCACAGTGGCCGAATTTGTCCTGCCTGTGCTTTTGCTGGTCGGCCTGCTGACGCGCCTTGCCGCGCTTGGCATGATCGGATTTGTCTGGGTTCAAACACTGACCGATGTCACCGGACATGGCGTCAAACTGGGCGGCTTGTTCGACAACGCAATTACGTTGATGGATCAGCGCGTGATGTGGACATTCCTGCTGCTGGTGATTGTGATCAACGGCGCGGGTCCGCTGTCTCTGGATCGGTTACTACGCCTGAAGTGACCTAGAAATGTGCCTTGGGCTCGTCCGGTTTTCCTGCGGCGAGCCCAAGCAACCCTGCTACGCCTGCAAAGGCAATCGGGAACATGGTGAAAACGCCGAAGCCAAAGGCATAGTACATCCCAGCCGCAGAAATCAGCAGCAAAATGCCCGCAATCAGCGCTCGAGAATGGGCCATCGCCCCGCCAACGATTGCCAACAAAGGCGCCACGATCGAAGCCGTCTGGATCAACTCGGGGTTCTCTACCTGCTCGGCAATGCCTTCGATCTCACCAAACTGGTCGATCAGTTCCACAAAGCCGTAGCCAAAAAAACCGACGATCATCCCGATCAGCCCGGCAATGACGCCTAAAATCATGGCAGCGTTTCGCATTCACAGGTCTCCGCTTGTTGCCCGTGTCACATAAGCAGTTCTTCAGGCAACACCAAGGGCCTGACGGGTTTCAGGCGTCCAGCCCAGATACATCTGACCATTGGATACTATCAGTGGGCGTTTCATCAGGGTCGGATGATCAGCCAACAGCGCGAGCACCGGTCGATTGCGTGTGTCATCATCCAATCCCCGCCAGGTTGTTGATCGCGTATTGAGCAAGGCTTTGCCGAAAGTCTCGTACGCCTCGGACAGCACATTTTCGGGAACCCCTTGCGCGCGGACATCAACGAAAACCGCATCTGGAAGCAGTTTCAATGCCTTACGGCACGTATCGCAAGTTTTTAACCCATATAGCTGCATTATCTAACTAATCCTGTAATCGCTGCAAATTTAGACAAACCCATCAGGTTGCCCCAGTTATTCTTGATTTTTTACTTCACCGTGTAATGTTGAAAAAGGCGAAACACGCGACCCGGGCTGTATCGTGAGGGCGAACAGTGACGTGTGGCGGTTTTGCCAGCCAAGGCCCCCACCAATTTGTGGGACAACTTGTAAGTAGAAGGAGACACGGGAAATGCCAACCGGCACCGTGAAATGGTTTAATACAACCAAAGGCTATGGTTTTATTGCGCCCGACGAAGGGGGCAAAGATGTGTTTGTTCATATCTCGGCCGTAGAACGATCCGGTCTGACCGGACTCGCTGACAATCAGAAAGTCTCGTACGAGTTGCAGGACGGACGTGACGGCCGCCAAATGGCTGCTGATTTGAAGCCGCTGTAAGGCACAGCCCGCCCCGGCGGGAAAGATAAAAGAAGGTTGACGGCCAATTTCAGGCCGTTAACCGCAAACCCTAGTGAACGCGCCCACCTTGGGACGTGCTCGGTTTTCTGTTGAATCAACCCTCTCGGATAACAGCCTCAAACTCACGCCATTCCCGTGCGGTCATGCCTGAGTTTTCCTGAGTGACATCTTCACCGCTGAGCATCCGACGCAAGCAGGTCACCATCTGCGCCGAGAGGTTGACTGCGCCAAGGCGGTAGTCCTCAAACGCGCGGTAGGCAAACGGTACCCAGTCGGCGACAATCTTGCACATGGTATCTGCGTAAACGCGGATTTCGTACTGCGCGTGCGGGTCGGCACGCAGACGCAAGAAGTGGAACAAGTTGTGCAAGTCCACCTTCCAATACCATTGCGTATAAATGTTGGCTGGAAGGTTCATCCGCGCCAGTTCACGCGCAAGCCCTTGCTGGCCGTCCTGACCGATCATCGCCTCGTAGTTGTCATAGCAGCGCGCACTGTCCGCTTTCAGTATCTCCAACACGCGCGCGGCCTCTTCGCCTTGCAATGTGTCTCCACGGCCCTGATTGTTAACCTCGGATTGCGCGGCGACATGTTCGGGTGCCGGGATATAGAACTCTCGATCCAGGATCGAATACCGCGCCGAATATTCGTTCACATTCGCCGTGCGGTGGCGGATCCACTGGCGGGCTACGAATACGGGCAGTTTGACGTGCAACTTGATCTCGCACATTTCAAACGGGGTCGAATGCCAGTGGCGCATCAGATAGCGGATCAGGCCTTCATCATTTTGCACCGATTTGGTGCCTTTGCCGTAGGAAACACGCGCGGCCTGACAGATCGCAGCATCGTCGCCCATATAGTCGATAACGCGGACAAATCCGTGATCCAGAACCTGATGCGCCGTGTACAGATGATCTTCCATACCTTCGGCAACGACGCGGCGGGTCGGGCTCGACTGTGCGCGTTGAGCTTCGATCTCGGCCAGTTGGTCGGCAGACAGAGGCATGAAATTATCCTTTCCAGCAATGAGTCGCCGACCACTATATATCGGCAAGCTTGCCATCGGAACCGCGATATGTGCGGCGCATTGCGCTAAATCGGAATTGTGTCCGGCCAGCCCCTCGACATGGGATGAAGGCGCGCTAAGGTGCTTGGCATCACAACCAATGCAAGGAAAGTCGCGATGGGGCTGACATATCTCCACACCATGGTCCGCGTGAAGGATCTTGAGAAATCCATAGCGTTTTATGAACTATTGGGCCTGAAGGAAACGCGTCGTTATGAAAGCGAGGCTGCGCGGTTCACACTGGTATTCCTCGCCCCACCGGGACAAGAGGACGCGCCCATTGAACTTACATACAACTGGGATGGCGACGACGCACTGCCAAGCGACAGCCGCCATTTCGGGCATCTCGCCTATGGCGTCGACAACATTTACGAGACCTGCCAGCATCTTCAGGACAATGGCGTCGTGATCAACCGCCCGCCACGCGACGGGCGTATGGCGTTCGTTCGCTCGCCCGACAATGTCTCGATCGAGTTGCTGCAAAATGGTGAAGCGTTAGCCCCGGCAGAGCCTTGGTCTAGCATGGAAAGCACCGGCCACTGGTGATCCGCTGGCTGGGAGCATTGGGGCTGGCTGTCACGGGCAGCCCCCTTTGGGCCGAGACCTGCCGCCTGGCGCTGGCGCTGGCCATGGACATCTCGACCTCGGTGGACGCGACCGAGGATGCGCTGCAACGACAGGGGCTGGCCAACGCATTGATTGCGCCCGAGGTGCAGGAGGCTTTCTTCCTTTCACCTCAACCGGTTGCATTAGCCGTCTATGAATGGTCCGGCAGTTTCAACCAGACATTGCTTTTGGATTGGACGATAATCGATACTCGGGCCAATTTGATCTCCGCCGCGCATCGGATCGGGACATCGAAGCGATCGGAAGACGAGTTCCCAACTGCGATGGGTCACGCACTGGCTTTTGGGGCGACCCTGATGGAGAGCGCCCCAAATTGTCTGTTCCAGACCATCGATATCTCGGGCGATGGCAAGAACAACGATGGCTACGGGCCACAGATCGCTTACAAACACTTTCCGTTCGAAAACACGACCGTGAATGGTCTGGTGATCAATGCAGCTGATTTCGAAGGAGAAATCGACTTGATCCCGTTCTTTCAGAAAAATGTTCTACACGGACCCGGAGCTTTTCTTGAGATCGCCGCTGGGTTCGAAGATTTTGAGCGTGCCATGCGTCGCAAACTGGAACGGGAATTGAAAGGATTGGAACTTAGTGCGTTGCAACCGGATAATGCGAAATGATCCGCCTGTGTGCGACACTTCTTTGCCTGCTGGCCAACCCGCTTTCAGCGCAATGTCGACAGGCCTTGGCGTTGGGAATGGATGTCTCTGGTTCGGTCGACAGTCGTGAGTACAGGTTGCAACTTAGTGGCCTTGCGGCGGCGTTGCGCCATCCCGAGGTGGTTCAACTGATCCTTTCAAACCCGTCCACCTTTGTACGGATCGCTATCTACGAATGGAGCGAACCTGGCCACCAACGCCTCTTGCTTGGTTGGACAGATGTTCGCTCGACTGCTGATCTGCGTCGAATTCAGCAACATTTAGAAAGCACAACACGCTCATCAGCGCCGCAGGGAACGGCGGTCGGGTCGGCCATGTTGTACGGTGCTGATATGTTGGAGAGCCAAAGCGATTGCTGGCGGCGAACACTGGATCTGTCCGGTGATGGTAAACACAATCTCGGACATCACCCGCGGGACATAAAAGCCGCTTTGCAAAACACTGATATTACGATCAATGCCCTAGTAATCGGTATCGACGACCCCAATCCAGGAGACACTCGCCAGGTAGAGATTGGGGAGCTATCCGCCTATTACCACGCGTGGGTCATCCGAGGCCCCGATGCTTTCGTCGAAGTCGCCCTTGGCTTCGAAGCCTATGAAGATGCGATGACACGTAAACTGATCCGTGAGCTTGAGGGTCTGTCGCTCTCCCAAACTCAGCCATCAAAGCTATCAGTAGATATACCGAATCTGATCGGTCCAATATCGTTCGACCCGACGCAGTGAACCGGTGATCTCTTCAATCCCATCGGTCCCGATCACGCCGCGGTTTTGCAGCCCTTCGGCATGGCGGGCGAACAGGTCTGACACGATGTCACGAATCTCGCGCCCGCGCGGGGTCAGGCGTACCCGTACCGAGCGGCGGTCGATCTCGCATCGTTGATGGTGCATATAGCCCATCTCGACCAGTTTCTTAAGATTGTAGCTGACATTGCTGCCTTGATAGTAACCACGGCTCTTCAACTCTCCGGCGGTTACTTCATGGTCGCCTATGTTGAACAACAGCAGGGCCTGCACCGCGTTGATCTCAAGTACGCCGACACGCTCGAATTCATCCTTGATAACGTCCAGAAGCAAGCGATGAAGACGCTCGACCAGCGCCAACGCCTCAAGATAGCTCGTCATGAACCCCTTGGTCCCGGGCGCGGTGACCTGTAACTCCATACTCATTCAATCCTCCGATTCATCGCGCTGTTTCTGAAAACATGACGCGAATTCCCGAAAAATCGGTTAAGCCTGATGATTGCTTATTTTTGAAAGGTTTGCGCGATATCCGCGATCAATTCGGCCAGCGGTTCCGGCGGGCTGGCCTGACCAGAGACCCATTGATACAGGTCCTGGTCATTTTCATGCAGCAAGGCATCGTATGTGTCCAATCCCGCCTCGTCCATCGAAGACAGATTGCGATCGGCATATGCCGTCAGGATCAAATCCATCTCTTTGATGCCCCGCCGCATCGAGCGCATTTTCATGCGCTTGATCCGGGTCTCACGCGGCTCGGTCATTGATTGCGTTCCAATTTCAGACGCAGCGCTTTTTCGACGCGAGCCAGACGCTCGGAGTTGGCTCGCATCTCACCTCGGATCGTGCGTAGCTCTGCAACAAGATCGCGCAATTCCGAGTCCGTATCGCCATGCAGGCTTGTTTCGTCCATGCCGTCGCCCTCGCCCGTCAGAAGCCACATGATCGAGACATTCAGTAGCCCCGCCATCATCGACAGCTTGTTCGCGCGGGGTTCCGACAAATCATCTTCCCACGAAGTGATCGTGGCTTTTTTGACACCAAGCCTGCGGGCCAATTGGGTCTGCGTCATGCCTGCGGCTTCGCGTGCGCCAGCAACGCGATCCCCGAAGGTTGCGGTGTCCGGTCCGAACCAGTCTGTTTCGTCGTTCATCGGGGTCTCCAAAGGGTAAAACTCAATTGGCTTGATCGTTATTTCGGCGCACCCTATGACAGTCGGGCTGAACATACAAACCGAGGCCGACCATGAGTTTCCTGTCTGCGACACTGTCACGCGTAAAACCCTCGCCCACCATCGCGATGACGTCCAAAGCAGCCGAGCTGAAGGCCGCCGGGCGCGATGTGATCGGGCTGAGCGCAGGCGAGCCCGATTTCGACACGCCGCAGAACATCAAGGACGCCGCCGTGGCCGCCATCGCTGCGGGCAAGACCAAATATACTGCTCCGGACGGCATCCCCGAGCTGAAACAGGCGGTTTGCGCCAAGATGAAGCGTGACCACGGATTGGACTATACGCCCGCTCAGGTCTCGGTCGGGACCGGGGGTAAGCAGACGCTTTACAACGCGCTAATGGCTACGCTGAACGAGGGCGATGAGGTCCTCATCCCCGCGCCCTATTGGGTCAGCTACCCGGACATGGTGTTGCTGGCCGGTGGCACACCCGTGATCGTCGAAACTTCGCTGCAGACCAATTTCAAACTGACAGCGGATCAACTGGAAGCCGCAATCACACCTAAAACGAAATGGTTCATCTTCAACTCACCCTCGAATCCCACCGGAGCGGGCTATAGCCGGGCTGAACTGAAAGAACTGACAGATGTCCTGATGCGGCATCCGCATGTTTGGGTGATGACCGATGATATGTATGAGCACCTGGCCTATGACGGGTTCGAGTTCTGCACGCCCGCACAGGTGGAACCGAGACTTTATGATCGGACGCTGACCTGCAATGGCGTCTCCAAAGCCTATGCCATGACCGGTTGGCGTATTGGCTATGCGGCAGGCCCGGTCGAGTTGATCGCCGCGATGCGCAAGGTGCAATCTCAATCAACTTCGAATCCCAGTTCGGTCAGCCAATGGGCAGCAGTCGAGGCTCTGAATGGAACTCAAGCATTCCTTGCGCCGAATAATGAGATCTTCAAACGCCGTCGCGATCTGGTCGTCGACATGCTCAGCCAAATCGACGGTATCTCGTGCCCGACACCCGAAGGCGCGTTCTACGTCTATCCATCAATTGCAGGCTTGATCGGGAAAACCACACCCGCGGGCACTGTGATAGATTCGGACGAAACCTTCGCAATCGCCCTGCTGGAAGAGGCCGACGTGGCGGTTGTGTTTGGCGCTGCTTTTGGTCTGTCCCCCAATTTCCGCGTCAGCTATGCGACCTCTGATGAAGCCCTGACTGAAGCCTGCACACGCATCCAACGTTTTTGCGCCGAGCTCACCTGATACCGGAGTTTGTTATGTCCACAGCCCTGCCTGAATACTATTTCCGCGTGCGCGAAAATGGGGCAGCGGTGTTCAGGATCGACACGGAAAATCGCCATCGCCGGATCGAGATGGAACAGATCGCGGTCATCAACATCCGCAATGGCGAGGTCAAACCGCAGGGCCAGCGTGTACTAAGCGACGCCGACAACGATGAAATCGCGCGCTGGATGGAAGAGCGCAAAGCCCTGCTATCCCGCCGCGATATGGATGATATTCACCGTGCGGTTGACTACCTGAATCTGACCACGCAATGGGCTCAGTCTAAAGCAACGGATGCGCAATTAGAGGACGTGACCGACCCATTGCTAATGGCAATGCACGACTTGCGGTCGGTACTTGTTCGAAAGAAATCCGACCGGATGAGCAAAGAATGATCCCCTAGGCGGGAACTTCTCCTACATCGCGCACCGACCTTAGCCAGAAGCGCGCCATCAACAATACGGCAGCACAAGCGAGGCCAATCACGAGGCCAAGCCAGACTCCGATCCCCTCCATACCTCGAACAAAGCCGAAATAGTACGAAGCGGGGATACCGATCACCCAATAGCTGAGTGCGGCCATCACCATCGGTACTTTTGCATCCTGCAAACCTCGCAACAGGCCTAGTGCGATGACCTGCGCCCCATCGACCAGCTGGAACAACGCAGCCATCGCCAGCAGGCCAGTGCCGATTAGCAGGATCTGTGGCCGCTGCGGATCATCGGCCTCCATAAACAGCGAGATCAGGGGCTCAGCGCATGTCAGGAACAGAACAATTGTCAAGACCGACACGATCAACGACATCCCGGTCACCGTAATCGCGCCTTTCTCAAGATGCGCCCGATCCCGTCGACCCAACGCGTTGCCCGCCCGAATAGTCGCCACATTAGACAGGCCCAAATGAACCATGAACGTCGCTGAGGCGAGGTTCAACGCAATCCCGTGAGCTGCCAGCGGCACTGGACCCAACCAGCCCATCATGACAGCAGAGATCGCGAATAACGACACCTCCGCCAGTGTCGTCAGACCGATGGGAACGCCCAAACGCAGCACGCTCATGAACATCTCCCAATCCGGGCGCCAAAACCGCTGAAACAAGCTGTGTTCCGGCAACGCACGCACCGCATAAATCACGACCGCCACCAATGATACGATCTGCGTCACCACTGACGCGATAGCCGCACCAATCACCCCAAGTTCGGGCGCGCCCCAGTTTCCGAAGATCAGCGCATAGTTGGTCACGCCATTGACCACAGCTGCAACAATCGTGATCCACAGCACAATCTGCGTCCGCTCAAGCGCGGCCAAATAGGACTTCAGGACCATCACCAACAGCGCCGGGAACAAGCCCCACCCCGCGACCCGCAGGTATACTGACGCAGTTTCAGCGACTTGCGGCTCTTGCTTCAAAGCAATCAGGATCGGATGGGACCACCACAAAAGGGGCATCATCACCGTCGCATAGATCAGTGATAGCCACAGACCCATACGAGTGGAGCGGCGAATGCTGGTCTCATTCTCCTCGGCGGCAGCGGTCGCCACCATTGGCATTACGGCCCACCCAAACCCGGCACCAAACAGGAACAGGACGAAGTAATAGCTGTTGGCCAGCGTCACGGCAGCCAACGCCTCGACCCCGTACCAACCTAGCATGACGGTATCGGTCAAACCAATCGCATACTGTGCCAGATGCCCGCCAATCAATGGCAGGCCCAGCACCGCGATTGCGCGCAAATGGCCGGGATATGTCATCACATTGTTCATTCCGCCAGCCTTAGGCTTGCGCGCTGCCCGAGACAAGAGCGGAACAAACTTATTTCATAATGAGACTCGCAAGAACAAAGCGACGAAAGCCATCACCTTTGGTGCAACGGCTTTACAGTTTATCGATTTTCAGCCGATCTTCGCGTCAGGATGCAGCGCTGTCCCCAGAATATGGTCCGAGTTATGAATTACGTGATGCGCCTGCCCAACTATCAACGGATCAGGCTCACCAACGATCCTGAGGTCTTTGTCCGGGTAGTCCAGCGTCGACAGGAAATGTCGCATGCAGTTCAGACGCGCGCGTTTCTTGTCGTTGGATTTGACAATCGTCCAGGGCGCATCAGCGGTGTCGGTGTAGAAGAACATCGCCTCTTTCGCCTCGGTATAATCATCCCATTTGCTCAGGCTAGCCTTGTCAATCGGTGACAGTTTCCATTGCTTCAACGGATCAGTTTCACGACTCCCAAAGCGCCGCTGCTGTTCTTCCTGCGTGACCGAGAACCAGTACTTGTAAAGCTGAATGCCCGAGCGCACCAGCATCCGCTCCAACTCGGGCGTCTGCCGCATGAATTCCAGATACTCATTGGGTGAGCAGAAGCCCATCACCCGCTCGACGCCCGCACGGTTGTACCAGGACCGATCATAAAACACCATCTCGCCCACGGTGGGCAGCTGCTGCACATAACGCTGGTAATACCACTGCCCCTTCTCCTCATCCGTCGGCTTGTTCAATGCGACCACACGCGCCTGACGCGGGTTTAGATGCTCCATGAACCGCTTGATGGTCCCACCCTTGCCGGCGGCGTCGCGGCCCTCGAACAACAGCACAAACCGCTGCCCGGTCTCCTGCGCCCACAATTGCACCTTCAGCAACTCTGCCTGCAGCTCGGCCTTTTGCGCCTCGTAATCCTTGCGTGCCATCTTGCGGCCATAGGGGTACTTGCCGCTCTCGAAAGCTTGCCGGATTTTCTCGGATGTTGGTGCCGAGGCATCCGCCTTCAGGTCAGTTACAGCTTTGATCTGCGACGATTTTTGTTTGATCTGGGGTGCCGCATCCATACATGTTCTCCTCGGTTTCACTGTCGAGGAGTTGCTTAGCCGATTGTCACACGGCGCGCTTTGATTGGTGTCAAATTGACATAGGTTTTATCGGGGCGTCAAAGAACAGGCCTATGCCCGTTCTTTAAATGACCCCAAAATACATAGGGGAGCGGCCAGCCCCGCACTTACCGATGTCCCCAATCATCAGGATTGTCCGAGTTGTTCGGCGACAAGCCCAAAATGTCTCCGTCAGTCGAACACCCCAACCCCAAAACGGTTCTGTTCGCATAGGAGAAATACGAACACACCTGATTGATCTCAAGAATCTCGCCATCTTCCCACCCCGCCTCTCGCAGAGCTATCACATCCGCCTCAGTCAGATCACCGGGTGCCTCGGTCAGCTTGCGCGCATATCTCATCGCTTCGACCTGTGCCGCGTCCAGCGGGGCCGAGGCCGGATCACGCGCCTCAATCGCCGCACGGATCGCATTGCCGCGCACCTCATCCTGCAGCAACCGCTGCAATCCGGAAAAGTGATGTTCTACGCAATACCCGCACCGGTTCAGAGAGCTGACCCACACGCCCAACACTTCAAGAAACCATTTTGGCACCTTGTTGGCCGAATGGTGCAACACGTTCTTGTAGACTGCCATATGGGCTTCCATCGAATGCGGCCGCAGGCTGTGCGCCATCATGATGTTGTCTACATTGTTGTCCGGCCCGGTGACCCGGTCATAAAGCTTCCTCAGCTTTCCCGTAGCCTCTTCGAATGGAATGGTTCTGATCCAACTCAATTCTTCTGCTCCCCTAATTTCTGCTTCCGGAACAAAGCCTAAACGGGATTTCGAAACATGACGAGACCTTGGAAAGCTCGCGGTTTGATAACAATCTGTTTTGCATAACTGATATATGCTGGGCAGCTACCCTTACTGTCTGCTACGTCCCTATTGAAACAACTTTCTGACCAAAGACTTTTCAACTGTGCGCCCACTCATCTGTATTTTTGCCCTGTCTTGTTTTGGCTCTGCTATAGCTATGTTCAATCCAGCGTTCTCAGATTGGTTATTGCTGACAGGACCGTGCGCATTGGCAAGTTTGCTACTGCTGTTCGGAAAAAGGCTACGCCGGCTCAAAACTTCGAAAAACTGGGCTGTCGTCGATGGATCAAATGTTTTGCACTGGAAAGGCGGTGTTCCTAATATCGCCACAGTCCGCGAGGTTGTCGACGAGTTGAAGACAAAGGGGCGGACACCGGGCGTCGTCTTTGATGCCAATGTAGGATACAAAATCTCAGATCGCTATATGAACGACAGTTCCCTTGCGGCTTTGCTTGGGTTGCCATGCAGCCACGTGATGGTTGCGCCGAAGGGTACTCCTGCCGACCCGCTGGTCCTTCAGGTAGCGCGGGATCTCGGCGCTGCTATCGTCACAAATGACCGGTTCCGTGATTGGGATGACGAATATTCGGATGTGCTTGAGAAAAGTTCTCTTGTTCGAGGTGGCTTTAAAGACAAAACTCTCTGGCTGTCATTGTAAACGCGCTGCAATACAGCGCTGAATATCGCTCCGGTTCCGTTGGCCCCGACAAACCGGATACAACACCTCGCGTCCCTCTTCCCCCGGACCACATCACCTGCCATAATGGGGGAAACTCAAAAACAAGAGCAGCACCCATGCCCGACGATCTGTTGACGCCAGAAACAACGACCGCTTACGACGCCTCGTCCATCGAGGTGCTGGAAGGTCTGGAACCGGTCCGCAAACGCCCCGGCATGTATATCGGCGGCACGGATGAGCGTGCATTGCACCATATGGTGGCCGAGATACTCGACAACTCAATGGACGAAGCTGTTGCGGGCCATGCCAACCGGATAGAGGTCGAGCTGCACGCAGATTACGCCCTGACCGTTCGTGACAACGGGCGCGGCATTCCGATCGACCCGCATCCCAAGTTCCCCGACAAGTCGGCACTTGAAGTGATCCTCTGTACCCTGCACGCAGGCGGTAAATTCTCGGGCAAGGCGTATCAGACTTCGGGCGGTCTGCACGGTGTGGGTGCATCGGTGGTGAATGCCCTGTCGGATTCGATGGTCGTGCAGGTGGCACGCGACAAACAGCTATTCGAACAACGCTTCTCGCGCGGTATCCCACTAGGTCCGGTGGAAAGAGTAGGCGCAGCGCCCAACCGGCGCGGTACAACCGTCACGTTCCACGCCGACGCGGACATCTTCGGCCACCACAAATTCAAACCCGCGCGCCTATTCAAATCCATCCGCTCCAAGGCCTATCTGTTCTCGGGCGTCGAAATCCGCTGGAAATCCGCCATCGACGACGGCGAAACCCCGACCGAGGCGACCTTTCACTTCCCCGGCGGTCTTTCGGATTACCTGAAGGAGACGATGAACGGCTCGTCGACCTATGCCGAGCAGCCCTTTGCCGGCACCGTGGACTTTAACGAGAAGTTCGGCACCCCCGGCAAAGTCGAATGGGCGATCAATTGGACACCTTCGCGCGACGGGTTCATCCAGTCCTACTGTAACACCGTCCCAACCCCCGAAGGCGGCACACATGTCGCCGGTTTCTGGGCTGCGGTCCTCAAGGGGATCAAGGCCTATGGCGAGCTGATCAACAACAAAAAGGCCGGTCAGATCACCCGCGACGACCTAATCACCGGAGGCTGTGCGCTGGTGTCGTGCTTCATCAGTGAACCGGAGTTCGTCGGCCAGACAAAAGACCGCCTCGCCACAGTCGAGGCGCAACGGCTGGTCGAAAACTCCGTCCGCGACCATTTCGACAACTGGCTGGCGGCTGACACGAAATCCGCCGGAGCGATCCTCGACTTCCTCATCCTGAGGGCCGAAGAACGCCTGCGCCGACGGGCCGAGAAGGAAACACAACGCAAGTCCGCCACTAAGAAACTTCGTCTCCCCGGCAAGTTGGTGGACTGTAGCAGTTCAACACGCGACGGTACGGAATTATTCATCGTCGAGGGCGACTCGGCGGGCGGGTCCGCCAAAATGGGCCGGGACCGCAAAACACAGGCCCTGCTGCCCTTGCGCGGTAAAATCCTGAACGTGCTGGGCGCGGCCAGTTCCAAGCTGGGCACCAATGCCGAGATCAACGACCTGACCCAAGCGCTGGGTGTCGGCCTTGGCACCAAGTTCAACGTCGACGACCTGCGCTATGACAAGGTCATCATCATGACCGACGCGGATGTGGACGGGGCACATATCGCCTCGCTGCTGATGACGTTCTTCTTCACGCAGATGCGCCCGATGATCGACGCGGGCCACCTCTATCTGGCCTGCCCGCCCCTCTACCGCCTGACCCAAGGCGCCAAGCGCGTCTATTGCCTGGACGAGGCCGAGCGTGACGAATGGCTTGAAAAAGGTCTGGGCGGCAAAGGCAAGATCGACGTCTCGCGCTTCAAAGGTCTGGGTGAAATGGACGCCAAGGACCTGAAAGAGACCACGATGGACCCCGCCTCCCGCAAACTGATCCGCGTCACGATTGATGAGGACGAACCCGGCGAGACCGGCGATCTGGTCGAGCGCCTGATGGGTAAGAAACCCGAACTGCGGTTCCAATACATTCAGGAAAACGCGCGGTTTGTGGAGGAGTTGGATGTTTAGACTGGCTCACCTTTTGCCAACCAATTGAAAATTTCGGCCAAAAGCTCACTTGTTGGGTACTGTCTGATCTCTTCTTCATCAGCGCCTTCAGCGAGTTTCTTCTCCCAATACCACTCTTGGAAATCAGAGTATTTCCCCCAGATACGTCTTGCCGCGACTGGCGCAATTCCAGCTTCTGAAACCAGCCAATTTCGAACATGTTTGACAGCATTTTGGGGCGCTTTCTGATCATCGGCACCATAGGCTTCTATGTCACAGCCGGATATATCGGAGAGAGCCGCTTGGAAGCGGTACCGTTTTTCCTCAAGTATCAAAAACTTTTTTTGGTCCCGCCCCTCTCCAAAATATTGACGACATCCAAAGTCAATTCCAAGCTCGAAGGGCATATTGAGCCTGAAGTGCTCACCCTTTTTCTTCGCTTGGCAACGGCTCAGATCGTGTATCGAATACTTGGAGCATTCGATCAGGCTGCGAATTTTCTCTAGGCGGTTCTCTCCGCTATCATTACGCTCCGATGCCAGTCTGGGCCTGAGGCCCAGATAAGCTACGCAGAACATGATAGCTTGGAGAATAGGTTCGAAGTCTTCGTCAAACGGGCAGTTGATAAATACACAACTTTCAAAAGGGTATTCAGGCAAACTTTAGCCTTTCGACTTCACTGGATCATTCCCATAAGAATCTCGTTCTCTAATTCGACCATCTCGACCATGAATATAGAGTTCAGTACTCTGATTTTTGGCAATTTTCCGGGCTTCACGTATTGCTTCACCCTGAGTTGAATAAGTGCCCGTAACTTTTGACGAACCTGCTTTGCGCACGCTCCATTTGCCCCCATTAGGCACAACGTGCTGACCTTTAGTTGCCATCTCCGACTCCTAACCTTTGTAACGTGTCCCTAACTTTTAAGATATGCCAACTAAACACTTACTCCAACTACGAACCGCAAAAGATTTAACAATTTATGAAGATCTGCCCAAGACTCGAAATAGTTTGTACAAGCTGAGGCTAACGCGTGGGTGATGACTCGCATCATGCATTGGGTCGATAGTACGGAACGTCTCCCCACCCGGTAGGCCGGGCTTCAGCCCAGCACACCGCAACCCCCTTGCTTAACCCGTTGATCCCGTTCACACTTACCCTCAACCCGTCATCCAAGAACGACTTTTGGGGTTCCGAGCGTCCAAGACCCAATAAGACGACAAACAGATTTCCAAACGGGAGGACGACATGAAAACACTAACCCTCGGGCTGGCCCTGACCCTGCTGGCCTCGGCGGCCCCCGCGCAGCAGCTGCTCAGCACTGCATCGCCCATTCCGGACGGGGCCGAGACGCGGTTTTGCTACTATGACGGCATGGCCTATTCGCCAGACGCCTTCATCCTGCTGACCGGTGACAACACCGTAACCTCAACCATCAGCACGCGCGAGGAGCGGCTGCTGCGGTGTCATCGCAATGACGATGGTTCTCTGGTCTGGAAACCACAGAGCACGTTTCAAACCAACAACTGACGTAGGATGGGTTTCCAACCCATCAAAGCGGAGCGGGGACGATGGGGTGAAACCCCATCTTACCCAACATTCCGATCCAACCAGTTGGCAATCTGTTCGGCTGGGCCTTCCCAGCCCGGCTCCATGAACAGAAAATGCGCGTGGTTGTCGACAGGCAGGAAAGTCGCACGGTCTCCGTAAAGCTTCGCCAGAGCACGGCAGGTGTTGGGGTTCACGGCCCGGTCCTCGGTGCCTGAAACGATCAGCACCGGGCAATCGACCTTGTCGATGTCCACCTTCATCGCGTGGTGGTCATCGAACATCCAGAAGAACATCTCGAACATCACCCGCCCGCTTTCGGGGCCGAGTTGGTCATACACCTCATGCTGCTGCGCCTCGGGCATCTTGTTGAGCGCAAAGGGGGCCATCAGGTCGAAATCGACCCGCATGGGCTGTTTCCAGAACGCCCCACCCTCCATCAACGCGCGCGGCACAGCGCGTTCGTCGTCGGTTTCCGGCAATGTGCCCCAAGCCGCGTTTGGGTTGATCAGGACAATTGCGCTGGCCAACCCCCGAGACGCCACCTTCTGCGCCACTACCCCCGCAATCGCATGGCCCAGTAGCACGGGTTCGCTATCCAACCCCTGCACGAAGTCCGAAATGTCATTGGCGTAATCTAGGACGCTTGTGTCGGTGAGGCCGGGATCGGGATCTGCCTTGGGGTCGCCACCATGGTAGCGTAGCGCGGGCGTATGCACCGTCCAGCCACGTGCATGAAAGAAGCCCGCATAATCCTCCATACACCACGGCCCGGCAAAAGCACCGTGGATCAGAACAATCTCTTTCGTCATGAAAATCTCCCTCACCTCCGACCAGTATGAGAGGTGAGGGATGGGTTCGGCAAGCCTGTCAGTGTGCTGCGTTGAAGAGCGTAGTCAGGTTTTCTTCGGTCAATTCGATCGGATTCCCTCCGCATGAGGGGTCGATGATTGCGCCCTGGACCAATTCGGGGATGGCGGCTTTGGTGACGCCGAGGTCGGAGAGATTGCGGGGGATGGCGAGGCTGTCGTTGAACTCTTGCACGAAGCTGCGGAAGCCGTCGAAGCCGCCGTCGATGCCCAGATAGGCGGCGGCCTGCTGGAAGCGGTCGGCGATGACTGGCGCGTTGAACTCGAGCACGGCGGGCATGCAGACCGCGTTGGTGGTGCCGTGGTGGGTGTTGAACACCGCGCCGACGGGGTGGCTCATGGCGTGGATGGCGCCCAAGCCTTTCTGGAAGGCGGTGGCCCCCATCGCCGCCGCGCTCATCATCTGGGCGCGGGCTTCGATGTCGGTGCCGTCCGCATAGGCACGTGGCAGGTAGTCCTTGACCAGCCGCATTCCTTCCAGCGCGATGCCCTGAGACATCGGGTGGTAATGCGGGCTGCTGAACGCCTCGACACAATGCGCGAACGCATCCAGACCGGTGCCTGCGGTGATGAACCTGGGCATGCCCACCGTCAGCTCGGGGTCGCAGATCACCACGGTCGGCAGCACCTTGGGATGGAAGATGATCTTCTTGGCGTGGGTTTCAGAATTGGTGATGACGCTGGCGCGCCCCACTTCGGACCCTCCCGGCAGTTGTGGGGACGGCGATGATCGGCGCGATGGCATCGGCATCCGCTCGGGTCCACCAATCGCCGATGTCCTCAAAGTCCCAGACCGGGCGCGTCTGACCACACATGAAGGCGACCATCTTGCCCAGATCCAGCCCCGAGCCACCGCCAAATGCGATCACCCCGTCATGACCGCCCGCGTTATAGGCCGCAACACCGGCCTCGAGGTTCTGTTCATTGGGGTTCGGGTCCACATCCGCGAACAGACCCCGGCCCAGACCGGCGGTCTCCATGATATCCAGCGTCGCGGTGGTGATCGGCAGGTCGGCCAGCCCCTTGTCGGTGACCAGCAGCGGCTTCTTCATGCCGGCCGCAGCACAGGCTTCGGGCAATTCATTGATCCGCCCGGCCCCGAATTTGATTGCGGTTGGATAAGACCAGTTTCCAACAAGTGACATGTTTGCTTTCCTTCGTGTCAAAAGGCCTGCCCCGGCGAGGGGGTCATTCCGAGGCAGGCCGGCGTCCTTAGCCCGTGACCTTTTTCAGGTGATAGGATTTGGGACGTGTCAGGTTGTGATAGCCAATGACCGACAGACCGCCGCCGCGCCCGGTATTCTTGCAGCCGGTCCAGCACAGGCCGGGATCCAGATAATCGGCGCGGTTCATGAAGACGGTGCCCGTCTCAATCTGGTCGCCCACCCGCGCAGCACGGTCCAGATCGCGGGTCCAGAGGCTCGCCGTCAGGCCAAACGCGCTGTCATTCATCAGCCGGATGGCCTCGTCATCCGTGGACACTTTCATAATGCCCACTACCGGACCAAAGCTTTCATCCCGCATCACCCGCATGTCATGGGTGACATTGGTCAGGATCTGCGGCGTCAGATATGCGCCGCCATCATCCTCGGGGAAGATGTCGATATGGGCCACCGCACCAGCCTCGACCGCCTCGGCAATCTGCGCCCGCACCTCATCGGCAAAGCGCACATTGGCCATCGGGCCAATGGTGGTCTCAGCGTCCAGCGGATTGCCCAGCTTATAGCCCTTCACGATCTCCACCGCCCTGGCGACGAAGTCGTCATACAGGCTTTCATGCACATAAATCCGCTCGATCCCGCAGCAGCACTGGCCCGCGTTGAACATTGCCCCGTCGATCAGCGTCTCAACCGCCGCCTCCAGATCGGCATCGTCCATCACATAACCCGGATCCTTGCCGCCCAGCTCAGTCCCGACGCCGGTAAAGGTGCCCGCCGCCGCGCGCTCCATCGCCTGGCCGCCGCCGACCGAGCCGGTGAAGTTCACGAAGTCGAACGCATTGCCCGCGATCAGATCGTTGGTCACGTCATGGCTCAGAAAGACATTCTGGAACACGTCTTCCGGCACACCCGCTGCATGGAAGGCCTGCGCCATACGCTCGCCCACCAGCAGGGTCTGCGTGGCGTGTTTCAGGATCACCGTATTACCCGCGATTAGCGCCGGGGCCACCGTGTTGATCGCCGTCATGTAAGGATAATTCCAGGGCGCCACCACAAACACCACCCCATGCGGGATGCGCCTGATATAGCGCTTGAACGTCTCATCTTCGCCCACCGCGATATCAGCCAATGCGCTTTCGGCAATCCCGGCCATATGGCTTGCGCGCTCGTTGAAGCCGCCGAATTCACCGCCATAGCGCACCGGGCGACCCATCATATGCGCCAACTCGGGCACGATTTCCTCATTCATCGCGCCAACAGCAGCCACACCCGCCATCACGAGATCAATGCGTTCCCGCAAGGGCCGCGCCGCCCAAGCCGCCTGTGCGGCCCGCGCCCGGCCCGCAACCTCAAACGCCGCCTCCCGCGACAACACCTCGCGCTCGGCAAAAACCGACCCATCAATCGGCGAGACACATTGCAACATCTGCCCCATAGTCACTCCATCTCTAAAGAGAGCAGGATCCCTGCTTCATCTGGCCATAAATATCTCGGGGGCCGCCATTGGTGCGCCATTGGTTCGAGCGCCAATGGCGGCGGGGCTGGCCCCTCGCTTTCACCCTCTCAAGCCCGCTCGAACCCGCGGGCAATTTCCCAATCGGTCACCACGCGCTCAAACTCTTCGATCTCAACCTCGGCCGCGCGCGCATAGTGATCGACAACGTCATCTCCCATCGCAGCCCGCAACATCGCCGAGCCATGCAGCGCATCCCGCGCCGCGCGCAGATCGCCCGGGATCATCCCCGTCTCTCCCTGATAGACGTCGCCCGTGGTCGGCGGCTGCAACTCCAGCCCTTCTTCGATCCCAGCGATCCCCGCCGCCAGCATCCCAGCCATCGCCAGATAGGGGTTCATATCCGAGCCCGGGATACGGCATTCCACCCGCACCGCCTTGGTGCCGTCACCGCACAGGCGGAACCCGGCGGTGCGGTTGTCCACCGACCAGATGATCCGCGTCGGCGCAAAGGTCCCCTTCATGAACCGCTTGTAGCTGTTGATGTAGGGCGCCATGAAACAGGTGTAATCGGCGGCGTATTTCAAAAGACCCGCCATGTAGCTTTTCATCACATCCGACATGCCGAGCGGATCTTTTTCGTCGAAAAAGATCGGCCGCCCCTCGGACCAGAGCGACTGATGCACGTGGCTGGAACTGCCCACTTTCTCATGATGCCATTTCGGCAGGAAGGTCGCGGCATGCCCATGCTGCCAGGCAATCTCTTTCACCGCGTTCTTGGCGATCGAGTGATACTCGGCCGTCTCCATCGCAGGCGCATATTTGATGTTCAGCTCTTCCTGCCCGGTCTCGGCCTCACCTTTCGTGTTCTCGACCGGTATCCCCGCATCCCACAGATGGTTGCGGATCGGGCGCATCACATGCTCTTCCTTGGTGGTCTGAAGGATGTGATAGTCTTCGTTGTACCCCGAGATCGGCTCAAGGTCGCGAAAGCCTTCCTTGCGGATCTGATCAAAGCTTTTCTCGAACAGGAAAAACTCCAGCTCGGTGGCGCACATGGCGTCATAACCCATCGCCTTCAGCCGGTTCACCTGGCGTTTCAGGATCGAGCGCGGCGCGTGTGGCACTTCTTCATGCGTGTGATGATCCAGCACATCGCACATCACCATCGCCGTGCCTTCCAGCCACGGCACTGGGCGCAGCGTGCTCAGATCCGGCTTCATCACATAATCGCCATAGCCCCGCTCCCAACTGGTCGACGCATACCCATCCGGCGTCCCCATCTCGAGATCCGTCGCCAGCAGATAATTGCAGCAATGCGTCTCTTCCCACGCTCCCGCAACAAAATGACCCGCATGAAACCGCTTCCCCATCAAACGGCCCTGCATGTCAACCAGACAAACCAATACCGTATCAATCTCGCCAGACGAAACCTCAGCCTTCAAATGCTCAAATGTCAGCATGCAATACCTCTGTGATATGCGAGAATTTTCGACGAAAATTCTTTGTCCCTGTAACGACCGGCCCGCGAAAGAACGGGCCGGTCCAGTGTTTTATCCGTAACGATAGGGCCGCCCGGCCTTGAGCATTTCAGCGTTGTAGCGCTTGAAGATATCCACGACCTTTGCCTTGGTCTCGGATTCCGCAGCAATTTCGTCCCAGAACTTAACAGCAGCTTCTTCAACCGTCGCCCACTCTTCATCCGGGATGGTCGTCAATTGCATCTTGGTACCGTTAACCCGCAGGTTGGCCTCGCCGCCCCAATACCACCACTGGCGGTAGTAGTGCGACTGGTCACAGCAGACCTTGAACAGAGTTTGCAGATCTTCCGGCAGCTCGTTCCAGCGATCCATATTGGCAAAGAAGTGGCCGGCCCAGGCCCCCGAAATGTTGTTGGTTAGGAAGTAGTTAGTCACATCCGCCCAACCCACGGTGTAGTCTTCGGTGATGCCCGACCAGGCAATACCGTCCAACTCGCCGGTTTGAACTGCAACTTCGATGTCTTCCCACGGCAGCGTGACGGGAACAACGCCAAACTGGCTGAGGAACCGGCCTGCTGTCGGGAAGGTGAAGATGCGTTTGCCCTTCATATCCTCCAGCGAATTGATCGGATCCTTGGTCGCAAAGTGACACGGATCCCACGCGCCGGCGCTGATGTGTTTAACGCCAACCTTGGAATACTCTTCGTCCCAGATTTCGTTCAAGCCCCACTGGTTGAACAGCACCGGTACGTCCAGCGAATAGCGCGAAGCGAACGGGAAGTAGCCGCCGAAAACAGTGACTTCGGTGGGCGAGGCCATCGAGTCATCATCCGATTGAACCGCGTCGATGGTTCCCTTCTGCATAGCGCGGAACAGCTCTCCGGTCGGGACCAGTTGATCGGCGTAGAACAGCTCGATCTGCATACGGTCACCGGCGATCTGGTTGAACATCTTGATAGCCGGGTCGATCACATGCTCGGCCAGTGCAGGACCGGCATAGGTCTGCATCCGCCATGTGATCGTGCTTTGCGCCAGTGCAGGCGTTGCCAAAGGTGCCGCCGCAACCCCTACCCCCGCAGTTTTCAGAAACTTACGTCTTGTCGTCATGTCAATTTCCTCTCCGTTTAAGTTTGGGTGCCCGTGTGTCGGGCCTTCTGGTTAATTTCCGTAAACATACCCGGGCAGCCACAAGGCGATCTCGGGGAATATCATGATTATTGCGAGCGCCAGGATCATCACCCCGACAAAGGGCACGATTGAGCGGTAAATGTCCCGCAGGCTGATTTCTGGTGGAGCCATTGCGCGCATCAGGAACAGGTTGTAGCCGAAAGGCGGCGTCATATACGCGATCTGGGTGGTGATGGTGTAAAGTACACCGTACCAGATCAGATCGAAACCAAGCGCCCCCACGAGCGGCACATAGAGCGGCGCCACGATGACGAGCATTGCGGTATCGTCCAGGAACGTGCCCATGATGATAAAGCTGAGCTGCATCAGGATCAGGATCAGCCACGGTGACAGCCCCAACTGCTCGGTGAACAGGTTCTCGATGGCCTTGACCGCGCCCAGCCCGTCAAACACCGCGCCGAAGCCCAGCGCCGCAAGGATGATCCACATGAACATGCACGAGATGGCCAATGTTTGCTTGGTACAATCCTCGAAAATCTTCCACGTCATCCGACGTTTGAGGACTGACGCCACAAGCGCCGCCAACGCTCCGATGGCCGAACTTTCTACCAATGAGGTCCAACCATTCACGAACGGCAGCATCATCGCAGCGAAAATCATCAATGGCAGTGCCCCGGCCCAGAGCAGACGGAGTTTCTCGGACCTTGGGACCTCGTGCGCGTCTTCCATCGCTGGTCCCAGATGCGGCTGAAGCCGGCAACGAATCCAGATGTAGAGGATGAACAAAGACGCCATCAGCAGCCCCGGCACAATGCCTGCCAGCCAAAGTTGACCGACGGGTTGCCGCGCGATCATGGCATAAAGCACCAGAACTACCGAGGGCGGCACAAGAATGCCCAAGCTCGACCCGGCCTGAATGACCCCCGTCACCATGGTCTTGTCGTATCCGCGCCGCAGCAGTTCAGGCAGCGCAATCGTCGCCCCGATGGCCATACCTGCCACGCTGAGCCCGTTCATGGCCGAGACCAGCACCATCAGACCGATGGTGCCGATGGCAAGCCCACCGTTCACCGGCCCCATCCAGACGTGGAACATGCGATAGAGGTCATCGGCCAGACGACTTTCGCTCAGGACATAGCCCATGAAGATGAACATCGGCAGGGTCAGCAGCGGGTACCATTTCATCAGCTTCATCGCCGCCGAAAACGGAATGTCCTGCCCGCCTGTCCCCCAGAGCGCCAGTGCCGCAATGGCTGCGACGGCACCAATTGCACCAAAGACGCGCTG
This sequence comes from Ruegeria sp. SCSIO 43209, assembly GCF_019904295.1. Classification (NCBI taxonomy): domain Bacteria; kingdom Pseudomonadati; phylum Pseudomonadota; class Alphaproteobacteria; order Rhodobacterales; family Roseobacteraceae; genus Ruegeria; species Ruegeria sp. SCSIO 43209. The sequence continues at coordinate 1,869,958 of NZ_CP065359.1, forward strand.
CCCGGTGAACAGCATCAGCATCATCGAAGCGAACATGAAGATTGCGATAAATTCCTGGCTCATGCCCGCGCTGCCCCGATCTCTTGCCCGTTGATCCGCGCAATGTCTTTGAAAAATTCTGATATCGCCTGCAGCAGCATCAGGAAGAAGCCGAAGACCATGATCGCCTTGACCGGCCAGATGTATGGTCGCCACGCAGTGGAGGATCGTTCTAGCCGTCCGACTTCTTCGCTGCCGGTCAGAAGGCCTGTGAAATAGGCGACAGGCTCATCACCCCAATAGCCCAGGCTGTACGCCGTGGATCCAAGCCCACCGTAGAACAGTACACCCAGATAAAGGATCAGCAGCAGCACCGTGAAGGCATCGAACCAGGCTTTCCTGCGATGGCTCCAATTATGGTAAAACAGATCCATCCGCACGTTCGAACCCAGTTGGATCGAATACGGCCCCCCCATGATGTAATAAGTCACCATCGCAAACTGCGCCATTTCTAGCGTCCAGAGCGAAGGCAGAAAGAAGGTCTTCGAGATCGAGGACCACAGCAGGATACCCATCATCACGAACAGGCCCCACATCATGACCCGCCCGATCCGGTAGTTCACCGCATCGACCACACGCACATATGCTGACATTGCCTTGATCATTCGCCCACCCCGCTACAGAACGGAGCAATGGTACGATTGATCCACGGGGCCAGACAATCGGCCATGACCCGCTGCTGCTCGGCTGTCTGAATCAGATCATTCCGGATCTCGATCATGACGTTCAACAATCCGTTGGGCGCTGCGTGAAGATCCAAAGTGTGCGCCACCCCGTCTGCCGCCGAATAGGGTTCGTTCAATCGAGTAACCAGGGGCAGCTCGTGCGCGGCGCTGGCCAACATCGCCTTGGCAAAGCGGGCGTCCTGGCCATGCAGCAAACCAAGCTCAACATCGCGCGGTGTTCCGCGGTATATCGGCGTGAAACTATGAACCGTCACCATGAGTTTTAGCGTGCGGTGATGACGGATCAGAACATCCTCTAGCCCTTGGCAAAACGGCACGTATACGCCTTCAATCCGCTGCTGACGCGCATTGGCGCTCAGTTCAAGGTTCGCCGGGATCGGTGTGTCTTCACTGCATTCCGGCATAGCATCGGGGGCTTCGGGAGGGCGGTTGCAGTCATAAACCAGCCTCGACACCCCGCCATGCACCAGCACGCCGTTCAACTGCTGGGCCAGTGCCTGTGCAACCGGCAGCGCGCCCGGGTCCCACGCGATATGGCTGCGCAGTGCCTCGGCACTTAGCCCCATGTCCCCCAGTCCGTCCGGGATACGATGCGAGGCGTGTTCGCACACCACCACAACCGAAGGCTCTTCCGGCGCGTCGTCGATGTGAACGACGGGACCGAAATCAGGCTGAGCAGAGGTGAGAGTGGCGCTACGTGATTCCATTTGGAAAAAATTCCACAGAGGTTCTTAACCTGTCAATAAATTTCCTGTATAAAATTCCCCAAGTCAGATTGCATTGTCAAATTTTCCACATAAACATGGGTAGAAAGGGAAAGGAGTATTCCGTGCGAGTGACAGAAAGGCTCCTTGCGCATCGCGAAATGATGACACCGACCGAGCGGCAGTTGGTCAACGTGCTGCTGGATGATTACCCCATGGCAGGGCTTGGCAGCATTACCGAGCTGGCCAGTATCGCCTCGGTTTCCACCGCCACGGTTGCGCGGATGCTTCAGAAAACCGGCTTTGATGGCTATCCGCAGTTTCAGTCCGCGATACGTAGCGAAGTGAAAGAGATGATCTCGGGGCCCGTCGCCAAACGGGATGTCTGGCAGAATGACTTACCTGAAGAACACATTCTCAACCGCTACTCCCGCCAAGCGCTTGAGAACCAGCGGCGTTCGATTGATGAGGTCGACCCGGATGAGTTTGACAGTTTCTGCCGTATGCTTTGCGATCCCAAACGGCGTGTTTTCATCACCGGCGGACGCATAACCGGGACCCTGGCGCAATATCTCTACCTCCACCTGCAGATGATCCGTCCTGATGTGAAGCTGCTGTCAGATGCAGCGTCGTGGACTCACGATCTGCTCGAAGTGCGCGAAGGCGACGTGCTGGTGGCCTTGGATGTGCGGCGTTATGAGAACACTACTTTGTTGATCGGGCAGCTTTGCCATGAACGCGGGGCCGAGGTTGTCCTGCTGACGGATCAATGGCGATCCCCCATCCACCGGCTGGCGAAACACACCTTTGCGGTAAGGATCGCAGTGCCTTCGGCATGGGATTCCATGACTTCGCTAATGGTGCTATTGGAATGCGCGATTGCCGAAATGCAGGAACGTCTCTGGGACAGTGTCAAGCAGCGCACGGACGAGTTAGAGCAGGCCTTTGACCGGACGAAGCTGTTTCGCAAGTTCGGCCAAAGCTCGGGGTCCTGACGTCAGGTAGCGACGTTTCATAAGGTACAACTGCGCGTGAGCCCTGTTGTCAGACGCTGCGCAGACCGTACACTCCAGCGTATGACATTCATCGCTGAAAACCAATTACCTCTGCTGATACTGGCCTTTATGATCGGCCTGTTTGGCACAGGATTTCTGTTCCGCAAACCTGCAGGGCATCGGGCGTGGAAACTGGCGGATCTGGTCTGGGTCGTATTGGGTGGGATCGGTGCGCTGGTCGCCGTGTTGGCCGGGCTTTACACCTCGGACAGTTCGCGGCTGGACCGGCAGATCGACGTTGCTTATGCCGCCACGCTTGCATTCGACCGTGATGCCGCGCGGTTTCGGCTGAGGTTCTGTGACCCCGCTTACGACCCGGATACAGCTGTTTTGTGCGAAAAGGTAGAGTTTCTGTCCGCCTCAACCGCAAGCAATGCCGATTTACCGTTGTTCATCGCGGTCACGAACGAAGTAGCCCCGCTTCAAGGCCTGCATTTTCTATTCGGCCGCACGTCGAGTGATGACATGGATGAGGCCCGCGAGATGGCCGCGAAAGCGGATGCCTTCAGCATCGATCAATTTCTCGTCTTCACATCTCTGGACGATGATACACAAACCGCAATTGACAACATGCGGCGCAAGGTGCCTGCGATTGCCGGTGATTATCTGATCCTGGCCCAAAGCTATGACGATCTGATCGAACAGGTCGGCAAGCTCAAGGATGAATGGGAATATCTGCAGGCGAATGCGCATATTTTGGTACTACAGATCATTGCCCTATGTCTGGTAAGCTTTGCTGCACCGTTCCGTCTGGGCAAATCCATCGTTGAGCTACGCACAGCCTTCAACGCCGATACGACTGCGCCAGCAGATGCGGATCAGCCCCCAGAAAGTACCGCGCCAGAGTCCAAAGGTTCCGCGCGCCCCGCCGAAACCAACCCTGACGGATATAGCGTTCCGCACTCGTAACCGCGTCTGCTTTCAACAGCACCGGGCGCGGCAAAGCGCGGATCAAGGCGACATCCTCCATCAGTGGCTGATCTGGGAATCCTCCGACAGAGTCATAATCCCTGCGGCGTACCAACAGCCCCTGATCGCCGTAGGGCAAACCAAACACTCTGCTACGCAGGTTGGCCCAACCGGCAACCCAGCGGGCACCAATCCCACTGACGCGAAACCGCAATCGGAAGGCTGCTGGTCTGTGCGAACGCAGATGCTCTGCCACGATGGCGCTCCAGCCTGACTGCAACTCGGTGTCGGCATGCAGGATTAGCAGCCAGTCGCCAGATGCTTTGGCACACCCCCTTTGCAACTGCCCTCCCCTTGACGCCGGGCCTGTTACGATCATGGCTCCGGCTTCATCCGCCATCTCAAGTGTTGGATCCTCTGAGCCGCCATCGGTCACGATTAACTCTCGGATCAGGCCTGAATGAAGCCCTTCCATCAAAGCCTGCAGCGTTCCCAGCAGGGAATGCCCCGCGTTAAGGGTCGGAATCACAATGCTGATCGGGGCGGACACGTCTGAAACCCTCTGGTCATGGCAGCGCGATTTCCTATATCACGAAGCCAGACGAATTGACGAGGATCAACCCATGTCCAATCGCCGCATTCTGCGCCTGACCGGCAACGATACTGATAGCTTTCTGCAGGGGCTGATCACAAATGACGTGCAGCGGCTGGACGACGGGCTGGTCTACGCCGCCCTTCTGACCCCGCAGGGCAAGTACCTGGCTGACTTCTTTCTCAAACGAGACGGTGAGTCGGTGCTGCTGGATGTGACCGAAGTGCTGGCCGACGGGCTTGCCAAACGACTGACGATGTACAAGCTGCGTGCAGATGTGACCATCGACCAGACCGACCTGAACGTACAACGCGGCACCGGCCCCGCGCCCGAAGGCGCCCTACCCGACCCGCGGCATCCTGATCTGGGATGGCGCGCTTATTCTACCGCTCCGGAAGGTGATGACGGTACGGACTGGGATGCTATCCGCGTCCGTCACTGTATCCCCGAAACCAGCATCGAACTGACGCCAGACAGCTATATTCTTGAGTCCGGGTTCGAGGCGCTGAATGGCTTGGACTTCAAGAAGGGCTGCTATGTCGGACAAGAGGTCACCGCGCGCATGAAGCACAAGACTGAGTTGCGCAAAGGTCTGCGCGTTGTCGAGATCGCGGGCACCGCTCCGGTCGGGACCGAGATTCACTCCAGTGGTAAACCCGCCGGGGTGTTGTTTACACAGTCTGGCGGAAAGGCGATCGCATACCTTCGGCTGGATCGCGCGGGGGACGAGATGCAGGCAGGTGGCGCGACGCTAAAACTGCCAGGTTGATTTTGTTGCTGAACCGGCACGCCCATTCTTTTGAAACTGTTTGCGTATTTGACGCGGCCGGGCCGCGCGGTATCACTGACTGCAATTGGCCTAACGGGATACGTGCATGTTTCGCCTCTATACCGCGATATGGCGTGTCAGCGCCGGACGGCAAATCATCCTTATTCTGCTGTCATTGGCGGTGGCTGCGCTGGCGGCTGCTCCGCTTGAGTTCCAGCGCGACATCGTCAATCACCTGACATCTGATAGCATCGAAGTGGATCGCCTGCTGTTGCTGGGCGCCGGGATGATGGGCGTCATCCTGTTGAGCCTTACGTTGAAATGGGTGCTCGGGTATCGCTCTGGAACGCTGGGCGAGGACATCATCCGACTGATCCGGGGACGGTTGCTTGCCCGATCAATCGATCTCAGCGAAGAGGGGCAAGACCTTCGTTCGGGCACGATGACAACGGCCGTATCTGCTGAGGCGGAAGAGCTGGGCAAGTTCGCAGGCGGTGCGTTTTCCGATCCTGTGGTGCAAATCGGCACATTGATCAGCGTAATCGGCTACATCTCTTCCACCCAACCGGGGCTGGGCTTGATCGCACTTTCCATGATCGTTCCGCAGATCATTATCGTTCTGGCCTCTCAGCGAAAAGTGAACATCTTCGTGGCCGAGCGTGTTCGAATCCTGCGCAGCGCGACCGACCGCTTGACGCACGAGGATATCGAGGCGGCATCGCGAGCGATTGAGAAACAGTTCGACGAGATATTCGAGACCCGCCGCAAGATGTTCATCTGGAAACTCTCGGCCAAGTTCCTGCTGAGTATCATCAATGGCGCAGGGACTGTTGGGATTCTGATGCTGGGCGGCTGGCTGGTGTTGCAGGGTAAAACCGATGTCGGCACCGTCGTGGCCGCGATAAGCGGTCTCGGACGCATTCAAGGCCCGACCGCTTTCTTGATCGCATTCTACCGACAGGTCAGCGCCAATCGCATCAAGTACGAACTGATGCTGGAGCTGTTTGGAGATCATCCCGAGCGCTATCGCATTCGGACCTAAAAAAGGGCCGCAGAGCGACCCTTTTGCACCGAACTATCGTCCGCTTACGCGCGTTCGGAATACTCCATGGTCTCGGTATTCACTACGATCATCTCATCCTGCCCGATAAAAGGCGGCACCATGACCTTGACGCCATTGTCCAGAACCGCTGGCTTAAACGAGTTCGCCGCAGTCTGACCCTTCACAACCGGCTCGGTCTCGACGATCTTGCAGGTCACTTTTTGGGGCAGCGTGGCGTTCAGCGCCTCGCTTTCGTAAAACTCCACAACGATAGTCATGCCGTCCTGCAGAAACGGGCGGCGCTCACCCAGCAGTTCCGAAGGTAGTTCGATCTGCTCGTAGGTCTCGGAATCCATGAACACCAGCATGCCATCGGATTCGTACAGGAACTGCTGATCCTTCTGCTCAAGGCGCACGCGTTCGACTTTGTCGGCCGAACGGAAGCGTTCGTTCAGCTTTGAGCCATTGCGCAGGTTGCGCAGCTCGACCTGGGCAAAAGCTCCGCCTTTGCCGGGCTTTACGTGATCCACTTTGACCGCCGCCCACAGTCCGTCATTATGCTCAAGCACATTGCCGGGGCGAATTTCGTTCCCATTTATCTTGGGCATGACTTAAATCCTTCACAAACGGTTGATGCGTCAGTTCTCGTCCCTATATCTGGCGTGACCACACCTGACAAGACAACGAAACCTAGTGCTGCACCTGCAGCGAGCCATGCAAATGACGCAACGCAACTATGCATTTTAGGTGTATCCGAATCGCATGTAATAGGTCATAAGGACCGTCACGCCGAAAATTGCAAGAGCAAGAAAAACAGGAAAGACGAGATGAGAGATTTCGTTGACGGCACTGCCTTTAACAACGAACAAGGCAATCGTGCACGCAAACTTTTCGCAGCCGTTGTACTGGCTGCTCTGGATGATGCCATCGCCGACGACAAGAAGTATGGCAACGGACCGGAACAAATTGCCCGTTGGGCACGTTCGCGCGATGGGCGCGAAGTACTATCGTGCGCCGGCATCGACCCCAATGAGCGGGTTGTAGGCGGGCTGATGGAATTTGTTGGTCGCGGCGTACGGACGTCCGTCGCCCTGTCCCGCGAAGAAAGCGAACGCCGGAATGCGGCTCAGCAGGCCGAAGCTGCCTGATTGTTCCCCGCATCCGATTGAAAAAACGCGCCCTGACATCGGGGCGCGTTTTTCTTTGGGCTGATTGGTCAGATCAAAAATACATGATCCATTGCCACGCCACCCAAAGCTCTGCCGTCAGTAACAGCGCAAAGAACAGTTTTGCCGAAACCGACAGGCCGCGCTGCCAAAGCACCACATAGGCGGCAATGCAAATCGTCACTGAGATCGGCGCGATCCAAGCTGCATGATGTGTGCTGTCCCAATAGCTGATCGGACTGTGAAAGACCCATGAACTGATCGGCCAGAACTGCGGTCGGCCATCGCCTGCGTGCAATAGGAAATCCATCACCAAATGAAGTATCCCTGCGGATGCGCCAATGGTCAGCAGGTGCCAGCCGCGCCACAGCCCGAGTGCAAGTGCCACTCCCCACAAAATGAACGAGTTATCGATGGCGAATACGGTTTGCCACGCGGGTGAAAAGTAAAGCTGATCAAACACCACCTGTGCCGGGATGTTCAGGATGTGCAGCGAAACGCCGGCCATCAAGTATAGCGACAAATCCGGCAACAAGGAACCAAACAGAGCTGCCCATAGCGTCGCGCCCCGGGCCGGGCGGGCAAAAACAGCAGCACCGATCAAAAGATGCGCAGGCGTATTCATATGGGGCTTTTCCTTTGGCCTTAAATCAGGTCATCTGCGCCCGAGCATAGGAGACAGGCCATGGCGCGGTCCATCATGATTCAAGGCACCGGCAGCAATGTCGGCAAATCGGTTTTGGTGGCCGGGTTGGCCCGTGCCTATACGCGACGCGGGTTGCGCGTGGCTCCGTTCAAGCCGCAGAACATGTCGAACAATGCCGCTGTTACGGAAAACGGCGGCGAAATCGGGCGCGCGCAAGCCCTGCAGGCGCGGGCGGCCAAACGACCGACGCATACGGATATGAACCCAATCCTGCTCAAACCCGAAACCGATACCGGCGCGCAGATCATTCTTCAGGGCCAGCGCGCAGGCACGATGAAAGCGGGCGATTATCGCAAGGACAAGTCCAAGCTGCTGGGGGCAGCTCTGGAAAGCTTTGAAAGGCTTTGCTGCGACGCTGATCTGGTGTTGATCGAAGGCGCGGGTAGTCCGGCAGAAACTAATCTGCGCAAGGGTGACATCGCCAATATGGGATTTGCCTGTGCCGCACAGGTTCCGGTGGTTCTGGTGGGCGACATTCATCGGGGTGGCGTGATCGCTCAGATCGTGGGGACGCAAGCCGTCTTGGAGGCCGGGGACCTTGCGATGATCCGGGGCTTTGCGATTAACCGCTTCAAGGGCGATGTCTCCCTGTTCGATGAAGGGCGCGACGATATCGCATCCCGGACCGGCTGGCACTGTATGGGCGTGGTGCCCTGGTTCCATGATGCATGGAAGCTGCCGGCAGAAGATATGATGGACATCCGCTCTCATACCGGAGGGGCATGTAAGATCGCTGTGCCTCAGCTTGAGCGGATGGCCAATTTCGATGATCTCGACCCGCTTTCCGCCGAACCGGGCGTTACGGTCGAGATCATCCCAGCAGGCCGCCCCCTGCCCGGAGATGCCGATCTGGTGCTGTTGCCGGGCAGCAAGTCTACAATCGGCGATCTGGCCTATTTCCGCGCGCAGGGCTGGGATATCGACCTTTATGCCCATGTCCGCCGCGGGGGTCATGTTCTGGGCCTGTGCGGGGGTTATCAGATGCTGGGCAAAACCATCTCGGACCCCGATGGCGTCGATGGACGCCCCGGTCAGGTCGAAGGGTTGGGATTGCTGGATGTCAGCACGACAATGGCCGGAGAAAAGCAGGTTATCCTGCGCTCAGCAACCGCCCTGCCCGGTCATGAACCCGTCAGCGGATATGAGATCCACATGGGCCGTACTGATGGCCCGGATTGCGCTCGGGCCTGGCTGCAGATCGAAGGTCGCCCGGAAGGTGCCGCCAGCGCCAATGGGCGCATACGCGGCAGCTATCTGCATGGGATTTTCACCTCGGACACGTTTCGCGCCAGCTATCTGGCAGAGCTGGGCGTGACATCGGAAACAGCTTACGAAGACGGCGTCGAACAAGTGCTGGACGACCTTGCCGACCATCTGGAACAGCATATGGATCTGGATCTGCTTCTCGCGATGGCGCAGACGCCACGCACCAGTTAAGCCTCAGTCAATATCCGCTGCGGCGATCGCCCGCGTGATCTCACGCCGAACCATCTTGCGCAGGTTTTTCGTGATCCGTTCGCCCAGCGCGCCCTGCAGCTCTTCCCGGACGATCTGGGCGACGAGTTCGCGCAATTCCTCTTCTCCGATTGTCACATCGGTCGGCTTCTGTGCCATATCTTCCACCACCTCCGGGTCGCGAATAAATGTGGCTTCGGATTTTGGTTCAGCCGCCTGAGACTGCGCAAAAGCTCTGTCTGCCGGCCATTCAACAGCCTGCGTCTTGGTGCCAGAGTAGTCGTCATCGCTCTCGCCATCGGGCTCCCACTGATCCTCGGTGCGCGCGATAGCAGCTTCCAAAGCTTCAATCTTGGCGCTGAGGCTTCCCGCTAGGTCGCGCTTTGGTGCGTCTGCCTTGGCGTCGACATCACCAGCGCGCACAATATCGCTGGGTTGCAGCCGCATCGGTTCGGCAGGGTTGCTTGGCGCATTTGCGGCCTGCTTTGGGGTACTGTCACCCGCGCTATGCTGGGGCATCAGTTTCAAGGGCGCGGCCTTCTTGGCGATCAGCGGTTCATTGCTGACGCGCAGCGCATCCGTTAAAACCAATCGGCCCGGCTTGGCAGCCGGGGCCGTCGGAACAAAGATGAATTCTGATTCGTCATGCGCGTCCTCGTCGACCATTCGCTTAACCGACGAAAGAACGTCCTGAATATTGGCGCTTACAACACGATCTGACATTATTTTCTACCGCTCTAACCTAGGCCCGATTGTAGCCAATCTGAGCCAGCGCCACAACAGGTAGCGATGCCCTTTAGTCGCGGCGCAATGCCTTGAGCACTCGATCCAGATCGCGGCTTTGCTTACTGACCTGCGACGGCGCCTTTTTCACGAGGTTGTAATACAGGGTCGGATCATAGATCTGCACTGCAAGGCCCAAACGCTCTGCCGTCAACAGCCCCTGGGCTTGCAGCAGTTCATATGCGGCCCGCGACCGCTCGGTCCGGGATGCTACCTCGGCCAATTGCGCGTCCAGCAAATCCTGCTGGGCATTCAGGACGTCCAAGGTCGTCCGTGCACCCAACGTTGCTTCTTCACGAATACCGTCAAACGCCACCTGCGAAGCACGAACCCGTTCTGTTGACGCCCGCAGGCTTGCAGTTGCCGCCTGAAACGCAGCATAGCGATCGGCAACACCTTGTGTGATGTCTTTCTGAACGTTCAGAAGGTTGGCACGCGACGCATCACGAGTTGCCATCGCACGACGCACCGCTGCCGCCAGACCGCCACCGGAATAGATCGGCTGATTGAAGTTCAGTGAGATCGTCGCATCGTTGATGTAATCGTCATTGTCGTAGCTCTCGGTAATGCCCGCATCCGCATTCAAGCTGACATTCGGACCCAGATTTGCACGCTGCTGCTGCACGATCAGGTCCAGCGCACGCACCTGATGCTGTGCGGAAAGAATCGCAGGGTGGTTACGCTGAGCCAAATTCACCGCATCCGCCTCTGAACGCGGCAGGTTGGGCAGCCTTGGCTGGCCAGCCGTCCGCCCAGGTGTCTTGCCAACGGCGTTTACGTATTCAGCCTGAGCAATGCTCAGGTTACCACGTGCGACCGCCAAATCAGCCTGAGAGCTGGCCAATTGTGCCTCGGACAGGGCAACGTCTGTACGTGTAACCTCACCTACTTCAAAGCGATCCTGCGATGCGCGCAGTTCTTCCGCCGACACTTCCACGTTGTTCTGGCGGATCGCAACCGTCTCTTCCTGCAGCAGAACACCCAGATAGGCGTTCGCGGCTCTGATCAGGATTTGTTGTTCAATATCAATAAGAGACTGACGGGTGGATAGCACAGTTTCCTGCGCCGATTGCTTGCCAAGGATGGAAGCGCCACCGTCATAGATCAACTGGCTCAGCGTGAGACCGGAAAAAAAGCTCGAGGGTTCGCGCGTCGTGATCAAGCTGCTCGTATTGGTGCGCGTGTAATCCCGGCTCACCCGCACGGTCCAGTTGATGATCGGACGCAGCGCTGAGAGCGCAATGGCGACATCTTCATCCGCTGCGCGTAACAAGGCACGGTTCTGCTCAAGCAGGCCGCTGGTGTTATACGCGCCGATGAATGCATCGGTCAGATTATCTGCCCAAACCGACCTTTCGGGCATCACACTTAATGCAACACCAGCAGCCAAAGTCAGGCCTTTGACCAGCTTTCCTGTCGTCGTCCCGCGCATAACTAAGTCCTCTCAAATCGAAATTACGCAACCACCAGCGCAGTTTGCGCCGGTGTTTTCAAGTAATCAAGGCATCAAAATACTTCTATTGCCAACTATAGCGAAAATGCACACTCAGCGCAAAATGCGGGCAAAATCGGTGCGCTAGCATTGAATGCAAATCGCCACGAGACACGGCCTGAGGACTTGAGCCCCATACGAACCGTGCCAAGATCACCCTCCATGAACAGGCAAATGATCCGGCCCCCATCCTTGAGTTGATCCAGCAAAGTGTCTGAAAGCTGCTCGACCCCACCCTGAATCATGATCACATCGTAGGGTCCATGCTCAACCGCGCCTTGTTCAAGCGGTCCTTCATGAACAATAGCGTTGTCTACGTCAGCTTCCATCAGAAGCGTCTGAGCTTCAGCCGCCAATGCCGGGTCGGATTCCACGGCCACAACCAACTCTGCCATTCGTGCGGCAATTGCGGTTGAGTAACCCAGCCCCGGAGCGATATCCAGCACCACTTCATCATTGGAAATGTTGACTGCGTCCAACATCTTAGCCAGCGTCCTGGGCTCAAGCAGACAACGTCCATCACCCAACTCGACCAGATCACCAACATAGGCTGCCTCACGTTGCGCATCCGGCACGAAGTTTTCGCGCGCAACGCTCAGCATCGCATCAATGATAGGGAACTTGGTCACATCCGAGGGCCTGACCTGAGTATCAACCATCGTAAGGCGCCGGGCTGCGAAATCTGTCATGTGATCGCTCATTCCTTATCAGACTGTTATCTGGCTTTTGCCACATCCGCCTGCCTGCAGCAACGGGCCAGATTGCATTTCCGGGCGCGGCAAAAACGTACCATTGGGGTATTGTCAAATTTCCAAACAAGACAGAAATAATCGCCCTCAAGGCTATGGACGTTCATCCTGAAAGCTGATAGAACGCCCCTCACACCACGGCAAGTTATTGATATTGCTTAAAAAGGCGAGTTGGCGGAGTGGTGACGCAGCGGATTGCAAATCCGTGTACACCGGTTCGATTCCGGTACTCGCCTCCAATTCACTCCAGATCCTTGACTTAGGGCGATTACGTTTTCCGCCTCGTGCGCATTTTCCTGGAAAACGACAAAACGCTACGCCAGTCCCACCTGCGCCAGCTGTTTCGTCATTTCTCCCAAATTATCCAGCTCCTGTACTACGCAGTTCTAGACGGTGTTGGCTGCAAAGCGAAGGCGCTGGCGACAAACTATGTCGCCGTGTTTCAGAATCTGGATAAAAGGAATCCGAAGCCATGAGGAACGACAGGCGGCATAACTCAACTTCCATTGCGTAGATATGTCCAGCGATAGTGGGGCGGCGTAGGACCTTTGTTACGTCCGCCTTGCTGGGTCTGCTCCCAGGCATGGGCCAGAATACCGACCGACCGCGAAAGGCAAAACAAACCCCGTGCCAATGGAGGGGCAAAGCCTAGCTCTGCATAGATCACTGCCGTGACACCATCGATATTCATCGGCACCGGCTTGCCTTTCCGGCGCATCAGGTCGGTTTCCACGGCTTGCCCGACTTTCATGAACCGACCCTCGCAGGCGTCCTGTTCGACTGCATCAGCAACCAGGGCCATCAGCCGGGGTGCGCGCGGGTCCGTCGGTGTATGGAACCGATGCCCGAAACCCGGCAGTATCTTCCCGCGCTCGGCGATCCAGTCGTCCAATGCCTGTTCTGGGCCTTCGGCATGGGCGTCTACAAAGTGATAAAGCTCCATCGCCTGCTCGCCGGCACCACCATGGATGTCACCCAGCATATTAACAGCACTCGCCATCGCGTTGTTAAGAGACAGCCCGCAGGTCACCGCCATTCGCGCAGCCGCGATCGAAGGGGCTTGCGGGCCGTGATCCACGGCGGCGACCAAAGCGGCCTCGAACAATCGAGCCTGCGCAGGTGTCGGTCTGTCACCCCGCACCATAAACCAGATCATTTCAGCGAAACCCAGATTGCCGATCAGGTCTTGAATCGGCTGGCCACGCAGTTCAATGCGCCCGGGCTCCATATCGATGATGGCGGTGCGCCACCAATCGGCAACATCGCTCATATCACCCTCTCATGTCGCAACGTTTCGATCTCTGCGTCCGACAGTCCAAGCTCGGCCCAAATCGAGAGGTTGTCGGCCCCAAGATCCGGTGGCGCGGATCGTGGCATGCGGCGTGCGCCATCAATGACCACTGGGCTGCCCGCAAGGCGTAACCTCTCTCCGTGCGCCGACAGAGTTCCAATCAGCCCGCGACCTGAGAGTTGATCGTCGGACAAAGCCTGCGGCACCGTCATAACCGGCCCGGCCGGTACACCCAACGCATTCAACTCTTGGACCCAATCACTGGATGGACGGGTAGAAAGCGTGCGTTCCAGCTCTTGACGCAATTCATGCCGGTTGGTCTTGCGATCCTCGCGGGTTAGGTAGTCCGGATGCGTCAAAAGGTCGGCGCGGCCCAGATGTTGGGCGAGCGCATGCCATTGTTCGTCGCGATTGGCGGCGATATTAATAGGGTTGTCGGATGTGGCAAAAGTTCCGGACGGGGCCGAGGTTGTGTTTTCGTTCCCATGCGGCGCAGGAGTCACGCCACCGACCAGATAGTTGGACACCACCCACCCCATGGTCGAAACCACCGCCTCGTTCATTGCGACATCAAGGAATGCCCCGCGCGGGTTGGCATTCAAGGCCGCGCTTATGGCAAAGGCCGCCGTCATCCCGCCGACGGTATCTGCCAGAGGATAGCCGACCCGGTAAGGCGCGGTATCCGACGCACCTGTGATTGACATGACACCGCTGATCCCCTGCACGATCTGGTCATAGGCCGGGTCATCCCGGCGTGGTCCATCCTGACCAAACCCGCTGATGGCACAATAAATCAGTCTGGGGTTCTCGGCGCGCAGAACCTGATACCCCAGCCCAAGCCGGTCCATCACGCCGGGCCGGAAGTTCTCGACCAGCACATCGGCAGTCTTGACCAGCCGCTTGAGCAGAGCCTTTCCCCGATCAGCCTTCATATCCAAAGTCACGGATTTCTTGTCTGCATTCTGCGCCAGAAAGCTGATGCCCATGCCGGCCTTGTTCCGATCAGTATCCGCCCCCAGCACACGGGCCAGATCTCCGCTGCCGGGCCGTTCGACCTTGATCACTTCGGCCCCCATCAGGGCCAGTTGGTAGCAACAATACGGCCCGGCCAGGACATTAGTCAGGTCAAGAACCCGAATGCCTGAAAGTGGCTCAGTCGCCATCGGCCACGCCTGCCGCTCGCGCCTTGGCGCGACGTGCGCGGTAACTGGGCAACAGCACCAGAAGGAGGGCAATTACCAACAGGCCCAGCGTCATCGGACGTTCCCAGATAAAGGCGATGCCGTCATACAGCTGCATGGAACGGGCGAAGTTATCCTCCATCATGCCGCCAAGGATGAAACCGATCAGCAGCGGTGCCAGAGGGTAATCGGCAAATTTCAGTGCTGTGGCGCAGACGCCGAAGCCGACCAATATCAGCAGTTCCGTGGCATTGTTCTGCCCGATATAGGCCCCCATGAGGGTGAAGAACAAAATGAACGGGATCAGATAGTTGCGCGGTACTGCAAGCACCTTGGCGATATAGGGGATCAACGGCAGATTCAGGATCAGCAGCACCAGATTGCCAATGAACATCGACATGATGACAGCCCAGAATACCTGTGGCTCGTCGATCATCAGGCGCGGACCCGGTGTCACATTCAGCGCGATCAGTGCGCCCAACAAAATGGCCGTAGTTCCGGAACCTGGAATGCCGAGCGTCAGCAACGGAACAAAGGAACCGGTACAGGCAGCATTGTTAGCTGTCTCGGGTGCTGCCAGACCTTTGATCGAGCCTTTGCCGAACTCCTCCTGCTCTTCTTTCGGGGCAATATTGCGTTCAACCGCATAGCCAAGGAAACTGGCAATCGTTGCCCCTGCCCCCGGAAGCACACCGATAAAGAAACCCTGGACAGATTGGCGACCAACCACCGGAGCGATGGCCTTCGCCTCGGATCCTGTGATGCGCAGGTCCTTGATTTCGCCTTCATCGCCTTGCAGGTCCTTGGGTTTGAGAACCAGAAACAGCGCTTCGGGCAGGGCAAACATCGCCATTGCAAGCGTGATGAAACCAAAGCCGGACTGCAGATCCATGATCCCCATCGTGAAACGCGGCAAGTTGAACAGCGCGCCCTCGCCGACAGTGGCCATGATCAGCCCGAGAATGGTCATGACAATTGCCTTGGCCACCTGCCCGGTTCCCGCAAAGGCGGCGATGGCGGATAGACCCACTACCATCAAGGCAAAGTACTCAGCCGAGTGGAACAGCAGTGCGACCGAGGATAATGCAGGCGCAAAGACCATCAGCAGTAGCGCGCCTATCGTACCCCCGGCGAAACTGGCGATAGCGGCAACTGTGAGCGCCTTCCCGGCTTTGCCCTGGCGAGCCATCGGATAGCCGTCGAAGCTTGAGGCCACGGTTCCCGCGACCCCCGGCGCGTTCAGAAGAATGGAAGATGTCGAGCCACCAAAGATTGCGCCGTAATAGACACCGGCAAGCAGGATCAATGCGGCGGACGGATCGCCCATCGAAATGGCGACCGGAATCATGATGGCGATAATCGACATCGGCCCAAGACCGGGCAGCATGCCGATGAATGTACCAATCAGACAGCCCGCTATGACCATCAACAGGTTTTGGATGGAGAATGCCGTTTGTAGGCCGATCAACAATCCTTCAAGCATGTCAGCCTCCGAAAACGCCCGGCAAGGGTCGCATGTAGATGCCAAGAACCTCTTGCACGAGGTACCAGACTGAACCTGTAGCGATTACGGCAACCGGCAGCATGACGTGCCATTTGCGTTCGCCCAGAATGAAAGAACCGAGGATCAGGAACCCGGATGTCGAGATCAGAAATCCAACCGGACGCAGGCACAGCGCATAGGCAACCATCAAAGCCAGCAACAGCAGCGCCTGGCCCAGGTGATATTCGCCCAGCCTCCGATAATCGATATCAGCCTCTTTGGGCTCAGCCTTTTCAAATCCCAGCAGAATAATCGTTGTGGCAATTATCCCCAAAATCGACAGCACCTTGGGAAAGGTGCTCGGCCAAATGGGGTTGCGCTGCATGAAGGGGGGCAGACTGCCATCCATCGTGAACCAGGCGGTGTAGCCATATGTCAGGCAAATGCCCAGCAAAACGAGCGCGATCCAGCGATCCAGCGCCATGTTTCCCCCTCCTTTGATTTATTGTTGGTTGAGGCAGAGCGGTTGCCCGCTCTGCCCGAGGTATCCTTACAGGAAACCCAACTTTTTCATCAGATCGCCGATCTGCTTTTCCTGCTGTTCCAGGAACGATTGGAAATCAGCACCCGAGTTGTGGATGTTCACCCAACCGTTACGGGCGCGGACCTCTTCCCATTCAGGTGTGTCATACATCTTGGCGATGGCTTCTTGATAAGCTACCAGCTTGTCCTCTGGCAGACCGGGAGCAGCAAAGAACCCACGCCAGTTCACGAAAGTTGTGTCGATGCCCTGCTCTTTCATGGTCTGCGCATCAGGGGCTGCATCCACGCGCTCTTCCGCGGTGACGCCAATGATCTTCACCTCACCTGCATTCGCCAGATCGACAGCCTCCGAGAAACCGGTCGATAGCGCGGCAATCTCACCGGACAGAAGCGCGGCCATCGCTTTGCCACCTGCATCATAGGGGATGTACTTCACGCCCAAAGCGTCCTTGCCTGCCGCTTCCATCACCATGGCCGCGACCAGATGGTCCATCCCGCCCGGCACAGAACCGCCGCCGATGGCCGTTGTACTTGGATCGGCGTCATATGCGGCTAGCAGGTCCGCCATTGAATTGATGGGGCTGTCTTTGCCCACAACAATCGCGGCGTAATCGCCGATCGTGCCCGAGACCAGTGTCAGGTCGCGGAAATTGTGCGGGAACACTCCGGTCAGAGAGCGGATCACGATCGGGGTCGAGTTGACCATAAGCGTGCCGTGGTTGCTGTCGGCGTTTTCGATCAGATATCCGATGGCTTTACCACCGCCGCCGCCCGACATGTTTTCGTAGGATGCAGTTCCCACGAGACCCGCATTCGTCAGCGCCTCACCGGTGCCACGGGCCGTGCCGTCCCAGCCGCCTCCTGCGCCACCGGGGATCAGAAAGTGGATGCTATCTACGACCTCTTCAGCGAAAGTCGGTCCAGCCAGACCAATAGCGGTCACAGCCGCGATTAGGGCGCGACGGCCCAGTTTGATTTTCGTCATGAATTCCTCCCGTTTGACAACCGGCCGCAGTGCGGCTCAGATTATTCGAAACCTAAACACATCAACCTGACATCAACCTGTCATGGGTGAAATTACTATTGGATCCCGATGAAATTCCTCTTGGTCGAAGACAATCTGGACCTCGCCAATGCCATAAGTTCGCGCATGCGACTGGACGGGCATGTGGTTGATCACGCAGAGAAAATAGAAGATGCTGTGGCCTTTGTTGAAATCGATGAGTATGACCTGATCCTGCTGGACATCATGCTTCCCGACGGGGACGGGCGGGATTTCCTCAAACGGCATCGCGCCAGCCATCTGGACACACCTGTCATCGTTCTGACCGCCCGCAGTCAAGTGTCGGATCGAATCGGCTCACTCGATCTTGGGGCGGACGATTATGTCACCAAGCCCTTCGACCATGCTGAACTTGAGGCGCGCTGCCGCGCAGTGCTGAGACGCAAATCCGGCAAGACCAAAACGACGATTGAAATTGGCGGCGTCGTCTTTGATCCGGTTGCGGGTCATTTGACGGTGGGCGACGACATCGTCTCGCTTCGCAACCGCGAACTGCGCTTGTTGGAACTGCTGATCAACGCCCCCGGTCAGGTGTTTTCTAAGCAGAAGCTGGCGGACCGGTTGTTCTCCTACGACGACAATGTTTCGGACAATGCCATCGAGGTGTATGTTGGACGACTGCGTAAGCATCTGGAAAAATCGGACCTCAGGATCACAACGTTGCGCGGTTTGGGCTACAGGCTGGATCATGGCAATTAATCCAAATGTTTCCGGATCACTGCGAAACCGTCTTGCGCTAACGCTAATCGGCGGTGCCGCGATTCTGGCCCTCGTGCTGTTCTTTGCTGTCCGCGACTATGCAGTTCAGGTTGCCCAGCAAGGTCAGGACAACATTCTGGGTGCCTCAGTCACCTCGATCCTCGACGCCGCGGCGCTGCGTGGAGGCGAGCTTGAAGTCGATATCCCCTATGCTGCCTTTTCCATGCTGAGCACGCCGTCGGACGACCGAGTGTTTTATGCGATTTTTCAGGATGGCGAGTTCTTGTCCGGCTACGAAGACCTGACCCCAACTCAAGGACCCGCTGATGGAAAATGGACCTTTCGCTTCGGTGAAGTGCGCGGTGAAAACGTTCGTCAGGTCAGTGCCAGCCGCACTCTGGTTGGGCTGGGAAATCAGACAGAAATCGAAGTGGCCTTGGGACAGACCCAAGATGCGCTGTCGGAGACGCTGGATCAAATCTCACGCAATGCCGGCCTTTTGGGATTGGGGTTCTTTGTGCTTGCGGCTGTATTGTCCTTCTGGGTGAGTTCGGCCACCATCGGCCAGCTCGACAGATTAACGACATCCGTCACCCGTCGGGGACCGCAAGATCTCAGCCCATTCAAAAAACCAGTACCGCGTGAAATGGCGCCTTTGGTGTCATCGCTGAATTCGCTGATGGGACGCCTGGACCAGTCTCTCAGCCAATCCGAGGACTTTATCGCCGAGGCCGCCCATAGGGTCCGCACCCCGCTGGCAACGGTCAGGTCTTATGCCGAGGCGACGCTGCAACGGGTGGAGAGAGAAGACAACCGCGAGGCGTTACGATCAATGATGCGCGCTATCGACGAAAGCTCTCGGGCCGCGGGGCAACTACTGGATCACGCCATGATCACATTCCGCGCTGACCATCTGGAGCGCGAGGATATCGATCTGGTGACTCTGATCCGAGAGCTTGTCCAGCGCTTGACGCCCATCGCTGAAATGAAAGACCTTTCGCTTGCTTTGAGCGGCGATCCGCAGGTCATGTATTCGGGCGACCCCATCCTCATCCAAAATGCGGTGCGGAACATGGTAGACAATGCGCTTAAATATGCGCCAGCGGACAGTACCGTAGTCATCGATGTCGCAGGGTCACCCACAGCCCGGATCACGGTCAGTGACCAGGGGCCAGGCTTTCCGCCAGATGAAATCGAAACGCTCACAAGACGTTTCGAACGTGGTCAGAACGCGGCAGGAACCATCGGATCGGGCCTCGGGCTAACCATTGCCCAGGACGTCGCGGTCGCCCATGGTGGCACGCTGGTACTTTCAAACAAAGCGGAGGGCGGCGCATGCGTTATCTTGTCACTCTGATCCTGTGCCTGTTCGCCAGCGGCGCAGGGGCTCAGGATTGGGAAGACCGACAAATATTCAACGAAAGTGCCGACGGCCCCCGACTGCGGGTCATTTCCAGCACCGATACCGCCCTGTTTGCGCCGCTGATCGAGGATTTCGTCGCCCAGAATCCAGCGATATCGGTCGAATATCTGGTGACCGGCACGGCCGATATCGACCGACGCGTCCGAGCCACGCCAGAAGCGTTCGACGTTGTCGTTTCCAGCGCGATGGACCTGCAACTGAAGCTCGCGAATGACGGATATGCGCTGGCGCTTAACGATCTTCCGCACCCCCCTTGGGCGCAATGGCATCAAAGCCTGTTCGCCTTCACTTCGGAACCCGCAACCATCGTTGTCAACCGCACCGCGTTCGAAGGACAACCAATGCCGCAAACGCGGCAGGAACTGATCGAAGCGCTGCGTGCCCGCCCGGATGATTTTCGGGGCAAAGTCGGCACTTATGACGTGCGCCAGTCGGGATTGGGCTATTTGTTCGCGACGCAGGACGCCCGCGCCTCGGAAACCTATTGGCGCTTGATGGAGGTTTTGGGCGGCCTGGACGTGCGGCTGTATTGTTGTTCGGGCGACATGATTAACGACCTGGCGGATGGTACGATCGCGGTGGCCTACAACGTGCTTGGCAGTTATGCGGCGGTACGAACAGAAGGAAAGGATGCCCTTCAGATCATTCTGCCTTCGGATTTTCAGACGACGATGATGCGAACCGCCATGGTAACTGGCAAAAGCCGCTTGCCGGAGGAAGCGGAAACCTTTGTCCGGCACCTGACCACGCTGAATCCGGAATCAATGGCAGCACTGCCACTTCTGGACACGCAGGACTCCACGACCGAAAGCGCAGCGATAGCGCTGGACCCTGCGCTGTTGACGTTCCTCGATACGCTGAAGCGCAGAAAGTTCCTGTCTGCCTGGGAAAGTGCCGCTATTCAAAAATGATCGGACTTAGACAACAACCCTATCCGTCATCGCTGAACTTGTTGCTTAACACTGTTGACGCTGGAAGACATCAGCCAGCCCAGATTACCTCGCACGAATCTATAATCAGAAAAATGATCTCGGCTCAAAGTTTCTCGACGGCCACCTGCGCCCCCATGATGGCCTTGAGCCGCAGCCCCGCAGAATGTGCCCCGAGGAATTCGTGGAACGCACGCATCACGTCATCTTTCCACCACCCTCGCCTGTGATAATCGTCAAGCATGATTACGCCGCCTTCGATCATCTTGGGCAGCAAAGCATCCAGATCCGTTTTTACGCCCTCGTAGGAATGGTCGCCGTCCAAATAGGCAAACCCGATGCTTTGATCTTCAAACAAACGCAGCGCCGGTTGCGAATAGTCGCGAATGATCGAAACTTGCCCCTTGGCGATCTCGGTGCTGTATTTACCCGTTACTGCATCGTAGATCCGATCCATATCCTTTTGCGTGCGCGCTCCGGCAAGCGAAGCACCGCCATCCGGGTCTTGCTGTACTTGCCAGGGATCGATGAGGCACAATTTAGAGGGTTGCAGCTCTTCCAGCAGAATCCGCGAAAATTCGCCCTTCCAAACGCCAATTTCAACGCTCAACCGTCCATGCGGCATGGTCTTGAGCATTTCGCGCCGCAGGGAATCCTTCCGTTCGCGCTGCTCAGCTTGCTTCTTGCGGCGATCCTCAGCAGATACAGCTTCACCCATAGACGTCTTCTCCGGTTGAGGAATTTTGCAACGCTTCAACCAGATCAACCCAGTCCGGTCTGGCTCTCAATTCTTCGGCTTTCGACCTGTGCCACTCACATGCTTGGTGATGGAGGTCTGCCAATTGCGGATCTGCCATCATCTCAGATTTGATGTCGTGCATAGCCGGCATGTGTTCCAGAATTGAGCGATCCTCAACATCATTGTGGTTCATCATGAGCCAGTATTTGAGCCCTTGATCCTGCCCCACATGATTGGTGCGCCCACGGTCGCGCTTGACCAAAAAGCTATCAGTGCTGCGCACAGCATAATGATGAATGCGCGCGAATTCATGGCTGAAACCACGCCATGCTTTCCATTTCACTTGGTCTGCTGGGTACAGGTTCCCGCCCGAATCCCGCCACAACACGCCTTCGTATGGCGCGTCAGGGTTCGGTGCATCTTCTGGATTGATCCTGGGACGATGGGCGCGAAAACGGCTGAATTTTCCGTTGTTGCGGAACAGCGTTTTGAACCCTTTGGTCCGATGATGCGGATAGCCGTCTTCGGTGGCGGCCAGAAAGAAAGTCTCAGGTACAGGTCGATCAACGAAATCGTTCTGACCCGCATTTCCGAACATGCGCCAGCAGATCGAGATCGCGTCCGCCACGCCGCTGGCCTCAACGAGGCTTCTTATATCACTATTGGGCAAACGGATATTGATATACTCGTCCACATCCAAACTGAGAATCCAATCCGATGACAGATAGCTTGGGTGATTCCGCGCAAGCGAAAATGCACGAACCTGCGGCGCGGCGCGCGGACCCAGTCTGTTTCGCTCGTGGTGAGCCCAGCCAAGCACTTGCAGCCGTTCGCCCATGGCATCAGTACCATCAGCGCAATCATTGGTATAAATCAGAATGTCATCAAAACCGATTGCGTGGTTGTAGGCCACCCAATCGATCATGAAAGGCCCTTCGTTTTTCATCGTTGTTACGATGAGAAAGGTCTCATTCGTCATAAGTTGTTCTCTTGCCTGTGCCGGTGTCGGACTCCTGTTGATCTGTTTAGAATAGCCCCAGAATTTTGTCCAACCAGGTCGCCAGACAGCCGCAACGCTTGCCGATTATTTGATCTACCGATTCTGCGGGATCACCTCATAACCCGGTTCTTCTGGCTCGTCGTCCAGCATCTCGGTTGGGAACCCTGGCGCCTGGATCTCCAGTCCGGTCGCGTCCTCTAGCCGCCTGATGATGTTCGGGGACAGTTCACGCTCACCATATCGCGCGATGCCATCTTCGAAAATCTTAATCATCAATGGGTTTATCTCCAGAGGAACTCCGGCACGGTCGGCGACCTCCTGAAACAGACCGATATCTTTTTTCACCAGGTCCATGGTGAAGGAAATATCGCGCGAGCCGTTCAGGATGACCTGACTTTCGGTCTCGTGCACGAAGGATGTGCCTGACGATATCTTGATCGCCTCATAGGTGGTTCCAAGGTCCATACCGGCGGCCTTGGCTGTCACCAATGCCTCGGCGCAGGTGATCAGGTTGGCGGTAGCCAGATAATTGGTCAACACCTTCAGAACAGAGGCCGAGCCCAGATCGCCCGTGTGCAAAATGCGACGCCCCATGGTGGTCAGGAATGGCAGGATACGTTCAAAAGTCTCACGATCACAGCCTGCGAAGATCGAGATATTACCCGTCGCTGCCCGGTGACATCCGCCGGAAACCGGGCAATCCACTGCAGCCCCGCCTCGTTCGATGACCATTGCGCCAAGGCGTTTGACTTCGGCTTCATCGGTGGTCGACATTTCCATCCAGATTTTGCCAGGGCCGACCTCTGGCAACATTTCCTGCATCACCGCATCCGAGGCCGCAGGAGAAGGCAAACAGGTTATAACAGCATCGCAATTGCGCATCAGTTGCGCCGGGCTTTTGGCGGCTTTGGCACCCTTGGCGACGAATTCGGTCACCAGATCCGGGTTCAGGTCATGAACCGTCAGATCGATACCGTTTCGTAGCAGCGATCCAGATAGCTTGCCCCCTACATTCCCCAGCCCGATAAACCCTACTTTCATGCGCGGTATCCTCCTGTTCGCATCTTGCTGCCATGCCAGCACGTCGTTGCAGAAGTATCATGCCGCCCAGCGACCCCGACAGGTCGCTTTTTATCCGCTTTTTCACGGATCGGCGCGACTCGCTTGACAAGCAACCCTGCCCTGCCGCATGTCCCTTTCGTTGGTGTCTGCGAGAGCAGATGAAAAGGGAATGCGTCAGCGGTTTTTGCCGTCAAACGCAGCCGCCCCCGCGACCGTGACCGGAGAGGGTGCCCAAAGCCACTGGCAGTATGGCCGGGAAGGCGGGACATCCGACAGAGGCCTCCTCTGACATCCGCAAGCCGGGAGACCTGCCAACGCCCGAAGATGAAACCGGACGGGGTGTTCCGGTGTGGGGCTGTGATCGGCCCGCATGAAACCCCGTCCCCCACGAAGAGGATTTGGGGGGATGAGAGACATGACCGAGACCGCACCGGTCGAACTGCTGGTTTGCACTACCTGCCGTCGCGGGCTGCCTGTCGAGGATGACGCCCAGCGCCCCGGCACGTTGCTGCACAAGGCGCTTGAACAGGCGGGCCTGCCCGAAGGCATTACCTTGAAAGCTGTGGAATGCCTGTCGAATTGCGATGAAGGCTGCTCGATCGTGCTACGCGGAGGACCGGATCGCTGGACTTTCGTGTATGAGCATCTGAACGAGATCGACCATGTTGAAACCATCGTCGAAGGCGCAGCCAAATACCTCGCCACCGAGGACGGTTTGGTCAAATGGCGCGAACGTCCCGAACATTTCCGCAAAAACTGTGCGGCCCGCATTCCCCCGATTGGAGCCCTGAAATGAGCAATCTCGAGAAACTCCCCGTCACTGTGATCACCGGCTTTTTGGGCTCGGGCAAAACCACTTTGGTGCGACACCTGATGCAGAACCCGCAGGGCAAGCGTCTGGCGGTGGTCGTCAACGAATTCGGCGATGTCGGCGTCGATGGCGATATCCTGAAGTCCTGCGCCATTCCTGATTGCCCGGCGGAAAACATCATGGAACTGGCCAATGGTTGCATCTGCTGCACCGTGGCCGATGATTTCATCCCGACCATTGAAGCCCTGATGGCACTAGAGCCGCGCCCCGATCACATCCTGATCGAAACCTCCGGTCTTGCCCTGCCAAAACCGCTGCTGAAGGCGTTCGACTGGCCCGATATCCGCTCGAAAATCACCGTCGATGGCGTGATTGCTCTGGCCGATGCCGAGGCCGTGGCCGCTGGTCGGTTCGCTCCGAATGTCGAGGCGGTAGATGCGCAACGCATGGCAGATGACTCGATTGATCATGAAACTCCCTTGTCCGAGGTGTTCGAGGATCAGATTTCCTGCGCCGACATCATTCTGCTGACCAAGCCCGATCTGGCTGGCCCGGAAGGCGTTGCGAAAGCGAAAGAGATCATCGCCGCCGAAGCGCCCCGCCCCCTGCCCGTCGTCGAAGTGGCTGAGGGTGCCGTGGACGTCCGCGTCGTGCTGGGTCTAGAAGCCGCGGCCGAGGATGACATGGACGCGCGTCCCAGCCATCACGACGGCCATCACGATCACGAGCATGACGATTTCGAAAGCATCATCGTTGAACTGCCCGAGCAAACCGATCCGATTGATCTGGTCGCCAAGATTGAACGATTGGCCAACGAGTTGAATATCCTGCGCGTCAAAGGCTATGCCGCCGTTCAAGGCAAGCCCATGCGCCTACTGGTTCAGGCCGTCGGTGCGCGCGTGCGTCACCAATATGACCGCCCGTGGGAGCCCGGCGAAGACCGTCGCTCGCGCCTTGTGGTCATTGCCGAGCATGACGATATCAAAGAGGCCGAGATCCGCGATATCCTCGTGGGTGTAACCGAGGCTGCCGAGTAAGACTTATGCACGTCGTCTTCCGCGAAAGCCATGGGCTCGAAGAAACCGAGACCCCGACCGATCTGGGTCAGAGCCCGGCGGACCTGGTGGTGCTGTCCTTTTCCGACAGTGACCTTGGCGCTTTCGCGGCGGGTTGGCATCGTGGAGGTGGGCCTGAAGGACGCATGCCAACGATGCGGCTGGCCAATCTGACGGCGCTGAAGCATCCCCTCTCAGTCGACACATATGTCGAGCAGACACTGGAGGGCGCAAAGGGCATCCTGATCCGTCTGATCGGTGGAGTGCCCTATTGGGCGTACGGCTTGCAGCAGGTTCTGGCGCTGGCGCAGGCCAAAGGGATTGCACTGGCCGTACTGCCCGCAGACGGTCGCGAGGATACGCGGCTGGATGATTACTCTACCCTGCCTGTCTCGACCCTGCGGCGGCTGGCGCATCTGTGCGACACCGGCGGTGAGGTCGCGGCGCAGGCCGCTCTGGCGCAGATGGCACTGGCTGCGGGGTTGTATGCAGGTCCGGTCATGGGCGCCAAGACCATCCCCGAATGCGGTGCCTGGTGCCCAGATCACGGCGTGATCCCTGCAGAAAACGCTCTGCCCGGTGATGCGAAACGTATCATCGTAACCTTCTATCGTGCTTATCTGACCTCGGCGGACACAGCCCCAATCGCAGCGCTGATCCGCAGCTTGCGCGCGCGGGGTTTTGAGGCCGTCGGCCTGTTTGCCCCGTCGCTCAAAGCACCAAATGCCGCCGATTGGCTGCGCGAAACTATTGTGGCGCTGAAGCCTTCGGCGATCGTCAACGCCACCTCATTCTCAGGCAAGGGCGCATCAGGCACCTCACCTCTCGATGTGGCAGAGGTGCCGGTCTTTCAGGTGGCGCTGGCCACCTCACGCCGCAAAGCGTGGGCCGAAGCGGAACGTGGCCTTTCACCAGCTGATCTTGCCATGCATGTGGTCCTTCCGGAAGTGGACGGGCGGATCAACGCGGGCATCGTATCTTTCAAAGAGCCGGGCAAACGCGACCCGCATCTCGAATATTCTCGCTTCGCTCATCGGGCTGAACCCGAACGGATCGAAGCCATCATCAACCGCATCTCCGGCTGGCTGAACCTTCACGACAAACCCACAGCGGAGCAGGTTCCGGCGCTGGTACTATCGACCTATCCCGGCAAAGACTGGCAGATGGCACATGCAGTGGGTCTGGATGCGCTGGCCTCGGCTGAGGCAATGTTGCTCGATCTGCAAGGCGAAGGGTATGACACCGCGCCTGCCGAGCCAATTGCTGAAACTCTTCTTGATGCCTGGATTTCATGGCCGCTAGAGGATTATCAGGTGGCGCTGGCGGCGCTGCCGGAAACACTCCGCACCGATCTCAATAAGGTTTGGGGCACTCCCGAAGACGACCCTGCTTTCACAAATGGCGCGTTCTACTTCACTGCGCTGCGTCGCGGAAAGGCTCTGATCGCGCTGCAGCCCGAGCGCGGTACACCCGAACTGCGCGATGACGACTATCACGATCTGTCGCGCACACCGCGCCACGCCTACGTCGCCTTTTACTTATGGCTGCGCAAAGGATTGGTCGCGGATACGCTGATCCATATCGGCGCGCATGGCACGCTGGAATGGTTGCCGGGAAAATCAGTCGCCTTGTGCAACGAGTGTTGGCCCGAGGCGTTAATCGGCGATTTGCCGGTGATCTATCCCTTCATCGTCAACGACCCCGGCGAGGCCGCGCAGGCCAAGCGTCGGATCGGGGCGGTCACGTTGGGCCATATCCCACCCCCGATGAAGGAAAGCGGCACACCGGATCGCATGGTACGGCTGGAATCGCTGTTGGACGAGTTCTCGAACGCGGACGGGCTAGACCCCAAACGCCGTGATCGCCTGCAGGAAGATATCCGGGACGAGGCGCAGGCCATCGGGCTGGAAAGCGATCTTGGCCTCGATCAGGCCACCTGTACCGCCGAGGCGATCACGCGCATTGACCGATTTGTCTGCGACATCAAGGAAAGCCAGTTCGGTGATGGGCTGCATATCTTTGGGCGCGTCCCCGATGAGACGGGCAATTTCGACGCTGCCCCCTCAGCCCAAGCTGAACGCTCTGCCCTGATTGACGCTTTAGCGGGCAAACGGATCGAGGCCGGGCCGTCCGGATCCCCCTATCGCGGGCGTACGGATGTTCTGCCGACCGGGCGGAATCTTTACACGACCGATCCGCGCTCGGTTCCCACGCGCGCGGCCTATACACAAGGCGTCAAGCTCGCTGAGGAACTGGTTCGGCGGCACCTGCAAGAAGAAGGCGACTACCCCAAGGGCTTGATCGTCGATCTATGGGGTTCGGCCACCATGCGCACAGCGGGCGAGGAATTCGCCATGGCGCTGCATCTGCTGGGGGTGAAGCCGGTTTGGGACAAAGGGTCTGAGCGGGTCTCGGGCATCGAAGTGTTGCCGATCACCGATCTCAGCCGCCCGCGACTGGACGTAACATTGCGCGTCTCAGGTCTTTTCCGGGACGTGTTCCCGACGCTTTCCGCGCTGTACGGTCAGGCTGTCCGCGCATTGACCAAACGAGATGAAGCACCCGACTGGAATCCTTACGCCGGTCAGGAGCCTGCGGCACGGGTCTATGGGCCAGCCCCCGGCAGCTATGGTCTGAACATGACTCATCTGTCCGAAACCTATACGGATGAGGCACGCGTGCAGGCGGGTGAGGCTTGGCTGGACGCCAGTTCCTTCGCTTTGGAAGGTGAACACATCGCGCAGGATAAGGACGGTATCTCGCAACGCGTCGCCAACGCCGACAGCTTTGTGCACCTACAGGACCTGACCGAGACGGACTTGCTGCTGGCCAATGATTATGCAACGCACGAGGCCGGATTTGCCGCCGCCAAGAAAATCACCGGCGGTACCGCACAGCTCTATCATCTGGACAATACCAACCCGGACAACCCGCGCGCCCGCACCCTGCCCGAGGAAATCAGCCGCGTCGTCTATGCCCGCGCCGCCAACCCGGGCTGGATTGCCGGAATGCAGCGGCACGGGTTCCGGGGCGCCGCTGAAATCGCGGCGACGCTGGATCATATGGCATCTTTCGCGCATCTGTCCGGCACAGTCGCACCGCATCTGTTCGATCTGTACCACGACGCCACGCTGGGCAATGAAGAGGTCGACGCCTTCCTGCAACAGGCAAACCCGCAAGCACATCAGGCCATGCAGGATCGGTTCCGGGCACTGCTGGAGGCAGGGCTATGGCATACCTGCCGGAACTCGATCCGCGCCGACCTGGAGGGGTTGGGATGAGTGCGCCCATCGTGCAGGGCTGGTGCCCCGGTGCCCATCGCCCGATGATGTCCGGTGATGGGCTGGTCGTGCGTGTGCGCCCTCGGCTGGCGCGCCTGGATGCCCAACAGGCGATAGGGCTGTGCGAATTGGCGGAACGGTTCGGCAATGGCACGATCGACCTTACCAACCGCGCCAACCTTCAGCTGCGTGGAGTAAAGGAAACCGACCATCAATCCTTGTTGGCCGCGCTTTCCTCGCTGAACCTGCTGGACGCCGAACCCGGAATCGAAATTCGCCGCAACATTCTGGTCTCGCCACTCTTTGAAGCCGGTGATCTGACCGCTCGGCTGACACAGGAATTGATCCAGCGTCTGGCCGAGCTTCCGGATTTACCTGCCAAGTTCGGCTTTGCCATCGACACAGGTTCCGAGCGTTTATTGGCCGATGACTCGGCGGATATCCGGCTTGAACTCGGTTCAGGCGGCCTGATCTTGCGCGCGGACGGGGCTGAAACCGGGCGAGCGGTAAGCGAAGCCCAAGCCATCGACCTAATGATCGCGTTGGCGCAGTGGTTTGCGCAAACCCACACAACCGAGACCCGCCGCATGGCGCGGACCGTTGCCACATATGGTTTGCCCAGCGAGTGGCAAGGCAGCGCGCCCGGCCCCATTGGCGTGCCTCTTCAGCCGGGAGCCTGCGTGCAGGGGACACTCTATGGCGCTGCCTTTGGGCAGCTACCGGCGCGGCAACTCCATTTGCTGATCGAAAACAGCAACGCCACTGCCCTGCGGGTCACACCATGGCGGCTGTTCCTGTTGGAAGGCGGGGCGGCGATACCCGCCCTTGACTTTGTCACAGATGGCACCGACCCGCTGAGAACAACCGACGCCTGCCCCGGCGCGCCATACTGCCCGCAGGCGCAGGTCGAAACCCGCGGTGTGGCGCGCGCCCTGGCCGCGCGCGTTGCAGGCAGCCTGCATGTATCGGGCTGCGCCAAGGGATGCGCCCGAATGGGTCCGGCCGATGTCACTTTGGTTGGCAATTCCGGACGATTTGACCTTGTCAAACAAGGCCGTGCGGGGGATGAGCCCTGCCAACGCGGCCTGACCGAAGAAACACTCATGACCATGGACTTCACCTGATGCCCTATGAATACGAAACCGACGGCGCGGCGATCTACAAGCAGAGCTTTGCCACCATCCGATCCGAGGCTGATCTGGCCCGGTTCGATGCCGATGAAGAACAGGTCGCCGTTCGGATGATCCACGCCGCAGGGATGGTCGGGCTGGAAGAGTTCGTCCATTTCTCGGACGGTTTTGTCTCGGCAGCGCGTTCCGCGCTGGAAAATGGCGCGCCGATCCTGTGTGATGCCCGCATGGTCAGCGAAGGCGTCACCCGCTTTCGCCTGCCCGCTGATAACGAAGTGATCTGCACCCTGCATGACGAGCGCGTGCGCCCTCTGGCTGCCGAAATGAGCAACACGCGCTCTGCCGCCGCGCTAGAGCTGTGGCGTCCGCATCTGCAAGGAGCACTGGTCGCGATCGGTAACGCCCCTACCGCGCTTTTCCACCTTCTGAACATGTTGGAAGATCCCGACTGCCCACGCCCCGCTGCCATTATCGGCTGCCCGGTGGGCTTCGTCGGAGCGGTCGAGTCCAAGGATGCCTTGTGGGAGGCGCAGCCCGTACCCTCCTGCATCGTCAAAGGCCGTTTGGGAGGCAGTGCGATCACCGTAGCCGCAATCAACGCCATCGCGAGCCGCGCGGAATGAGCGGGGGAAAGATATACGGCGTAGGCCTTGGCCCCGGCGATCCGGACCTGATGAGTGTCCGTGCAGACCGCCTGCTGCGCAATGCCCGCCATGTGGCGTTTTTTCGCAAACCTGGCCGCACAGGTCAGGCCCGCAAGATCGTCAATGGAATGATCCCCGGCGACGCCATCGAGTTTCCAATGGAGTACCCGGTAACCACCGAAATCCCGGTGACGGATCCAAGGTATAATGAACTCCTTTCGGTGTTTTACGAAGACTGTGCCGCACATCTGAAGTCGCTTACCGAAAATGGTGAGGATGTAGTGGTCCTGTGCGAAGGCGATCCGTTCTTTTATGGATCATTTATGCACCTTTACAATCGATTACGAGACATATCTGAAGTCGAAGTCGTACCTGCCATAACCGGCATGTCCGGCGCTTGGACCGCAACCGGTGACCCGATAACTTGGGGCGACGATGTCCTCACGGTTCTTGTTGGAACCTTGCCCGAGGATACTCTGACTGAACGCATGACCCAGACCGACGCGCTGGTTGTCATGAAGATCGGGCGGAACTTCGACAAGGTAAAGCGCGCGCTGAGACAAGCCGGGCTGTATGACCGCGCGTGGATCGTCGAATACGCTCAGATGCCGAACCAACGGGTCTGCAAACTGTCTGACAATTGCGAAGGGATCACGCCCTATTTCTCGATCATTCTGGTTCATGGACAGGGACGCCGACCATGAGCGGTTGGGTCAAGATCGCTGGCCTTGGGCCTGGAAACGAAGCACTGGTCACTCCCGAAGTCACTGCCGCGCTGGCAGAAGCGACGGACGTGGTTGGCTACATCCCTTATGTTGCTCGGGTGGCCGAGCGAGAGGGATTGACCCTGCACGCCAGCGATAACCGGGTCGAGATCGACCGCTCTCAGCACGCTTTGCAAATGGCGGCCGACGGTAAGCGCGTCGTTGTAGTCTCGTCAGGGGATCCCGGCGTGTTTGCGATGGCCGCAGCGGTGTTTGAAGCGCTTGAAAACGGGCCGAATGACTGGCGCGACATACAGATCGAAGTGTTGCCCGGGATCACTGCGATGCTGGCGGCTTCGGCCCGCGCTGGGGCACCGTTAGGGCATGATTTCTGCGCCATCAACCTGAGCGACAACCTGAAGCCATGGCCACTGATCGAAAAGCGCCTCCGACTTGCCGCGCAGGGCGATTTCGCCATGGCGTTCTACAACCCTCGCTCGAAGTCTCGACCGGAAGGGTTTGAAAAAACGCTGGAAATCCTGCGGGAAGAATGTGAGCCGGAACGCCTGATCCTGTTTGCACGCGCTGTATCCCGCGAGAATGAGGCTTTGCGGATTTCAACTCTGGAAGAAGCCACGGCAGATATGGCGGACATGCAGACCGTCGTCATCGTCGGCTCGTCCCTGACCCGCATAGTCGAGCGCAACAGCGCCCCGATCGTCTACACCCCGAGATTCACGCTGGCCAAGGATTAAGTATGCGCCAGCCAGTCCAAGACCTGCGTGACATTTGCCAACTCGGTCCGCTTCGGCAGGGTCGGACGGTCTATCATCAGAACCGGCAAGCCCAGCGCCCTTGCGGCATCCAGTTTGGCCCGCGCGCCGGTGCCACCCGCATTCTTGGACACAATCAATTGCGTATGGTGACGTTCCATCAAGGCCCGGTCCTCTTCAACAGAAAACGGGCCCCGCGAAACGATCACATCGCTTTTCGGAAGCGGCAATGCGTCCGGATCGTCTACAAGCCGCAAAAGATAGTGATGCTGAGGTTGGGCTGCGAAGTCATGAAGATGCATGCGGCCAACTGCCAGGAAGACGCGGCGGGCTGGACCAGCCAAAGCTTCAACCGCAGCTTCAATATCCGGTACGTGCTGCCAGTTATCTCCGTCTTGCGCGACCCAGGCAGGCCGGGTCAGAGCGGCCAAGGGCGTTGCAGCCCTCGCACAGGCATCCACCGCATTTCGGCTCATCTGTGCCGCAAAGGGATGAGTCGCATCGACAACATGGCTGACGCCGTGCTCGTGAATGTACCGCGCCAGTCCCGCTGCACCACCAAACCCGCCCACGCGCATCGGCACGGGTTGCGAGCGCGGGTTATCGACACGTCCAGCGTAGGAATATGTAGCGGGAATGCCTTGATCGGCAACCGATTTTGCCAGAGCATTCGCCTCGGTCGTGCCACCAAGAATCAGGAGGTTGGGCATGTCTGAAACTCCGTGGCTGACTGTATTGGGTTTGGGCGAAGATGGACTGGATGGCCTGTCCCCTGCAAGCCGTCAAGTGCTGGACCGCGCTGAGATTGTCATGGGTCCGACACGCCACCTGTCGTTGATCCCAGACAGCGCGGCGGAACGGATTGAATGGCCGGTCCCATTTGCCGATGGCCTGCCAATTCTGACCGCATTGCGCGGTCGGCAAACCGTTGTGCTGGCCTCGGGTGATCCGTTCTGGTTCGGGGCCGGGTCCGTTATCGCGCGTAATTTCGAAACGAACGAATGGATTGCCCTACCCGGCCAGTCGACCTTTTCGCTTGCTGCTGCGCGGCTTGGTTGGCCGCTTGAAAACACGTTGACCTTCGGGCTACATGCCGCGCCTCTGACGCGCCTTCGCCCTCACTTGGCACCCGGCCTGCGC